>SXID01000002.1 GCA_005772955.1 Planctomycetia bacterium
GATTTGTAACACGTCAAAACCTCGGTTTTGATGGAGGCATCTCTGCTGCCCTCACCTAGGTTTCGTGGGCGAAGCCTCGCGCACCAGTTGCGGAGGTCAGACTCCCACGCCTTCAGTCGCTCTGCAAATGATGAACAAGGATTGTGCGAAACTCCGGTCGCTACCGCTCCCGGCTCGCCTTCACTACTTCTCCCGTCGCACGCTCCACTCCGCGACGGCTTCCAGAATCGTGCGGCACTCGCTTCGCGGCAGGCACTCCAGTTCCGCCTTCGCGGCACGGGCGAACTCCTCAGCCTTGCGCTTCGCGTAAGCCACCGACTGTGTTTTCTCCAGCGCGTGCAGCACGCGCGACCCAAGCCCTTCGGGGTTCGCACGGATCGCGTCGCGGAGTTTCGCGGCTTCGGCGGGTGGCAAGCGGTGCAGACAGTGGATCACCGGCAGCGTGAGCTTCTGTTGTTCGAGATCGGTGCCGAGCGTCTTGCCGGCCGCGTCCTCGGTGCCCACCAAATCGAGCAGGTCGTCCGCGATCTGGAACGCCAAACCCAGGTTGCGCCCGAAGTTCGCGAGGTTACCCGCGACCGCTTCCGAGGCGCCAGCGTGCAACGCACCCAACCGCCCGCAGCACTCGGTGAGCGCCGCGGTCTTGCCGTCGATGATGTCGAAGTAGTCCGCTTCGGACAGTTCGAGGTTACCGCGCTCGGTCACCTGACGCAGTTCGCCGGCGCACACGCGGTTCGTCACTTCGCCGGTGATCTGACACGCGCGAACGTCCACCGTGCTGACAAGGTGGAACGCGTGCGTGAACAGCATGTCGCCCAGCAGGATGCTGACCTTGTTGCCCCAGGTGGCGTTGAACGTGGGCACGTGCCGCCGCAGGTCGGATTCGTCGAGCACGTCATCGTGAACGAGCGTGGCCGTGTGGATCATCTCCACCGCGGCGGCAAGTGTGTGGTGCGCCGGCGTGACCTTCCCACAGGCTTTCGCGACGAGCAGCACCAGTGCCGGGCGCAGTCGCTTCCCGCGATAGTGCCGAAGGTGGTCGATGAGCGGCCCGAACGGGCCTTTGTGGGGCGCGAGGGTGCGGTCGAAGATGCGTTCGGCTTCGGCAATGTCGGCCGCGACCGGCGAGAACGCGAGCGCGTTCTTCGCGGCGGTGCGGTGTGTGGGATCGAGTCCCGGAGTGGTTCTGCCGGAAACAGCGGGCGAAACGGTTGCCATTGCGGTCCCCATCGCGCGGCCCTCCCGCATTTCCGGTGCGTGCCGCAACCCGGAAAGCATACGCCCGCGATGCCGACCGTCAATTCAAAGTAGTAGGCACACTGCGTGTGCGTTCTAAAACACCACGGCACACGGAGTGTGCCTACTACTTTTTTGAAGAGTCACGACGGGTCGCGGACGAAGTGCCCGCTCTTCCCGCCGTCCTTCTCTTCCAGCCTGACCGCTTCGATCACCATCGCACGGTCGGCTGCCTTGCACATGTCGTACACCGTCAGGGCTGCGACACTAACCGCAGTAAGGGCCTCCATTTCAACACCAGTACGGCCAAAAACCGTCACCGTGGCTTCGATCCGCAGTAAATCGTTGGCGGGAAACGCGAAATCGAGCTTCACGGACGTAAGCGGCAGCGGGTGACACAAGGGAATGAGATCCGCGGTTTTCTTCGCGGCCATGATTCCCGCGAGCCGTGCCACTTCAAGCACGTCGCCCTTCGCAACGTTTTTGTCGCGAATCAGCGTGAGCGTGTCCGGAAACATGCGCACGACCGCCGACGCACGGGCCACACGATTGGTTTCGGCTTTTGCGCCGACATCGACCATGCGGGACGCGCCGGATTCGTCGAAGTGCGAGAGTGGAGATTTGGGCATCTGGTTTTCACCCTGAAGGGGTGTGACAGCGTAGCCCAGGGCAACGCCCTGGGTTCGTGCGTTCGAGGTTTTGCACCCTGAAGGGGTGCGACAGGTGGTTCGTGTCTCAGGCTTTCAGCCTGAAAACCTTGTGGTCGCGAACCCAGGGCGTTGCCTTGGGCTACGCTGTCACACCCCTTCAGGGTGAAAACCAAACCTACTGCTTCACGGGCGGAAGCAGCCTCGCCCCGCGTTCGCCCTCAACCGGGGCCGGCGGCGGAAGTTCTTCCGTACCCGGCGGTATCACCGACGGCACGCCCGGCATCTCCGGGAAAATTGGCTGTCGCCCGCTGGGCAGAACCGGGATCGTCGGCACGTTCCCGCCCCCGGCTCGCGGGACAACAGTCACTTTCACAGTCACATCGCGGTCGGCCTCGAACACGCGGCCGTCGGTGGTAGTCAGTCGCACCGCGATCCGCACGCGTTCGTTGCTCGGAAGCGTCTGCCACGGCACCGCGACGAAGTAACCGGTGCTAATCAGCCCGCTCTTCCACGTCCGGCGGAGCTTGTCGGACGAAATCTCCCACGACCCGATGGGACTCTTCAGCCCGGCCGGAGTAATCTCCCACGCCGCGACGATCGCCCGCGCTGGCACCTTCACCGCGGAGCTGTCCTCGTCCTTTGGCACGATGACGACCATCAACCCCTCGTCACCCGGCGCGCCGTCTTCATCGACGCCACCAGTGCCGCGAGCAAGCGCGACTTCTTTCACGGGGACGAACGGCCCGCTCGCGCCCGGTTGCGGGCCAGTTAGAGGGGCGCGGGATTGTGAGGCTTCGTAGGCACGAAGAAGGTTGCGCGACCGGTCGAGTTCGGCGCGGGTGTTTGCGAGTTCGCGTTCGCGGGTGCGGAGTTCCGCCTCGATCAGATCGTACTTGTTGTTGGACTTGCAGCCGCTGCTGAGGAAAACGCAGACGACACCACAAACCGCGATGCGGCGCGCGAACCGGCGCACGTTCGGGCTGTGGTGTCGCATCCTGCTTCCTAAATCCGTCGCGAACCCCGCCCGCAAGGGCGGGGGTGGGCGGTAGCTGAGCGCCACCCCCGCCCTTGCGGGCGGGGTTCACCTCGAGGTCAACCCCCCGCAGGGCGGTTAGCGGCGATCGTCTCGGCCGGCATCCGCTCCAGAACCTTGTCGATCAGGCCGAAGTCGCGGGCCTCTTGCGCGGACATGAAGTTGTCGCGGTCGGTGCCCGCGAGGATCTTCTCGACCGGCTGGCCACAGTGATCGGCCATCAACTTGTTCAGCGTGTCCTTCGTGCGGAGGAACTCCTTCGCGTGGATCAAAATCTCTTCCACGGTGCCCTCGCTCCCGGCGCTGGGCTGGTGAATCATCACGCGTGCATGCGGTAGTGCGAACCGCTTGCCCTTCGTCCCGGCGCACAGAAGCATCGCGCCCATGCTGGCGGCCTGACCCATGCAGTACGTCGCGATGTCGCACGTGATGAACTGCATGGTGTCGTAAATCGCCATACCCGCGGTCACGCTCCCGCCGGGGCTGTTGATGTAGAGGCTGATGTCGCGCTTCGGATCCTCGAACTGGAGGTACAGCATCTGCGCGACGATCAGGTTCGCCATGTCGTCGTGAACCACGCCCTGAAGGAAAATGATCCGGTCCTTCAGGAGGCGGCTGTAGATGTCGTAGGCGCGTTCTTCGCGCCCCCGGCTCTCCACGACCATCGGAATAAGCGGCATATTCGGTCCTCCGGGCGAACCGCCGCGCCTTCTACTATCGGGCGGGCGGTTCGCGGGTGTATGGGAATAAGGGGGAGGGCGGAAGGCGGAAGGCGGAACGAAGACCGAAGAACAGAACTGGAGCATCCGGCCGGTGCAACCGGCTCATCTTCCGCTGTCTTCAACTCCGCTTTCCGCCTTCCGCCGTCCGCCTTCCGCCGTCTTTCGTCGGTGCCGGGCGTGCGAGCACCTCGTCCACGAGACCGAACGCCTTGGCCTCTTCCGCGTGGTAGTACTTGTCGCGGTCGGTTTCCTTCGCGATCATCTCGACCGGCTGACCGGTGTGCTTGGCGAGGATCTCGTTGAGCCGCGACCGCTCTCGCAGAATCTCGTTCGCCTGAATCTCGATGTCCGAGACCTGCCCACCGACCTGCCCGTAGGGCTGGTGGATCATCACCTTCGAGTTCGGCAGCGCGTACCGCTTGGTCTTGCTCCCAGCCGCGAGCAGCACTGCCGCGCCGCTGGCAGCGAGACCCATGCAGTACGTCAAAATCGGGGCTTCGATCAACTGCATGGTGTCGTAGATCGCCAGCGTCGAGGACACCGACCCGCCAGGGCTGTTGATGTACAGGTGGACGTCGGCCGTCTTGTTCTCGTACTGGAGGTACAGCAACTGCTTGATGATGAGCGAGGCCACATCGTTGTTGATGGGCCAACTGAGGAAGATGATCCGCTGTTCGAGCAGTAGCGCTTCGAGTGTCATTTCGCGTTGGCGGGTGTAACCGCCGCGCTGGAACGTCGGCTCGAATGCGTGGGCCGCGTTGTTGGCATCAAAGGGGTGCATAGCCGAACTCCGTGGGAAATGACGAATGACCCACCAGTGACGCAAGGGGAGACGGCAATCGTCTTTGCGCTCTCCCGCAAGGGGAGAGCGCAAGAAACTGGTTGTCTCCCCTTCCTACGAATGGGTCATTCGTCCTCAGGTATCTGTACTGTACGCAGGCGGTCAACTGGTGCTGTCGGTCTTCGGCTCGCCACCCTCGGCTGGCGCCGGTTCCGACGATCCCGGCAACGCGGCCTGTTCGACGGTCGCGACCTCGCCCTGTTGCTCGGACGCCTTGAGTTCGTAGTCTTCGTAGGTCGCGTTCGCGATGATGAGGTCCAGCGCCTTGCGCTCGAGCAGGTCGGCCGCGACCGCTTCGATCAGGTCTTCCTTTTCGAGCCGCGCCTTCACCTTGCGGAAGCTCTCGCCGGACTGCTCCGCAATGCGGTCGATTTCCGCGTCGATGTCTTCTTCCTCGATCTCGATCTTCTCGACCTCGGCGACCTTCTGAAGCACGAAGTGCTCCTTGAGCGCGTCGGCGGTGTTCTTCAGCACGTCCTGTTCGAGGATGCGGCGGCGGCCTTGAATCTGGTCGTCGTCCATGCCCGAGTTGCGCATCTCCATCATCTTGCGTGCCAGCGTCTTCCGCGCCTGCTTGCGGAGCATGTCCTGCGGCAGTTCCCACGCCGCGGCCGCCGCGATCGTCGCCAACACCTGTTCGCGTGCCGAGCGACGTTGGGTGTACTCCAGGCGCCGTTCGAGAACCGCTTGCACGAGTTCGGTGAACGCTTCCGACGTGCTGACCCCGAAGGACTCTTCGAGAAGTTCCTGCGTGAGTTCCGGCGGGCGTGTGGTCTTCACGTCCTTGATGGTGAACGTGGCCTGCACCTTCTGCCCGCGGAGTTGCTCGACGGTGGTTTCCTGCGACAGCGTGATGTCGATCACACGCACGTCGCCCGGCGTGGCCCCGGCCATCTTCTCGCCGAAGTCCGCGGCGATGCCGTCGGACAGCGCGAGTTGTGGCTCGACCTTTACCTGCACTTCGGAAAGCTTGTTAATCTCCTTGTCCTTGAAGGAGATTGTGACGTCCGCGGTAATGGTGTCAAAGAGCGCAGCAACCGCCGGCTCCTTCGGCACGACCTGACCGTAAGGCTCAAGGAGGCGTTTCTTCTCGGCCTCGACTTCGTCCGTGCTGTAAACGTGAATGGGGCGGCGGAGCTTGATGCCCTTATACGCGGGCAACTCGAACTCCGGGCGCACCTCGATGTCGAACTCGTAGATGAACGGCCCTTCCTTCGGAATGTCCACCTTCGTCGGGTCGAACTCCGGTGGGCTGAGCGGCGCGATGGTCTGGTCTTCCGCGAGTTGCTCCAGACTCGCCATCAGCACCTGCGACTTGATCTCTTCGGCGACGCTCTCGTAGTACTGCTTCTCAATCATCTTGCGCGGCGCTTTGCCGGGCCGGAAGCCGCGCACTTGCGGTTGATCGCTGCGCGTCAGTTCGGTGAACTTCTCGTTGAACCGCTTGTCGATGGCGCCGCGATCGACGGTGACCTTGACGTGCTTCTTGCACGGCCCGACGTCCTTGATTTCGACCGTCTGAACCAGTTTGGCTTCGGCGTCAACGGAGGCCTGTGCGTCGGCCTCGGCGCCTTCGATTTCGGCAACGGCGGTCGCCGTGACTTCGTCCTTCGTGCCTTCGGTCGGGGTCGTTTCGTCGGCCATGGGTGGTGTCCTCCGTCGGTGAAGCCGGCCTGTGTCGCGTCGCGTTGTTCTACGAGTCTGTGAAAACAACGAACCGGGAAGTTGGGGCAGCGGGATTATATACCCGCCGTCAGCCCGCGACTTCCCGGCTCTGTGCGTCTTCGTCAATCAGAGCGGGTGATGGGACTTGAACCCACGACAACCTCGTTGGCAACGAGGTACTCTACCACTGAGTTACACCCGCACTTTGTCTCAACCTTGCACTCCCATTTTTAGGGCGTGCCATCGCGGTTTCAAGTGGAGAATATTTGAAGTGGCGGAGGTGGACAGTGGGCGAGAAGAGAAAATTGGGGGAAGACGATGACGGAAGAAGAATGGCTCGCGGGCGCGTCCCCGGTCGCGATGCTGCATCGCCTGTACGCTGAGGACTTCGGCTACCCGCGGAAGCCCACACGATACGCCATCGCGGTGTGCGCGCGGCAACCAGAGTTGCTGACGAGCGTATTGCGCGATTGGATCGAGTTGGTGGAGTTGTTGCTGCTTGGCAACATGTCGGAAACCGGGGTAAACAGCTTGAGCCTCGACGCGGAATTGGAGGCGAACGGTCTCGCCGAGGATGGTGCGCCTGGGACACGCGCGCAATACGCTGCGATCGCTGACGTCGTAAGCTGCGCGTGGATTAGCGCCGAAACGGAATACGACTTCGTTAATCCAGTTCCGCCGGAGGAACTCGAACCGGTGCGGCGCGCGAACGCCAACCTCGTGCGCGACCTCTTCGGGAACCCGTTCCGCGAGGTGGCGTTCGATGCCGGGTGCGACAACGAAGACGTGCTGAACCACCGCCGTGACCCGAAGCAGGTTCACGTTCGCGGGTGCTGGGTCGTCGATCTGGTGTTGGGCAAGGAATGATGGTAGTTTGGGTGAGGAGGTAAACCATGACTGCGCAGCCACCCTCGATCCCGCCACGATTGACCCGCGAGCAGTACCACGAACTCGGCGAACTCGGCCTCTTCGACGGAAAGCGGGTCGAACTCATCCGCGGGGAGATTATCGAGATGAGTCCGATCAACTGGCCGCACCAACTGGGAAAGATCAAACTCGCGCGTGTGTTGGGTCTGGCCTTCGCCGGGGTTGGCTGGGTGAACGAGCAAGGACCGCTCGCGACGGGCAATTCGGAACCGCAACCGGATGTGGCCGTGATTCCGGGCCGACCCGAAGACTACGCCGATCACCCGCAACTCGCGCTGCTCGTTGTCGAGGTCGCGGACACAACGCTGTCGGACGACACCACGACGAAAGCCGAACTGTACGCGACGGCCGGAATCGCGGACTACTGGGTGTTGGACCTCAACGGGCGCGAACTGCACGTCTTCCGCGACCCACAACCGCTGCCCACCGCACTCGACGCCACGACATACCGCACGCACGACACCTTCGGCCCTGCGGATTCCGTTTCGCCGCTCGCGGTGCCGAATGCTTTGGTTCTGGTGGGTGATCTGTTGCCATGAAAACGAAACGACGCGCGGCGGGCTTCACGCTCCGCTGCGCGGCTACGCGAGCTTCTACTTGTCCAGGCAATCTTCGGCGTAGTTGCTCTCGTACACGAACTTGGTGCCTTCGCCCTGGTGGTTGGCGAGTTCGGCCTTCGCGGTGAGCCGGGCCGCGTGGTACTTCCCCGCGACCGTGTTGAAGTACACGTCACCGGTCCACAACATCGGCACCAGCGGAACCTGCTCGCTTGTTGCCTTCGGCGGCGCCTTCAACGACGTTTCCACGCCGACGATGAGGTAGCCGTCCTTCGCGCCCTTGCTCGTGTACTTCTGCGTGAAGTCGTAGCTCTCGCCGGTGCCGTTCGGCGGGTCGAGCTTCATTGCGAACACGCGGTCCCACGTCTGACCGGCTTCCGGCGCCGCGTTAGGCAGCACGAGTCGGAATGGTAGTTCCGCCTGTAATCGCGCCGCGGCACCGCCTTGCGCGGCCTTCGCGTCGATGAGCTTGCCCTGCTGATCCATGCGCACGGTCACGATCGGCTTGTTCAGGAACGCGGCCATGTTCTTCGCGTCTTCGGGCTTGGCCGAATCGACCACAACGGTCATGCCGTTCGGCTGGCGGAACTCTTGTTTCATCTCGCCGATGCTCATTTCGAGCGTCGCGACGCCCTGCTTGTCCACGTCCTTCACGGTCCACTTGCGGACGAGCGTGAGGTCCGTGCCGGATGAGGTCGTGACGGGCTTCTCGGTCTTCTCGTCGAGCACCGTTTCCGTCACGAGCGTCTTCTGAACGACGCGATACGTGAGTACCTTCCCCGATTCCCATTTGAACTGCGGGACCGCCGGTGCGGGCGCCGCGGGCGGTTGCGCGATCGCCGGCACTGCGAACGAGAACGCGAGCGAAAGAACCGCTAATCGCTGTATCATGCAAAGCCTCCCAACTCAGAATGCGGGCAAGATAGGAGGCGACATAGCGAAGGAGGGAACCGGCGCGAAGAGCAACTCTCTTGGCTTTGTGGCACAGACGTTCCTGTCTGTGCGGCTATGACACACGAACTCGCACAGACAGGAATGTCTGTGCCACAAACTAAATCACGGTGCGTTCTCGCTCAGGAACTTCGCCAGTTCCGCGGTGAACGCCTCGCCGAGCAACATGCTGTGCCCGACACCGTCGAGCTTCACGAAATACTTCGGCGTGTTGGTCGCGGCGAAGAGTTGCTCCGAGTGGTTGAACGGGATCACGGTATCAGCGGTGCCGTGCATGAAGAACACCGGGCGCGGGCACCGGCTGATCTTCGACAGATTGTCGAACCGTGTCCGCATCAGTGTGTGAACCGGAAGAAACGGGAAGCGGTGCTTCGCAGCGGCTGGCAGACTGGTGAAAGTGTAAATCAGCACGAGCGAGCGGTGTTCGCGATTCGTGGCGAGTTCGACCGCGGTGCCGCCGCCGAGCGATTCGCCACACAGAATGACGCGGTGCGGTGCGATCTTCGCTTCGTCCGTGAGCCACTTGTACGCGGCGTCGCCGGAGGCGTAACACCCCTGTTCGGTTGGGCGGCCGGTACTCTTGCCGTAGCCTGGGTAGTCGAACAGCAGCACCCCGGCGCCAAGCGATTTCCGCAAGTCGGCCGCGAGCCGCCCGCGGTGCGTGAGGTTCCCGCTGTTGCCGTTCGCGACCAACACCGCGCCGTGCTGCGGCGACTCCGGCGGAATCCACCGCCCCGCAATCGTGTTGCCGTCGCTCGAACTGAACGACACGTCTTGTGTGCGAGTGTCCTGCGCCGGCAGCCACGCGTCTTCCGCCGAAGAGGGCATAAACACGAGTTTGCGTTCGAGGAGCCAGAACACAACGATGATTCCCAGGTAGGTGACGAAGAGCAGCACCACCCATCGCAGCAACCGCCGACCGATGGAACGACGCGGCGGTTCGCTCACGTTGGCTCCTCGATACGGAAACCTTCCACCGCGACGATCAGTGCCGCGAGAAGCGCCCAGGTGTGTTGGTTCAACGTGAAACGGAATTGATCGGGACGGGAAGTTTGTAAACCGCGCGGTCATTGTAGCGGTTCCGAGGTTAGACTTCCCGAGGATGTGCGCGAGCGAACGCGTGGATGCTGGCTTTCTCGTCGTCGGTGCGCAAGTGGTCGCGTGGAACGTGCGTGTTGTGTTCGTTGACCTTGTCGAAACGTGTCTTCCAATCGTGGTACTTATTGGATGTGAGACCGACGGTCGTCGAAGAAGGGCTGGAGACCGGTGAGGAACTCGGGGGACAACTGACGGGGCAACTCTACGTGCGCTCGTCGCCGTTGCGGGCATCCCGGACCCCCAACAAACACACTGGTGTCATCTTAAATGCCATTGGGTGGGATGCCCGCCTGAACCACAAAGGCAAGTGGGCGATTATCTTCACGCTACTGCCTCACACGCCAACGGCGTCAAAGATAATCTTCAAAAGATCGTCTGATCGGTACGGCTTGCGCAAGAACCCGACCAGTCCTTTGCCCGCGAACCCGGACAGGGCCTGCTGTGCGGCGAACCCGCTGGTGAGCACGACGCGAACATCCGGCTGGTGGCGGCGCATTTCGCGGTACGCGTCGGATCCGCTGAGCCGCGGTACGGTGAGGTCGAGGAGGACGAGCGTGAACTCGGCGGGTTCGGCCGCGATCGCCTCGACCCCGGCCAGCCCATCGACGGCGACCGTGACCGCGAACCCGGACAGTTCGAGCACCTTCCGCGCGAACACCCGCACGTCTTCCTCGTCGTCGACCACGAGTATCCGGCGTCCGCGTCCGCCCATCACCGGAACCGCAGGCACGTCCGCGGCAACATCGCTGGGGTGGTCGAGAGCCGGGAACAACGCCTGGAACGTGGTCCCCTTGCCCAACTGCGTGTGTACCTGGATTGCGCCTCGGTGCGCACGCACGATACCCTGCACGGCGGCCAGCCCCAGCCCACGCCCGGTGAACTTCGTGGTGAAGAACGGGTCGAAGATCTTCGCTCGCACGTCGTCGGTCATCCCGCACCCGGTATCGGACACCTCCAGGTACACATACCGGCCTGGCGTCAGTTCCTCGGCATCTTGAATCTCGGCCAGGGAGTGAGCGTCCGCATCGATCAAGCCTGTCGTCAGCGTGATGACCCCACTCCGCGTCTCGAGCGCGTCGGACGCGTTGGTGATGAGATTCATCACGACCTGCCGGAGTTGAGTCGCGTCGGCCTGAACCCTCGGCAACCCGCTCGTCAGGTCGTACTTGAGAACTGCCTTCTTGGAGAGTACGGTCCCAAGAAGTTGGGCCATCTCCTGAGTGAGCGTGTTCAGATCGACCGGTTTAACGACGAACTGCCCGCGACCCGCGTACGCGAGCAACTGCTGGCACAGTTCGGCGGCCCGCTCCGTGGCAGTTTCAATCCGCTTCATATCCCCGACAATGGGGTCGTTCTGTGGGACCCGCATCCGGCTCAGAGATGCGTAGCCGAGAATTCCGGTGAGCAGGTTGTTGAAGTCGTGCGCGATCCCGCCGGCCAGCACACCGAGGCTTTCGAGCTTCTGCGAATGGAGCAGTTGGCGATCGTCCTTCTGCTGCTGCTCCTTCGCGCGGAGGTCGGCCTCCAGTTCGCGCCGGGCGTCCTCGGCGTGCTTGCGTTCGGTCACGTCACGGATGATAGCGGTGAACCGGCGGTCGGCCCCGGTGCCCCAATGGGTAAGGGCCACCTCGACGGGACACTCTTCTCCGCCTTTTCGCACCCCAACCAACTCGAGAATCCGGTCTTGAACGCAAGACGACCGATCCGGGTCGAACGTGCTCAGCGCCGTCCGGTGGTCCGCCAGGTAGCGATTCGGGATCACCAGTGCCACGCTCCGCCCCATTACTTCTTCAGCGGTGTACCCGAACACACGCTTGGCCCCGCGGTTCCAACCGACAATCAGGCCCGCCGGGTCGATGGTCACGATAGCGTCGAATGCTGCCTCCACTGTCTGCCGGTGCCGCTCCTCGCTCTCCCGCAACGCGCGGTCGCTGTGAACCAGTGCGGTCACGTCAGTGCCAAGACCGACTACGCCGGACACGGCCCCGGTTGCGTCGCGGTGGGGGACGAGCGTCACCCGGTATACAACCAACCCGGTCGGGCCGGGGTACTCCACCACGTACTCGGTCGGCTGTCCAGTGGCGGCGACCTCGACGATTTTGCGCGACACCTCTTCGCAGATGTGGGGCGGTATCCCGATCTCCGCTGGCGTGCGGCCGAGAGCGTCGGCGCGCGGCCACATCGTAGCGGTTTCCGCCGCTGTGTTCAGGAACGTATACCGCTCGCGCAGGTCGAGGCAGACAACGGGCGCCGGAAGCGCGTCAAGAATAGCGAGCGGGTCGGGTGTTGGCGATCTGGGCACGGGAGGACCCTCGTCGCGGGGCGAACGAGTAACAAAAGCACCGCGATTGTAGCCCCACCGGGCCGACGAAAGAACTGAAATTGGAACGAACTCGCCGCCAGTGCCGCGTTCGATGGGAAGAATACAAACCAGCGATAATATTTGTGTCGAAATAGGAAGGTGGGAGTGTCTCAGTTTGCATTGTGGTTCGGGCTTCCCGCCTGCATCGCTCGTGCAAGCGGGAAGCCCGAACCACAACAACCTACCGTTCGGGTTTCCCGATCTTGCGGTTCGCGGCCGCCATCTCCTCGTTCATTCGCTTGCGGAGCGCAGCGTCTATCAGGTTCCCGTGGTGCCGCTTGGGGAACATCTCCACCACCGCGTCGCTCGCAAGGTCCGCGAGCGACTTCTTGAGCAAGCGCGCCGCACCGTCGAGATAGAACGTGTCCTCGTCGCCCATGAAGACGTGAATCTTGCCGCCGAGTTTCGGGCCAAGTGTCTTCCAGTTGCGCGCGAGGATGAGCCGGATGTCGTACTTCTCCCACTCCTTCGCGACCTTCGGGTCGATCACCCCGGTCGCGCGGTCCCAGAGTTTCTGCGGCTTGCCGTCGGTGCCGCGCGGGCTGAAGACCGCCTCAAAGGAACCGAGTTGCCCGCCGCGGTGCATGTAACCTTCCATCTCGGAGAACGGCTTGAAGAACACCACCGGTTTGCCGTTCATGCGCACGAGCGGGCGAGTCTTCTCGTCCGCGTCGGTGAAGGCGTTCGCGAGATTCGCGTAGATGTCGATGATTTGGAAGTCGCGGAAATCGACCGGGTCCGGCGCGGTGGACCAGCACCCCGCAAACGTGTCCGGGTACGTCACCTGCAACCACAAACTGCTCCACCCGCCGGATGAGTGCCCCGTGGCGAACCGCACGCCCGACCCGCGATAGACCTTCTCCAGGTGCGGGATCAGTTCTTCGACGAGTGATTTGCCGACCGGTCCGTTGTTCGCGGAGTCCGCGAAGACATGGTGCCCGAGCCGGCAGTTCGCGTCGAGTACCACCCAGATCATTTCGGTGCCGTTCACGTCCCACGCCTTGCGCGAGGCCGAGCCGAACGCCCCGAAGTGATTCCCGCCGAAGCCGGTGACTTCATACACGACCGGGTACTTGCGGTTCGGTTCCTTCGCGAACGACGGCGGCAGCACAACGCCCGCCCGCACCCGCGTCGGCTTGCCGTGGAACTTCGTGAGCAACTTGCTCTCGATCTCCACGAGTTTGACCGAATCCGTTTCCTTGAATTCGCGAGGCTTGACTACCTGATCGAGCTTCAACTCGGCGGTGCCGGAGGATTTCGGGTCGAGGTCGAGTTGCACGGTCTTGGAGTGAACGTTGCCCGGTGAGGCGAGGAAGTCGATGCCGCCGAGATCGCGGTCCATCACCGCGCAAACGTAATACTTTCCCGGCTTCAGGTCCGCGAGCGGACTTGGATACGCGATGGCCTTCGCGTCGAGCACGAGCGGTTCGCCGGGCTTCCAGTCCTTCACGTCGAGCGCGAGTCCGGGTTCGGGTTTGAACCAGTTCATCCCGACCGGTGGCGACACGTTGTTCGTGCGGAACGTGACATACACGCGCCCAGTGAACGGCACGTCGCACGCGGTCTTGTCGAAGGTGAGTTTGAACTCCAGTGGCTTCGGCTCGGCCGCAGAGGAGTGATGCGCAAAGGCGAGAAAGGCAAGGGCGACGAAGGTGCGACGCATGGGGTGAATCTCGATGGATCCAATCTCATCGCGTAGCCGTGACGCGCAGCGGAGCGCGGACCCTACCCGGTGGCAAGGTCCGCGCTCCGCTGCGCGTCGCGGCTACGCGACATCTGTTAGTGCCGGAACAGGAACTCGCGAGTGTTGATCAGCGCCCAGACGAGGTCTTCCCACGCCTTGCGCTTGTCCTCGCGCTTGTTCACGTGGTCCAGCGCGATCTGCTTCTCATCCGCGAACGGCGCGCGGCCCAACGCCGCGTAGTACAGATCGGTCAGAATATCCTCGTCCTTCGCCTTCGCGGTGAGCAACTTGCCGAGCCGGTTATTCGCACCGCGAACCTTCTCATTCACCGTCGGGCCGTTGATGAGCTGGAGCGCCTGAGCGAGGTTGCCGTCGCTCTCGCGCTCGCACTCGCACGCCAGTTCGCGGGCCGGTTGGCCGAACGCCTTCAGGAACGGGTGGTTCACTTCGCCGTCGGGAAGTTGAATCGCGCGAGTGCCGGCGGGCAGCCCCGCGAACTTCTCCGGCATCGCGGTGAAGTCGCAGATCGCGTCCAGCAGTTGCTCGGCCGTCAGCAGTTTCGTGACCGCGTGCGAGAAGTACTTGCTGTCGTCGCGGTTCGAGTCGTTCGGTTGCGCCGACAACTGGTACGTGCGCGACTTCATGATCGTCTTCACGAGCAGTTTCATGTCGAACTTGTTCTTGGCGAAGTCCTTCGCGAGCGCGTCGAGCAGTTCGTCGTTGCACGACGGGTTGGAGTCGCGGAAGTCGTCGACGGGGTCCACGATGCCCTTACCCATCAGGTGGAACCAGACGCGGTTCGCCACCGACTTGCTGAAGAACGCGTTGTCACCCGAGGTGAGCCACACGGCCAACACCGCGCGGCGGTCCTCGGTGGGCTTCACGTCGGCATCACCGGTGCCGATGTAGCGCGGCTTCATTTGCTTGCTGGTTCGCGGTTGGTTCACTTCACCGTCGCGCGCCGTGAAGATCACTTCCGCTGTCGCGCCCGCGGCACCGGCTGGTTTGGTGCCGATGACCGGTTCCGGCTTGGTCTTCACGCGAGCGAACCACGCCGCCATGCCGTAGTAGTCGTCCTGCGTCCAGCGCTCGAACGGGTGGTTGTGGCACTTCGCGCACTGCATCCGCACGCCGAGGAACAACTGCGCGGTCGTCTCCGCGAGCGCGGTCGGGTCTTTGGCGATGCGGTAGTAGTTCGCGGGCGGGTTCGTGTATGAGTTGCCGCTCGCGGTGATGATCTCCTGCACGATCTTGTCCATCGGCTCGTTCTTCAGGAACTTACCGCGGAGCCACGCCTGCATCCCGTAACTGCCCTTCACTTGCAGCGTCTTGCGCGAACTGCGGAGTACGTCGGCCCACTTCAGCGCCCAGAAGTCCGCGAACTCCGGCGTGTCAACGAGCGCGTCGATGAGCTTGTCGCGCTTCTTCGCGTCCTTGTCAGTCAAGAAGGCTTTCGCTTCGTCGGTGGTCGGCATGCGGCCGATGCAGTCGAGGTAGGCGCGGCGAACGAACTCGTAGTCCTCAGCCACCGCGGACGGCGCGATGCTCATCTGCTTGAGCTTGGCGAACGTGTGCGTATCGACGAAGTTCGTTTCGGGCGGGTTCGGCCACACGAACCCGTCACGCGGTTCGAGGTACGTGATGCGCACCGCGACTAACTCTTCCAGATAGCGGCACAGAATCGCGACTTCGCCACTTCGCTTGAACTCGACCAAGCCGGTCGGGGACACGTCCGCGATGGACGGGTCACTGCTGCTGAACACGGTGAGCCGCGTCGTGTCGCGAGTGACGTCCCCAAAGGTCGCGAGGACCGCGAGCTGCTGCCACTTGCTCGGCGCCTTCAGCAGGCGCGAAGGCGGAGTGACTTCGATCTTCTTCAGCGGCGGGAGCGTCGCGGCATCGTCCTTCAACCCTTCGGCGAGCCACGCGGTCATTACTTCGCCCGGCACGCTGGTCGCGCCGAACCGCTGACCGCCTTCGTGCGGGACGCGACCGACGGCCTTGAGCAGCATGAGGCTCGATTCCGGGTCGTGCTTGCCGGTGCGCCGGCCGAACTGGTCACGTGTGAGTTGGAGGAAGTCCGCGGCCGGGTCGAATCCGCGGAGCGAGAGTTTGAAGCCGTTCTTGCCGCTCGGCGTACCGTGGCACGCGCCCGCGTTGCACCCGCCGACGTTCATCGCTGCGATCACGTCGCGGCGGAAACTGACCGGGGTCGCTGCATCCATCCCCGCGACGGTCACCGCGGCACGAACTTCTTTCCCGTTCGCGTTGATGATGACGGTCGCAGTGCCGTTCTTCTTGGGCCGGAGGTAGACGCCGTCCTGTACTTCGACGATCCCGGCCGGTTCGACCTTCGCCTCAACCACACCGGTCAGGTCGCGTGTGGTGCTGTCCGCGTACTTGCCACTCACGATGAGTTGGCGAGCGTCGCGCACGCCATTGAGTGTGACAGTTTGAGGGAACACCTCAACGCTGGCGGGCTGGCCGATGACGGCCTTTCGCTCAGCAGCGTCCACGGGCGTGGCTGCGGTCGCGGGGGAAGCCGCGAGCAGCGCGAGGACGAATCCGAATCCACGCACGCAAGCGGATGGAGAGAAGCGTGTTCGTGTAACGGCGGATTGCATGGAGTACTCCTCGCGAAGGAATGCGAGCCGGACCATCGGCGCCCGGTTAGGTGGGTGAAGCAGAACGCGAACCGCGTGAGGCTAGCGTGACAGCATTAGCATAAACTGCCCGCAAGGGTGGGGCGAGAGGAAAAAGAAGAAGAACCTACCCCCGGCCCCCTCACCTGAAGGGAAGGGGCGTTTGAAGCCGCTCGGCGGCGAATCGGTCCCGCTGTGGATGACCGCGATGCTCCTCGTCGGCGGGGTACTGCTCTCACTGATGGGCATCGGCTTCGTCGTCAAGGCGCTGGCGAAGTAGGTTCTTCGACGGGTTTGGTTGCGTCGAGCAGGAACCCGCACACCGCGGCGACAACGAACGCGAACCCGCAGCAAATGAACGCTGCGTTCCACCCGGCTGCCTGCCGGATCTCCGTGAGGATGATCGGCGAGAGAGCAGCGCCGAGGTTCCCCCACATATTCCCCCATCCCAGTGCGGCGCCCACGTTCTTCCCGCCCACATCCTGCGCGAATGACCAGATCGACGGGTTGTGCATGTCCACCAGGAACGCCATCGCGCCGAGCGCGACAACCACCGCCCATGCAGTCGGCAACTGAGGGATCAGCAGGAACGCGACCGCGCACCCGCTGAGCGTGGCGCAGATGGGAACGGACCGGCCGAGCTTCGGCCCGAGTTTGGTGCGAAGCAGGTCGGTGAAGACCCCGCCGAAGATCATTCCGAGGCACCCGATCGTGAGTGCCGTCGTTTGCATCTGCCCGACTTCCTTCAGCGGAGTGCCGAACGTTTCCTTCAGGTATGTGGGGAGGAGCGTAACGACGAACACCCACCCGATGTTGACACCAAACTGCACGCAGCCGAAAAGCCACATGTTTCGCGTGCGTGCCAGCACCCCGATCCGCGCGAGCAGCGAGAGTTCGCGCGGCTTTGGTTCGCCCGCATCGGGTCGGGGTGGCGGGGCCGATTCACCTGGTGCCGTCGGCGGGTGATCGCGAACGAACAGCCAAAAGATCCCCGCGACCGCGAGTCCACACAGCCCGTACACGACGAACACGCCACGCCAGTTGGTCGGCTTGTCGCCTGCTTCGAGCGCGACGACGTTCGGCGTGACGATCCATTCGACCAGCGCAATACCCACCAATGCTGTCGCAAGCGCCGCGGTGAGCAACGGAGCGACCGCACCGCCAACGCGCCCGCCGAACGCGACCACCGAGCTAAACCGGCCGCGTTCGGTGGGTTTGGCCCATCGTTTCACGAGTCCGGCCGCGGCGGGGTACGCTCCGGCTTCGGTGATGCCCAGTAGCAACCGGATCGCGAACAGCGCGACGAACCCGCCGACGAACCCGGTCATCATGGTGACGGCTGACCACGCCGCGATTGACAGCGCGAGTACGCGTCGCGCGCCGTAGCGGTCCGCGAGGTTGCCCATGGGTATCTGGAACAACGCGTAGGTGAGGAAGAACGCGCCGAGTGCGTAGGACATCCGCTTGTCGGCCCATTTCTTTTTCTTGGCGGCGGTGATGTCTTCGGGTGTGAGTGTGGCACCTTCGGGCGGTGAGTCGCCCCATTTCTTTTTCTTGGCGGCAGCGACTTCGTCATCGGAGAGCGGGTTATCGTCGGTGGGTTCGGGCGCGAGCGGGAGCAGCAGTTCGCGCTTCATCGGCTCGGCGAGTGTGGAGAAGCAGACGCGGTCGATGTACATCCAGAGGGCCGCGATCGCGGTGACGGCGACGATGAGGTAGCGCTGGGGCATGGCAACTCCGGGTGTAAACCACGGAGTGTAGCGGGCGAAGCGCGGAGATGCACGCGGGAAACGCGAAGGGTTCCGGCCGTGCCGGTTCTCGCGCTGGTAGCGCACGAGGGTCGGCGCGGGGGTGGAGAATCGTAAGACATTTCACTGGAACTCCGAACACTAGATCGAAATAGTACACCTGAACAGAACTGCGCCGCTCGCCTGAAGGGGTACTTCCGATGTGGAAAGCGAGGGAAGCAAGACTGGATGGCGACCGAGTGGTCTTCGCTCCGACGAGTAGGTTGACATTGCCCGGTATTCGCTCTGACGGCATAGAAAGTTCTTCTGAACGAAAGCCAGGTGGAAAGGATTCCGCCATGAAGAGCGTCGAACTTTTTGCTGGTGCGGGTGGGCTTGCTCTTGGCACAGCGGAAGCTGGCTTGACGCACAAGGTCGTCATTGAGTGGGACGAGAACGCAGCCAGCACGCTTCGCCGGAACCACGACGACGGCGTAAAGCACGCCCGCGACTGGACCATCGTGCAAGGCGACGTAAAGGATTACGATTTCCAGCAGCACCACGACGAAGTGATGTTCGTCTCGGGCGGTCCACCTTGTCAGCCTTTCAGCATTGGCGGTAAACATCGCGGCAAAGACGATGGCCGCAACATGTTCCCGCAAGCCGTGCGCGCGGTGCGCGAGATACGCCCGCTCGCGTTCATGTTCGAGAACGTGCGAGGCTTATTGCGTGAGAACTTCAGCAAGTATTTCGGTTACATCGTTCACCAACTCCGCTACCCGACCGTGAAGCCAAAGGGTGACGAGGAGTGGACGGACCACTTGGCACGCCTCGAACGCATCCACACGGCAGGCGAAGACACTGGCCTCAATTACAACGTCGTGTTCCAGTGCGTTAACGCGGTTGATTATGGCGTGCCCCAACACCGCTGGCGCGTGTTTGTAATCGGCATTCGCTCCGACCTCGGTATTGAGTACGCCTATCCGCGAGCGACTCACGAGCAGGACGCACTGCTGCATGACGTGTGGGTCAGCGGCGACTACTGGGAACGGCATGGCATCCCGAAGAAGCGCCGTCTTTCTCCGCCTGCGGTGTTGTCGAAGAGAATCGGCCGTCTTCGGTCATCAATGCGGGAAATGCTGGGTTCACCGTGGCGCACGGTGCGAGACGCGATTAGCGACTTGCCCAAGATCAGCGCGGCGCGGAAGACATCGAAGATCGCCAACCACTACCTGAATCTCGGAGCGAAGAGCTACCCAGGGCACACGGGCAGTCCGCTGGATGAACCAGCGAAGGCGCTAAAAGCAGGCGATCACGGCGTTCCGGGCGGCGAGAACATGTTGCGATCGGAAGACGGCGAAGTGCGTTACTTCTCCGTTCGCGAGTGCGCTCGATTACAGTGCTTTCCTGACAACTGGTACTTCGAGGGTTCGTGGACTGAAAGCATGCGCCAACTTGGTAACGCCGTGCCCGTTGCCCTCGCTGAACAGATTGCACAGCCTCTGGTGAATCTCCTACGGCACTCAAAGAAGACCGCCACAAAGCGGCGATAACGACCAGATCAGGGCTTCTTTTTCGCCTTCTGAACGACCTTCGGCTGCGTACTCAGTTTTGGGAGAGGTGGGAACATCTGGTTCCATTTGCTCACTCGACCGGGCATACCCGGCCGACCCGCGCCTTGAACTTTGCTACCGTAGCCGCTCCCATTCCAAGGCGGTTTGAAGTGGTTGATGGCAGCGAATTCGGCGGCAACGACCCACCATTCGCTTTCAAAGGTGAGGAACTGGCACTCCATGTCGGCAAGGGCGATGCCTTGCCGCCCACTGAGCTTCGACACGTGTTCATTGAGTCTAGTTTTTAAGTCGCGGGCGCTCTTCGTCAGTTCCTTGCTGGCCTTTCCGATGTAGACCAAAGCTCCCTTGAAGTACAAAAGGTAAAGGCCGCTCTCGACTGGCCCGACGTTCTTTGTGAGCGGCAATTTGGGACTCGTTTTCAGTTTCTCAATGAGTTGGTCTCGGATCGCTGGGTCCAGATTGAAACGGAAGTGGTGATCGGCTGAAGTTGGCATGTCGCTCCCATCGGCCGGAAGGGAATGCAACTTACGTTGAACCAACAAAGATCGCACGGCAAGATGACGAGAGGGGACTGCCCAACTATTACGTTCGGAGTGATCGATTTATGTCCGACACTCTCACGCAAGCAGAACGCAGCGAGCGCATGTCGCGGGTGCGGAACAAGGACACGAAGCCGGAGAAAGTCGTTCGGTCAATCCTTCACCGGATGGGCTTTCGGTTCCGCCTCCACACAAACACGCTCCCCGGCAAGCCCGACATCATGCTTCCCAAGCACAAGAAGGTCATTTTCATTCACGGATGCTTCTGGCACCGTCACGGCGTCTGCCGGGCGCTATCCATTCCCGAAAGCAACTCCGACAAGTGGGCGGCGAAGTTCGCGGATAACGTCCGGCGCGACGGCGAGAAACTCGCGGCCGTTCGCGCCGCTGGTTGGGACGTGCTTGTCGTCTGGGAGTGCGAGTTGCGTGATCTCGCCAAACTGGAGATAACACTTCGCGAATTCATGGCGAAGCCTTCCCACCTCGCTGCGTAACATGGAGCACTTTTGACCCGCCAGCACTGACCCGCGACGACACACGAACAGACCTGCCCGGTTCGGCAATCGCATTCAGATTTGGAAACGGTCGCACGTCTTGAGTGTGTTTGTTAACGTCGCAAGTCGTGAAGTCGAAGACCTCAGCAGTTGAGGTCTTCGACTTCACGACTTGCGACGTTAACAAACACACTCAAGAAATCAGCGCGTCGATGGGCTTGCCCTTCGAGAGCGTGAACGGACGGCCGCCCTGGTCGTGCTCTTCCTTCGAACTGTCGATGCCGAGACAGTGATAGATGGTCGCGGTGAAGTCGGCCGGCGTGACCGGGTCTTTCGCGGGGCGACCGGCGATCTTGTCGCTCGCGCCGTACACCTGACCGCCCTTGATGCCGCCGCCCGCAAACAGCACGCTGTAACACTCAGGCCAATGCTCGCGGCCCGCGTTGCTCTTCGTGATCTTCGGCGACCGCCCGAACTCCGCGGCCACCACTACCAGCGTTTCGTCCAACTTCCCCGCCGCGTCGAGGTCCGTCATCAGCGCGTGGAACGCCTTGTCGAACGGCGGGACCAGATCGTCCTTGTGCGCGGTGAAGTTGTTCCAGTGCGTGTCCCACGCGAACCCGTTGATGCCCTGTGTGCGCTGCCAGTTGCACTGCACCAGGCGCACGCCCGCGTCGAGGAGGCGCTTGCCGAGCATCACGGACTGACCGAACAGGTTGCGGCCATAGCGTTCGCGCTCCTTCGCCGGTGCGCCCGCGAGATCAACGGCCTTACGCACCGCGTCCGACGAGATCACTTCGACGGCCTTCGTCTGCGAAGCCTTGATGGTGCCGCTCGCGGCCAAACCGTTGAGCGATTTCGTTTCGAGGTTCAGTTGATCGACGAGCGAGAGCCGGCGCTTCAGTGCGTCCGGGTTCTCGTTCGCCACAACGGGAATGTGATCGAGTTTGAAGTCGTCGTCGTTCGGGTTGCCGCCGGTGTAGAGCGGGTCGTACTTCGGCCCGAGCGCACCGGCGAACTGCCCGGAGCGGCGCCCGCCGGCCACGTCCATGCGGTGCGGCACGATGGCCCACGCCGGGAGCGGACTCTTACCCGGTGCGATCTTCGCCACGCACGCGCCCATGTGCGGCATGTCCTGGCGGTTCATGTTGTTCACTTCGGGCACGCCGCCGGGGTACTGATACCCGGTGAACATCCAGTACGACCCGCGACCGTGGTCGTTGTGCTCATGCCACATGGTGCGCACGAGCGCCGACTTGTGCATCCACTTCGCGGCGTTGGGGAGCAGTTCGGAGAACCGCACGCCGGGCAGCGTCGTTTGAATCGTGGTGAATGGCCCGCGGATGTCGTCGGGCGCGTCGGGTTTCGGGTCGAAGGTGTCGAGCTGCGCCGGTCCGCCGCTCAGGTACAGGATGATGCAGTTCTTCGCCGCACCGAAGCTCTTGGGCTTCGCGCCGGCCGCGATCGCCGAGTTCGTCGGGAGCATGGGAAGCGTCAGCCCGCCGAGCGCAACCCCACCTACGCGAAGCAGTTCGCGGCGGTCAAGTGACGACGAACCCCACAGATTTAGCATGGTTTGTATCCTGCGAACGGGGGCGTCAGCCCTGACACTTTGGCGTGTGCAGTGGTGTGCCAAAACCGGCGTGCAATCAACCTCTCCCGAGTGTACCATACTACAAGTCGATCCCGCCAGTGGTTTCCCTGCCAGGTTTATATCGCCGGGTCGAACACTAAACCGGGACGCTCGTTCCTCTCACAATCCCAAACTCAAGCATGCGCCAACTCCTTTCCACCCTCGTGACACTCGCCCTTCCACTCGTTGCGAGCGCGCAGGGGTTCGTCGAGAGCGTGTCGCCGCCGGTGGTCGAGCGCGGGAAGACGGAGCGAGTCACGTTCGCGGGGAAGGACTTCGGCCAGGGCCTCGACGTGTGGCACGCGCTCCCGAAGGGGGCATTGAGTGCGAAGCCGGTATCGAGCGAACCGGGCAAGTTGGTGTTCGACATCACCCTGAGCGCGGATGCGCCGGTCGGGGTATGCGGGCTTCGGCTCGCGACCCGCAACGGACTGACGAACACGGTGCTGTTCCACATCGAAGATTTGCCCGTGAAGGGTAACGTTGCGAGTGACAAGCCGGTGTCACTCGCGATGCCCGTGTGTGTGTGGGGAGCGTTCCGCGAAAGCACGCTTGACCGCTGCACGGTCGCCGTTGCCGCAGGTGAGCGCGTGAGCTTCGAATGCATCGCGAACCGGCTTGGCAAGGACGCGGACCCGTTGCTCACGATTCGCGACGCAACCGGTAATTTCATCCTCGAACGCGACAACGACCCCGGCCTGTATTTCGACTTCCGTTTCGCGCACACGTTCGAGAAGGCCGGAACGTACACGCTCGAGTTGCGTGACGCGCGACTGCGAGCGAGCGAACACCACCATTACATCTTGCGTGTTGGCAAGTTCCACGCGGAGCGAGTCGCGGTGCCTTCGGCCGTCGCCGTGGCAGACCGGCTTGCGGGGCCATTCTTTCACCAGGTCAAGCGCCCGGGAGACAATGGCTCTGTGTGGCTGCCGGTTAGCACCGCCGAAGGGCCAATCACGGTCGCGAAGGACTTTGACGCGCTGCGTGACAACGCTCTATCGCAAGCCACGAGCGGCCCGGTTCACGTCGCGTATCTGCTGTCGCCGATGCGGGCCAACCTGTTCCTCGCGCTCGACCGCTCCATCACGGTCGGCAGCGCGCAGGCGACACCCGCGGTCGTTCCCGGTGTATTGTGCGGCGTGTTGAAACAACCGGGGCGCCGACAGGTGTTCGCGGTGCAACTGGAGAAAGGACAGCGCATCTTCGTTCGTGCCGAAGCGAAGGCTCTGAACTCACCCGCGGACCTGGAACTGACGATCACCGACCGCACCGGGCGCGAGCAGCGCCGCGGGCAGGACAAGCCCGACGGAACCGAATCGACCCTCGACTTCACTGCCACGATCCCCGGCACGTATGGCATCGCGGTACGCGACACGTTGCGTGATGGCAGCGACGCGCACGCGTACCGCATCACGGTGCGCGCCGAGCCGTTCCCGCCCGCGGTCACAGCCGAAGTCGAAGCGTTGACCGTGCCGCAAGGGAACTACCAGATCGTGCCGCTGACCATCACGCGCAACGGGAACAAAGGGCCAATCACGCTCTCGCTCGACGGCGCGCCGAAAGGCTTGAAGCTGACACCCGACACGATCAGCGAAACCGAAAACGCGATCGTCTGCAAGATCGAAGCCGACAGCACAACCCCGGTCAGCGTTCACACGATTCAGATCATCGGCGAATGTGAGGGCGAGAAGTTCCTCGTTCGCACGCGACCGCTGATCGACAAGCGATACCAGAACGTGGACCTCATTCCGATCGCGCTGCGGGAAGACCAAACGCGATTGCCGCCAGCGCTGACGGACCGGTTCGCGGTGCAGATCACGCCACCCGCCCCGTTCGCGTTCGAGCTAACTGAGCAGACCGTCGCGCTCCCGCGATACCAAACCGCACCGATTCCAATCACGACGACACGCATCGCCGGGTTCGACGGCCCGATCACGTTCACTGCAACCGGCGGGCAACTCGCCAACAAGAACGAGGGCCGTACACGGGTGTACGCGGAGTTCCCAGATGCGACCACGAAGCAGCCCAACGTGTCCGGAGTGGTGGTGTCGAAGATTCTGTCGAACCTCAGCAAGGCGCGCATCGACGTGACCGCGACCGGCACGCACCAGGGACGCCGCGTCACACTGACCCGCACCTTCGAGTTGGAACTGGGCTATGCGTATAAGTTGACGAGCGACACGCCGAAGGTGGCGTTGTTGCCGGGTGAGTCCGCGAAGGTGCGGTACGTGGTGGACCGCGTGAAGACGTTTGACGGTCCGGTGGTGCTTCACCTGAACAACGTGCCGGGGTTAGAAGCGCCGGACGTGGTGACGATCCCGAAGGGCCAAACGTCGGTCGAGTTTGACGTGAAGGCGACGCCTGACGCGCAAGCGCGCAAGCAGAACTGGCAGCTCACCGCGACCGCCGACGTGAGCGGTTTCGAGGAAGAGCAGCGCGTGTCGCCGGTCGAGATCGAGATCAAGAAAGTGGAAGTGCCGAAGAAGTGACACCTCGCGTAGCTGCGACCCGAAGGGGAACGCGAACGTTCGCGTTCCCCTTCGGGTCGCAGCTACGCGAGAAGATGTGAGGCGTCAATGATTCGCGCTCTGGTAGGTCTGGCAGTTGTCGTCTTCGCGCCCTCAGTTGTGCGCGCCGACGAACCCGCGCCCGTGTCGTTCCGCACGGACGTGATTGCGGCATTGTCCCGCGTCGGGTGCAATAGCGGTGCGTGCCACGGGTCGCCACAGGGCAAGAACGGCTTCCGGCTCTCGCTCCGCGGGCAAGACCCGGACCTCGACATCGCCACGCTCACGAAGGAACTGGGCGGGCGCCGCGTGAACCGCCAAGCACCGGAAGATAGCCTCGCGTTGCTGAAGGCATCCGGACGCGTGTCGCACGGTGGCGGGCAACTGTTCGGTCGCGACCACGCCGCGTACCGTACCATCGCGAAGTGGATCAGCGAAGGCGCGATGGACGACAAGCCTTCGCCTCTGGTGAAGATCGTCGTGACACCGGACGCAAAGCGCCTCGCCCCAACAAACCCGGCGCAGCAGCTCACCGCGACCGCGCACTTCAAGGACGGCACTTCGCGCGATGTCACCGCGCTCACGGTGTTCACCACGAACGACACGGCCGCGAGGGTCACGCCGGAAGGGTTGGTCAAGTTCGTGCGCACCGGCGAAGCGTCGATGCTGGCGCGCTATCTCACGGGCATCACGAGCGTGCGGTTGTCGTTCGTGCAGCCCGACGCGAAGTTCGCATTCCGCGGCCCCGCGCCGAACAACTTCATCGACACTGCGGTGTTCGCCAAGCAGAAGGATATGCAACTGCTCCCGGCCGCGGTGTGCTCAGACGAAGTGTTCCTGCGCCGCGTCTATCTTGACACCATCGGCACGCTACCCACACCCGAAGAAGCCGCGGCGTTCCTCGACTCGAAGGAGAAGGACAAGCGCGCGAAACTAATCGATTCGCTCTTGGAGCGCGAAGAGTTCGCGTACTTCTGGGCGCTGAAGTGGGCGGACGTGCTTCGCGGCAGTCCCACCACCATCAGCGAGCGCGGTGTTCACAGTTTCCACCGCTACCTCGTGCGGAGTGTCGCGGACGACAAGCCCATCACGCAACTCGCGCGCGAACTGCTCACCGGCAGCGGCAACACACTCCACAAACCGGCGGCGAACTTCTATCGCGTCGCACGCACGCCGGAAGAAGCCGCCGAGGCCGCGGCGCAACTCTTCCTGGGTGTTCGCGTGCAGTGCGCACGGTGCCACAGTCACCCGTTCGAGAACATCACGCAAAGCGACTACTACGGCCTCGCGGCGTTCTTCGCCCGCGTTCAACTGAAGGGCGCCCAGTTCGGCCTCGATGACGAAATCGTGTACACGCAGGCGAACCGCGAGTTGAACAACCCGATCACGCGGAAGCCGCAACCGCCGACCGCGTTCGGCTGGGTCGCGCCGACGAGTGGGCCAGACGGCGACCGACGCGATTCTCTTGCGGACTGGCTCACCGACCCGAAAAACAAATTCTTCGCGCCGTCGGTAGCGAACCGCGTCTGGTTCCACCTGCTCGGTAAGGGCATCGTGGACCCCGTGGATGACTTCCGCGACACCAACCCGCCGTCGAATCCGGAACTGCTCGGCGCGCTCGCGGCGGAGTTCGTGAAAGGTGGCTACAAGCTCAAACCGCTCGTGCGCGTGATCCTCAATTCGCACACGTACCAACTCGCGAGCGAAGCACCGGAGCAAGGGCCGTTCGCGGCCGACCCCGAACGCTACTTCGTGAAGGCCAGCGTGCGGATGCTCACCGCCGAGCAGATTCTCGACGCGGTGAGCGGCGCAACCGGTGTGCCGGAGAAGTTCAAGGGCTACCCCACGGGCACGCGCGCCATTGCGCTCCCCGACGGCACGCTGAACCACCCGTTCCTGACAGCGTTCAGCAAGCCGGTGCGCGACGTGATCTGCGAGTGCGCCCGCGAAGACGACCCGGCGCTGCCGCAGGTGCTCCACATGCTGAACAACGCCGGCGTGCTGGCGAAGGTGAAGTCGGCCGACGGCCGCGTTGCCGCGTGGGTCAAGGCGGGCAAGGACGACGCGTGGATCGTGGAGCGCGTGTATCTGGCGACGCTCAGTCGCCGCCCGACAGCGCGCGAGAAGGAACTGGTGACGGCGCACCTCGCCGCCGCGAAGGACCGCGCCGCCGGGCTTCAGGACGTGCAGCACGCGCTGCTGAACCTGAACGAGTTCCTGTTGCGGCATTGACCGTCGTCATCACGCTCCGCGTGATGTCCGCGCTGCGATACGCGAGCGAGTTCTGCTCGAAGCGCACCTGAACCGCGAAGGCGACATCACGCGGAGCGTGATGACTACGATAAAACACGAACCCCGCACGCTTCGCGTGCGGGGTTCAGCGCTTTGACGAGCCGAGTGGTTTACTTCTCATCCTGAAGCGCGGAAGGCTCACGGCACCGCCGGTTGGGATCCCAATTGGTACCACTCGGAACCACGACTCGCGGGGGTTGCTCCAGACCGAGTGGTACCAATTGGGATCCCAACCGGTAGCGGTGCTGGAACAGCCTTCCCCGCGTTGTGTGAGACGGAATACGCTCAGACGACGCAACATCGTCCTGCTGCAAAGCAGCGAGCTAAACCGAACGGCTCGTCGCGGGTGTTGTACCCGGTCGCGGTGCGGTCGCCCATTCACTTCTTCGACGGGCCGCTAAACTGAACTGACGCCCCAGTTCAACCCCCAATTGCGAAGCTCATGGCCGAACCAATCCGACTCGTCGCCCTCATCAGCGGCGGCGGCACCACGCTCCAGAACCTCATCGAGCGCATCACAGCAGGTGCGCTACCGGCACACGTCGCGGGCGTCGTCGCGAGCCGCGCGGACGCGTTTGGCATCGCGCGCGCCGAGCGCGCGGGGATTCCCGTCAGTGTGGTGAACGCCGCGCCGCGCCGCGCGACTTTCGCAGAAGAAGTGTGGAACGCGGTGCGGACCTACGCGCCCGATCTGGTGTGCTTCGCGGGGTGGCTGCAACTGCTGCCCATTCCGGCCGACTTCCGGCATCGCGTGTTGAACATTCACCCGTCGCTGCTGCCCGCGTTCGGCGGGAAGGGCATGTACGGGCACCACGTCCACGAAGCCGTGCTGAACTACGGCGCGAAAGTGAGCGGCTGCACGGTCCACTTCGCCGACGACACCTATGACACCGGGCCGATTCTGGTGCAGCGGTGCGTGCCGGTGAAGGACGGCGATACGCCGGACACGCTCGCGGCCCGCGTCTTCCAGGCCGAGTGCGAAGCGTACCCGGAAGCGATCAGGCTCATCGCCGAAGGGAAGGTGACGGTGCAGGGGAGAAGGGTTGTCATCTCAGGTTGAGAGACAGAAGCCCGCGACGCCGCAAGCGGCGAGCCGCTTGCGGCGTCACGGGCTTCTGATTCAAGTTGAGGGCTTGTCGCCACCGCGCTTGCGGAACTTCGCGGGCAACTTCGGTGTCTCGACCGGCGCGGCCGGCGGCTTCACCTTCAGCGCCTTGTCCGCGATGTCGCTGCGGTAGTGCATCCCGGCGAAGGTGATGAGCTTCACCGCCTCGTACGCGCGGGCCTTCGCATCGGCGAGTGTGTCGCCCAACGCCGTGACGCCCAGCACGCGACCGCCGTCGGTCGCGACGCGGTTCAACTCGTCCACCTTCGTGCCCGCGTGGAACACCTTCACGTCCGGCAGCCGATCCGCGTCCGCGATCCCGGTGATGGGTTTGCCAGTGTCATACTTACCAGGATAGCCGCCCGAACACAGCACCACGCACACCGCCGGCCGCGTGTCCCACTCGATGTTCTCGAACTCCTGAAGCCGCTCGTCCGCAACCGCTTCGAGCAGGTCGAGCAGGTCTGTCTTCAGGCGCATGATGAGCACCTGCGTTTCGGGATCGCCGAAGCGACAGTTGAACTCCAGCACACGCGTGCCTTGATTGGTGAGAATGAAGCCGCCGAATAGCACACCCTGGAACGGGTAGCGACCGCGCTTCATCGCGTGGATGGTCGGGAAGAAGACGGTGCGTTCCCATTCCTTCATCAGTTCCGGGGTCGCGATCGGGGCCGGGCAGTACGCGCCCATGCCGCCGGTGTTCGGTCCTGTGTCGCCGTCGCCTACCGCTTTATGATCCTGGCACGCGGGAAGTGGCAGGAACGTGCGCCCGCTCACGAGCGCGAGAACGGAAACCTCCTCGCCTTCGAGCCGCTTCTCCACCACAACGTGCCGCCCGGCCTTCGCCCCGAACTCGTCGTCGGTCATGATCCGCTTCACGGCCGCAACCGCTTCGGCGCTCGTCTTGCACACCACCACACCCTTGCCCGCCGCGAGGCCGTCGGCCTTCACCACCACAGAGTAATCCCGCGTCTCGATGTAGTCGCGAGCCGGCTGCGGGTGGTCGAATACGCGGAACTCCGCGGTAGGCACGTCCGCCTTGAGCATCAGTTCCTTCGCGAACACCTTGCTCGATTCGATCCGCGCCGCGTCTTTTGAAGGGCCGAACACCTTCAAACCCTTGCCACGAAGGAAGTCCGCGAGCCCGGCCGCGAGCGGGTCTTCCGGCCCGATCACGACCAGCCCGATTTTCTCCTTCAAACAGAACCGCTGGAGTTTGTCCGTCTCGGTGTGTTCAATGGCCACGTTCGTGATGCCGTCGCGCGCGGTCCCGGCGTTACCGGGCGCACAGAACACCGTCCCCGCGCGCGGCGACTGCTTCAAGCGCCACGCCAGCGCGTGCTCCCGACCGCCCTTGCCGATCACCAAGACGTGCATCGTGTTTCGTGTTTCGTAGTTGGGGTTTCGCCTCGTTCTGTCACTTCATTTTAGTGCGCCTGTCGGAAAGGGTTAGCGTCGGACCGGTTAAAGGGCCGTGTCGGACACCGCACAATTTCCTCTCGACTTAGTACATGTATTCATGTAGACTAACGACATAATTAGCCTAGGCTACTCAATACAGAGGAATCACAGTGTGTGCTTTGCGGATGGCTCTGGTCGCGGTGTTGTGCGGCGCGGTGGTTGGTCTGACAGGGTGTTCGAGCGGGTCGCCCGCGTTCGACAAACCGCCGGTGCGCGTGGTCTGTACCACGACCATGATCGCGGACATGGCGAAACGCGTCGGCGGCGATCGCGTGACCGTGGACACCCTGATGGGACCGGGCATCGACCCGCACCGTCACCTCCCGACAGCCGAAGACCGCAGGAAGATTGAGGGCGCGCACCTCGTGTTCTTCAACGGTCTGCACCTCGAAGGCAAGATGACGGACACGTTCGAGAAGAGTCGGGGGCGCATTCGCGGATACGCGATCACGGACGGGATCGACAAGACGCTCCTTCGCCACGCCGACGTGGACGGCGGCGAACACGACCCGCACGTCTGGTTCGACGTGCTGCTGTGGGCCAAGTGCGTGGGCACCGTGAAGGACGCGCTCACCGCGCTCGACCCAGCCGGTAAGGACAACTACGAGAAGAACGCCGTCGCGTACCTGAAGGAACTTGAGGCGCTCGACAGGGAGATTCGGGCCGAACTCGAAAAAGTGTCGCCGAAGGAATCGCGTGTGTTGGTCACGTCGCACGACGCCTTCGGTTACTTCGGCCGCGCCTACGGCTTCGAGGTGAAGGGCTTGCAGGGCGTGAGCACCGCGAGCGAGTCGGGCACGAAGGACGTGAAAGAACTGGTGGACTTCCTCGGCAAGAACAAGATCCCCGCGGTGTTCACGGAAACGTCGGTGCCCGAAGCCGGATTGAAGACCGTGCTGGACGCGTGCAAGCGCGACCACGGCCACACGGTGAAGCTCGTGGGCGGCGAGGACGCGCTGTACTCCGACGCGCTTGGAGAACCCGGCACGCCGGGCGAAACCTACGCGGGCATGATCCGCCACAACGTGAAGGTGATCGTGGGCGCGCTGAAGTAGGTTGGATTTCCGCCGCTTGGGGTTCGCGAAGCCGCAAGCGGCGGAAGACACGAAATCAGGAACGCATCTTGAGGGCGAAAGGGTGATAACGACAGAAGCGAACGCCGGGGGGCTGATGGGGGGTCTTCTCACCCCTGCACCCCTTCATTCTCGCACCCCTTCACCGGTGTCGGTCGCGGCACCGGCGATCGAGGTTCACGACCTCACGGTCGCGTACCGCGAAAAGCCGGTGTTGTGGGATATCGACCTCGCGGTGCCGTCCGGCGTGCTGATGGCCGTGGTCGGGCCAAACGGTGCGGGGAAGACCACGCTTGTCAAGGCGATGCTCGACCTTGTGAAGCCCGTGTCGGGCGAGGTGCTCGTTCACGGAAAACCGTACTCGCCGCGCGCGCAAACGGTCGCGTACGTTCCACAGCGCGGCACCGTCGATTGGGACTTCCCCACGACCGCGTTCGACGTGGCGCTGATGGGCACCTACGGGCGCCTGGGGTGGTTCCGGCGGCCGGGCGCGGCCGAACGCACCGCGACTGCGGACGCTCTTTCGCGTGTGGGCATGAGCGACTTCGCGGACCGGCAGATCAGTCAGTTATCCGGCGGGCAGCAGCAGCGCGTGTTCCTGGCGCGTGCGCTCGTTCAGGACTCGCCGGTGTACCTGATGGACGAACCGTTTCAGGGCGTGGACGCGGTGACCGAGCGCGCGATTGTGGACATCCTGCAAGAGTTGCGGAATCGCGGGCGCACGGTAGTCGTCGTTCACCACGACCTCGCGACCGTGCCGGAATACTTCGACTGGGTCACGCTGCTAAACGTGCGCAAGATTGCAAGCGGCCCCGTCGCCGCCACGTTCACGCCGGACAACTTGAAGGCGACCTACGGCGAGCGTTACAGCACCATCGCGTAGTTGTCTTTCCCCGAGACCGCGTCACAAATCCAAGTCCCGACAAAGGCTCTGGCCTGTCTTCGGCTTTGGAGGCAGCGCTTCGCTGAGTCTGCGCCGAATCCCCAACGGGAACAGTGTCGGGTTGCGGAACAATCGCGATACTATCCACTCCTCACTTGGTGAAAACGGAAGCACCATCACCCAGCCCAACCGAGACGGGACTGATGCGAACCTTCTCCCACCTGCACGTCGCGTTCGCTCTCGTGCTGGTCGCGACGACCCCCACCTTCGCCCAGGAACGCGACGCCACCGAGACGCGGTTCCGCAAGTTCGCGGACTCGCACTGTGTGGAGTGCCACGGGCCCGACGTTCAGCGCGGCAAACTTCGGCTCGACAACTTACCCCTTACTCTCACCGACAAGAACACCGCCGCGACCTGGGCGAAGGTGTTCGACCGCGTAACGCGCGGAGAGATGCCGCCCAAAAGCAAGGAACGCCCGCCTGAGAAGGAAACGCAAACGGTTCTGGGGGAACTGAACAAGGGGCTGCACGCGGCCTCGCTCGACCGACAGCGGCTTGACGGGCGCGTGGTGCTACGGCGGCTCAACCGCACCGAGTACCAGACGACGCTTCACGACCTCCTCGGCACAAGCGCCGAGGTGAAAGACCTGCTCCCCGACGACAACTCCGCGGCCGGGTTCGACAACGTGAGCGCCGTGCTGGACGTTTCGTCGGCCCACTTGCTCCGCTACCAGGAGGCCGCAGAGAAAGCGATCCGCACGGTCATCCCCACGCGCCCGCAAGCGGCGTTCAAGGAGCACCGCACCGGGAAGCAGGTGACCGAAAAGACAGCCGGGTTCAAGGACTTGCTTGGCAAAGTCGTGCGGCTCGACGGCGATACCCTCATCATGCACGCACGCACGTGGGGCCACGTCCCGTGTTCGACGGCCTCCGTGCCGGTCGCCGGTCGCTACCGCGTGAAGGCGTCCGTGTACGCGGTCGGCACCGACGGCAAGCCGCTGCCCGTGCTGCTCTCCGCTCGCGAATCCTACGGACGCGACGACCACGACGTACGCGGCGTCCGCGACGTGCCCGCGGGCAAGCCCACCATCATCGAGGGTGAGTTCGACCTGAAGGCGCGGCACATGATTGTCTTCACCGGCTGGTCGCTCCCGCCAACGCGAAGTATGCCGAGCATCGGCAAGGGACCGCTCAGCGAGTACACCGGGCCGGGACTCGCCGTGGAGTGGATCGAAATCGAAGGCCCGAGTGAAGCGTGGCCGGGCGTCGGCTACGACCGCCTGTTCGCGGGCGTGCCGCTGAAACCGACTTCCATCGCGAAGCTCATCGCGGACGGCAAACCGGAACCGAACCCCCTCCCAAAGCCGCGCCCGGACTCGTACACCTACGATCCGCTCACCCCCGCGAGCGCGAAGCCTCGCGAGGACGCGGACCGCCTCATGCGCGCGTTCCTGCCGTTCGCGTTCCGCCGACCGGTTTCAAAGGAACTCGAAGACTACTACGTGAAGATCGTTCACGCCGCGCTCGACAAGAAGCTCACTTTCGCGGACGCGATGCTCCTGGGTTACAAGGTCGCGCTCTGTTCGCCGCACTTCCTGTTCCTCACCGAGCCGACCGACACGAAGGCGAAGAACCCGCGACTCGATGACTACGCAGTCGCGGCACGATTGAGCTACTTCCTGTGGTCGAGCATGCCGGACGCGGAACTCTTCGCGCTCGCCGCGAAAGGCGAGTTGACGAAGCCGGCGATGCTCAAGACGCAGACGGATCGCATGTTGAACGACCCGAAGGCGCGCCGGTTCACTGCGAACTTCGCGGGTCAGTGGCTCGACCTGCGGAGCATCAACGCGACCTCGCCCGACCCGCAACTCTACGGTGAGTTCGACGACTTCCTGTTCTGGTCGATGCCGCGCGAAACGGAACTGTTCTTCGAGGAGATTCTGAAGAACGATCTGAGCCTCACGAACTTCGTCCACTCCGACTGGAGTTACTTGAACCAGCGGCTCGCGCAACACTACGGCATCTCCGGCGTGGCCGGCGGCGAGTTGCGAAAGGTGAAACTCCCGCCGGACAGTCACCGCGGCGGCGTGCTGACGCAATCTGCCATCCTAAAGGTGACCGCGAACGGCACGAGTACGTCGCCCATCCTGCGCGGGAAGTGGGTGTTGGACAAGATCGTCGGCCTCCCGCCGACACCTCCGCCTCCCGATATTCCAGGCATCGAACCAGACATTCGCGGGGCGACCACGATTCGCCAGCAACTCGACAAGCACCGCAACACGGCGGTGTGTGCGACGTGCCACAAGCACATCGACCCGCCCGGCTTTGCGTTGGAGACGTTCGACGTGATCGGCGGCTGGCGCGATTTCTACCGCACGACGCGCGGCAAGCCCGTCGATCTCGCGAACTACCCCGGGCGAAAGATCCTCCGCGGGCTGGACGTGGAGAAGGGCGGCGAGACGCCGACCGGAAAGCCGTTTCGCGACATCGACGACTACAAGCAGGTGCTGCTCGCGGACAAGGACCAGCTCGCGCGCAACCTCGCGCAGAAGCTGATCGTCTACGGCACCGGTGCGGACATCCAGTTCGCGGACCGCGAAGCGGTGGAGGAACTGGTGGCGAAAGCGCGTGCGAAGAACTACGCCTTCCGTTCGCTGCTCCACGATGTGGTGCAGAGCCGCGTGTTCCTCAACAAGTGATTTCAAAGTAGTCGAGCGATTCCAGTAAAGGTGTAGCACCCCAACGAGCCGCGACCGCAAGGGAGCGGCTTACGTTAGCCACTCCCTTGCGGTCGCGGCTCGTTCAGACACGCTACATCGTTTCCGAAAAGCGCTCTCGCGGGTCTACGCTCAGGCGATTTCAGAAACCGTAGAGCAACCCCTGTTACATCTGCACGCCCGGGCGCTTATTGAGGCGGTTGAGCGAGGTCTTGGGCAGCCGGTTGCGAGTCAGGTCGCAGTGACCCAAACGCGGGAACGTTTTGGGGTTAGCGAGCTTCACCGCGCCTTTGCCCGCGTTGTTGTTCGCCAGATCAAGCACCGTGAGGTTGCCCAGGGAAGCCGATTCCACAATCGCCGCGGCGCCCTTCTCGCGCAGCCCGCAGTTGGTGAGTTCGAGACTTCTGAGGTTCGCGAACGAGCCGCCAGCGGCGATCACCTTCGCGCCGCGAATTCCGACCGGCATACCGTCGAGCGTGAGTTGACGCAGGTCCGGCATGTCCAGAGCGGTGAGGAAGTTTAGCACGGTGACCGCGTCGATCGGCGCCTTCGTGCTATTGCACCCGCGCATGTGAAGAGAGCGCAGCCCTCGCAAGTGCGGACTCCGGGCGAGAGCGTACAGCCCGCCGGGACCGATCGGGTTGTTGGTCAGATCGAGGTGCCGCAGCCCCGCGAGTTTCGCGGACCCGGCCAGCGCCTGAATGCCGCCGGCCGTGATGTGACCGTCCCAGATTTCCAGCACGCGGAGCGATTCGGCGAAGGTTGCCTCTGCGAGCAATTCCGCCCCGGCCTTGCGCACCTCCGCGCTTCGGAATTTCAGGTGGCGCAGGGGCCACGGCGCGCGGGCCAGCGCCGCAAACAGTTCGGGCGCGAGTTTGGTTTCCTCGAACTCCAGGTGGCCGAGACGCGGAAACGAGTCGGACGCGGTGAACTTGCGGAACGCTCCCACCGCGGGCGCGACGTTTCCGTTGAACTTGAGCGCAACGAGATTCGGCATTGGTGGAAGGTCGGCAACAGCCTTGAACGTGTCGCGGTCGTTCACCCACAGCCGGAGTTCGCGGAGGTTGCGGAACCACCTGGCCGCGGATAGCGCCTTCATCCCCGCGGGCGTGGCCTCGTCGAGCAACAGTTCTTCGAGCGAGTTGAGGTGGGTCGCCTTCGCGAGTCGGGGTAGGTCGGCGTCGGCGATCGAGAACAAGAGCTGCAGCCTGCGAAGCCCGGTCAGGTGTTTCGATTCCGCGATGCCTCGGACCGCGACTGTTTCCTCGTCGTCATCGATGTAGCCGAGCAACAGCCCGCGCAGCCCGGCGGAGACCGGGTGGGCCACGACCCCGGCAACTTCGGCCCCGTACACTTCTTCGAGTTGTAGAGTGCGCACCGTGCCGCCGGTGAACGCTTCCGCGAGCGCAGCGGTGATGCGCTCGATGTTCTCTTCGGGTTCCTCGTCGTAGTCCGCGTAATCGGCCTCCTCCGGGAACCCGCGCCGGTACGCGCGGTCGTCGCCGCTGCTGAAGGTGCCAAACCACTCCAGATCATCGGGGAGTTTGGGTCCGTCTTTTGCGCCCACGTGCGAATGGAGCCACAGCGCGAGTTCGTTCTCGCGTTCCAGTAGCGCGGGGTACTCTGGGTCGTCGTATGGCCGCTGCGCGAGTCGGCACTGCACGCGAATGTAATCGGCGCGGGCCGAAGGGCCGCCGCTTGGCGACGGCTTTCCATCCGGTAAGTGTTCGTCGAGCCAGTCGGCGTAGATCAGGCGCGGTGTGTCGTCGTCCGGGTTCGCGCGGATCGCAGCTAGCAGCGCGGTTTGATCGCTCACAACGGTTCTCTCCAGCATCGGTTCACGCAACCCACCCGCGGGCGCGGTGCAACTTCTCTCGCGCCGGGCCGGTGAGCGGGTTGCCAGACAGCCCGAACGCGGCCAGTCGCGGGAGCCACGCCGTGTCGAGCAGCGCGGCGGCCTTCTTCAGGTTATTGTTCCCGACGTCGAGTTCGACCAACTGCTGGAGGTACGGTGACCGGACCAGCGCGGTGAACCCCGATTCGCCGATACCGCACCGGTCGAGCATCAGGCGCGTGACGTTCGCGAGGGCCGGGTTCTTCGCGAGTGCCTTCGCGCCCTCGTCGCCGAGGGGCCACTCACCAAGGGACAGGTGCCGCACGTGCGGCAGGCTCAGGTTCGCAGCGAACTGCGCCATCGTCGCGGGCCGCACCAACGTGTTCCTGGTTCGGATGTCGAGCGTGGTCAGGTTCGGGAACCGTGATCCGTCGGCGATGGTCATGAGGCCCGCTTTTGTGAACTGGGTGAACTTAAGGCGCAGGATGCGGAGGTGCGGCGCCGCGGCGCTCTGCGAGAGGGCGACCGCGCTCGCGTCGGTGAGCACGCCATTGAACACGTCGAGGACGCGCAGTTGGGAGAGCCACTTCGCCTCGAGCAGCGTGCGGAACGCGTCCGGTCGCACGCCGCGAGCGACGAGTTCCGCGAGCCGGGGGAACCGGCCCCGTGCGAGTTTCGCCACGCCGACGTTCACCGACCCGCAGCGCAAGCGGGCGAGCGCGGGGAACCCGGTCGCGATGCCGAACGCCTTGAGAGCGGTTCTGTGATTGAACCGCAGGTCGAGCGATTCCAGGTGCGGGAGTTGTGCGAACGCGGCGAGCAGCGGTTCTTGCAGCGCGCGGTCCATGTTGACGACGCTGGCGGATCGCAGATTGCGAAACCACCGGGTCCGCGCGATCGCGGGGATTTCCGCCGCGGTCCCGCTCAGCGAGGGGAAGTCGAACGAACGGAGTCGGTCGAACCTCGCGTCGAGGGCGCGCAGCCCGGCGACGGTCGCGTTCCAGGTCGGTCCCAGGTGTTCCAGTCGGTTGATGGACTTCGCCGCGGCGAGGGCACGCAGGAGGGCGTCGCCGCCATCCGGGGTGTCGTCCGCGGCCTGGACCGTCAAACCGGTGAGGGCCACCGCGCCCGGTGCGACGAGAACTCGCGCGAGCGACTCCGGGGTCATCTCGTCGAGAACGAGGTGCCGGACCGTGGTGTTCGCGACCAGTGGCGCCAGCCCCTCGCACACGCGGTCGAGTTCCGCGTCGGTCGGCGGCGGACCCCACTCGTCCCGGTAGTCGGCAGTCCACTCAGCACCGGCGGTGTGAAGGAACCCACGGCGGAAGTGGTCGGTGCCGTGCCGGATGTCGGCTTGGTAGACGAAACCTGGCGGCAGCGCTAGCACGGTCGCGTTCGCCATCGGCCGGAACTGCGCGACGAGTTCCGCGTAGCGTTCGAGGAGGTCGGGGTAGTTCGGGTCCGCGGCCGAACCGGACGCGAGCCGGCACTGCGTGCGGATGAACTCCGCTTGGATGGGTGCCTCGTGTTCGTCGAGCCAGTCGGCGTACACGAGACGCGGGGTGTCGTCCTCCGCGTTCGCCACGATCGCGGCCAGCAGTGCGGCTTCGTCACTCATGATGGCGGAATCATACACGATTCGCGCGGTCAAGTGATGAGGTAGAGTCCGTCGCGTTCGAGCTTCTCACCGACCTTCTTGGTGAGCTTGTTGCCACCGAGCCAGCACTCGCCGAGGCGCGGCATCGTCTTCGGGTCCGCGAGCGCGTCCGCACCGGTCTTGATCGCGTTGGAACCCAACTGGAGTTCGACGAGGTTCTGAAGGTGCGGCGAAGCGAACAGCGCCTTCGCGCCGGGGTCGCCGATGCCGCACACGTCGAGGTTCAGTCGCGTTAAGCCCGCGAGCGAGGGGTTCGCGGCGAGGGCCTGCGCGCCAGCATCGCCGAGCGGCCAGCCGGACAGGTCGAGGTGGCGCAGGTGCGGGAGCCGCATCGCCGCGACGAGCACCGCGAGTTCGGACGACGTGCCCTTTCGTTTGGTGTACGAGTGCAGGTCGAGCGTGGTGATTTCGGGGAACGCACCCTCCGTTGTGATCGCCGCCAGTCCGGACTTGCCGAACGCGTTGTCGCCTAACTGGAGGACGCGAAGTGTCTGCGCGACGGGGTGCGCGGCGAGCGCCTTCACGCCCTTGTCGCCGACCTTGTTGTCCGCGAGGTTCAGCACGCGGAGTTGCCCGAACCACTTCGCGCCGAGCAGTTCCGCGAGGCCGTCGTTGTTCATGTCGCGGTTTTTTGCCCCGAACACCGTCAGCGCCGGGAACCTGGCCTTCGCGAGCTGCCTGGCGAACTTGGTACTGAGCGGCCCGCCGTAGAGGAGTTTGGCCAGCGCCGGGAACTTGCCGGCCGTGAGCGCCGCGACGCTGCTCGCCGCGAGGTCGGGCAGTTCGAGCGTGTGAAGTTCGGGGAGTTTCCCGAGTCCGGTGAGGACCGGCGTCGCGACGGCCGGCGCGCTGAGGTGACTGCGGAAGTGCCGCAACCGGCGGAACCACGCGGCCTTCGTGAGCTTCTCCAGTTCGGTCTTCGTCCCGGCAACGCTTTGGATCGTCAGTCGTCGGACGGAGTCGAATGTCTTTGCCTTCGCCAGTTCCGCGGCCGGGATCGGGTGGTACGGACTGTACAAGAAGAGTTGCGGAACGCGGCGGATCGCGGGGCTGGTTCCGACGAACCGGAAGAAGTCGGCGGCTTCCGTTCGCCGGTTGTTCGTTGTCGCTTCGTGCATCAGTGCCAGGCCGGTGAGTTCCGTGGCGACTGGGGCCGCGAGCAAATCCGTCAACCCGTCGAGCGGGATGTCGTTGAATGAGAACCCGCGAATCGTGGTGGTGCGCACGAGGCGTGTGAATTCCTTTGTGACGCGGGCGATCTCCTTGAGGGTCCAATCCGGTCCGTCGATCTGGCAGTCGATGAAGTGCGGGAACCCGCGCCGGTACGGTTCCTCGTGGTCGTCGATGAACTCGGTTCCCGAGTAGAACCCGTCCGGGGCGTCCGGGGTAAGGTCCGAGTGTCGCGACTTCAGCCGAGCGACGAGTTCGTCTTGCTGTTCGCGAAGATCGACCCAATCGGGATCGTTCGGCGGCATGTCCGCGAGCCGGCACTGAACGCGAATGAACGCGGCGCGATCGGGGTCGCCGTGCTCGTCGAGCCAGTCCGCGTAGGCGAGTCGCGGCGTGTCTTCGTCCGCGTGCGCGATGATAGCGGCTTCGAGCGCGGGATTGGTGGCGAAGGTGGGCATGAGCGATTAGCGCGCGTCTGTGGCGGCGGGCGCATCGGTGGAAGAAGCACGCCCGTTCGTGTGCGCGGCTTGGGCCGAACGTTGATCGGTGAAGCGGCAGTCCGGATGGCAGTCGCCGGTGAGGGCGTCGAGCGCACCGAGCAGCGCTTCGGACGCTTCGTCGGTCACGCCAGGCGCGCGGCGCGCGGCGCGCACGAGAGGGAACAGTTCGGCGTGAACTTCCGTGGTGGTGCGCCCGCTCGCGAGTTCGGACCGGATTAAATCATCGATACCGCCGAACGGGTCGGTCGCGGTCAGCGCGATGTAAAGAGTATCGAGTGTAATCATGGTGATAATTATACCCGTTTCCAGTCGCCGCGCGTGGCGGCAATTTGTTGTTGCATCTCGGCCAGAGACATATCGGTGGCGACCGCGACAACGTGGTGAGGTGGCCGGTCGGGTTCGGTGCGCAAATTGGCACCGAGCGCGGTGCTGTCGATCTCCCAAAGAACGAACTCGTCGTCGGGCGGTTTGAGCGCGGTCGCATCGGTATTCACCGACAGACCGCCATCACCCGGTCGGACAGTATCGGTCGGCGCGGCTGCCGGGACGTCGAATCGCTTCTTCGGATTTGCCGGATCACGGGGGCGAACACCAAGCATCCCGAACTTTGTCCCGACCGCCGGTAGCCCGTCGTCGGCAACTTTCATCAGCCGGTATAACCTCATGGGCGACTCCACTCAATCCGATCTCATCCCATCAGCGTGCGGAACTCCTCGAACAAGTAACTGGAGTCGTGCGGGCCGGCGGCGGCTTCCGGGTGGTACTGCACGCTGAACACCGGCAACTCGACGTGGCGCAGTCCCTCCAGCGTGTTGTCGTTCAGGTTGATGTGCGTCGGCACCACGCCCTTCGGCAGCGTCGAAGGGTCCACCGCGAAGCCGTGGTTCTGCGTCGTGATCTCGATCTGCTTCGTGCGCTCGTTTCGCACCGGCTGGTTCGCGCCGCGGTGACCGAACTTCAACTTGAACGTCTTCGCCCCGAACGCCAGCCCCAGGAGCTGATGACCTAAACAGATGCCGAAGATCGGCTTCTTGCCGATTAAGTTCTTCACGGTGTCGATCGCGTAACCGACCGCGGCCGGATCGCCAGGGCCGTTCGACAGGAATATGCCGTCCGGTTGGTGTGCGAGCACTTCATCTGCGGTCGCCGTGCCCGGCACGACGGTCACGTCGCACCCGATCTGCGTGAGACAGCGGAGGATGTTCCACTTCATGCCGTAGTCGATCGCGACGACTCGCTTCGTTGCCGGGCGGTGCGGCAGCACGTGGTCCGCGAACGCCCCGAAACCCTTGTCCCAGTGGAACGCCTTGGGTGGTACCACCTCTCTCACGAGATCGCGGCCTTCCATGCCGGGGAACGCGCGCGCCTTCGCCACCAGCGAAGCGTCATCGAGATCCGCCGTCGAGAGGACACCGTTCATCGCGCCGCGCACGCGAAGCCGACGCACGAGCGCACGCGTGTCGATGCCCTCGATGCCCACGACGTTGCTCGCCTTCAGGAAATCGTCGAGGGAGTTGTTCGAGCGGAAGTTACTCGGGACGCGCGTGAGTTCGCGGACGATGAACCCCGCGACCTGCACGCCCCTGGATTCCTGATCGTCGGGGGTGGTGCCGTAGTTGCCGATGAGCGGGTACGTCATCGTGACGATTTGCCCGGTGTACGACGGGTCGGTGAGTACCTCCTGGTAGCCGGTCATGGAGGTGTTGAAGACGACCTCGCCGAGTGTTTCGCCGGTCGCGCCGAACCCGCGCCCGGTGAACACGGTGCCATCCGCCAGAGCTAGTTTCGCGTGCATGTCGATTAGTATCGTCTCGTGGGAAGGTTTCTCAGCGCAAACTAGATGAATGATACGGGCGCGAGGGCGGGTCGCATATGATGACGGGAACGATTCGCACGCCCGGAACGTCCGAATAGCCGGATCCTGCGGAGAATGCCGTGACCGCTTCCGACCGCGAGCGGACGCCCGAGGAACCGCCGCCCGCAGTCGCGTTGCTCTTCTTCGGTTTCGTAGTCGTATGGACCGTGCTCGCCGGCTTCTTCTTCATGTTCGGGATCGTCTTCAGTTTGTTGATGGTGGGGTTGACGAGCCGGGCGCTGTTGAACGGCCAACCCGCCGGCAATCTGTGGCCGTTTTTCGCGATCGCGGTGCCGATGATGATCGTGTACCAGTGGGTGTCCTGGCGGTTCTTCCGAGTTGGTTTGGCCTTCTTGCGCGGCAACTCCCGACGGCACGACCCCTTTGACGCCAACGGGAAACCAAAGCAATCTCCTACCGAGGCCGATTGATGCCGACGCCTCCGCTCGACCGCCGCAAGTTCTTCGGGTCTGCCGCGGCACTGTCGTTGTCGGCGGCCAGTTACGGCAACGTACCCGGTAGCAACGAACGCGTGCGCATCGGTTTCCTCGGCGGCGGCGGGCGCGCGCAGGCTCACATCGATCTCGTCAACAGGTTCACCACGGAAGGAAAACCGGTCGCGGCGGTCGCGGTGTGCGACGTGTGGGACGGACTCGAAGACGAATACGACGTTCACTTCGGCGGGAAGGTCACACGCCGCCGCTACGCGCAGGGGCTGTACCCGTCGGCGCGCAAGTGCGGCTTCGACCGCAACGACAAGACACGCGTCACCAAAGACTACCGCGTCGTGCTCGACCGCACGGACGTGGACGCGGTGTGCATCACCACGCCGGACCACTGGCACGGGCGCATGACGCTCGACGCGCTCGCGGCGGGGAAAGACGTGTACGTCGAGAAGCCGATGACGCGCACCGCGGAAGAAGCGGTCGCGGTCGTCGACGCGTGGAAACACTCCGGGCGCGTCGTCACGGTCGGTGTGCAGTCGATGGCCGACGGCGTGTGGATGCGCGCGTTCGACGCGATCCGCACAGGCACGATCGGCCACGTCGCGCACGCCCAGACTGGCTTTTTTCGCAACGACGCCAGGGGCCAGTGGCGGTTCTACCGACTCGCGAAACAGATGACGCCCAACACCGTCGATTGGGATTTGTTCCTGGGGCACCAGTTCGAGTGTGCGGGCCGTCGTGTCGGGCCAACAACCGCGGAACAGCCGTTCGACCGGGCCGCGTTCGCGCAGTGGCGGTGCTTGTGGCCGTTCAGCGGCGGGCCGTTCACCGACATGCTGACGCATCACGTCACGCGAATGAGTGTTGCGATGGGACTCCGCTTCCCGGCTCGCGTCACCGCGGGTGGCGGGTTGTACCTCGAATACGACGGCCGCGACGTGCCCGACGTGGGAACCGTGGTCGCGGACTACGAGGAAGGTTGTCAACTCGTCGTCACCGCAACGACACTGAGCGGCTACCCAATCGAAGAAGTAATTCGCGGGAGGCTGGGGGCGATCAAGTTCGTGAAGGGCGGGTTCCAACTCTTCAAGGACGATCCGACACGCGGCGCGAGTTTCCCCTCGCGGATGGAACAGGCGCCCGAACCGGCGTCATTCGAGAGCGTGGAACCGCCACGGAACGACACCGAGGCGCTGTGGGAGAACTTCCTCGAATGTGCGCGGTCGCGTCGGCAAAGCACGTTCAGCCCACCGGACTTGGGCGCGGTGGCCGTCACGACTGCGGCGATGGCCGTGCAGAGCTACCGCACCGGGGAGGCGTTGTTCTGGGATAAAGAGAAACGTGAGATCGTGACCGCCGATTCGACGTGGGCGAAGCGGTGGGAGAAGCGCAGTCAGGAACACGCGAAGCCAAACCAGGTGTTCGGGTGGAGCGGCGGCGATGGCGGCGTTGTGCAGCCGCCGCCGCACCAGTCGCTCTCCGGCCCGTGGGTGAACGGCAAAGACCCGGCAGGGTGAACAAATCCCAAATCTCAAGTAACAAATCCCAAACAGAAGAAGGCGATCCTTCTTCTGTTTGGGATTTGTCCTCAGTTCCGTGCGGCACCGAGTGCGTCCGAGGCCGGTCGCGATTGCTGGGCGGGCAGGTTCAGTTTGCCCACGACGGTGTCCGCGGTGCCGAGCATCTCACGCAGGGTCTTGCGGAACATCTCGTACTGCGTTTGCAGCATGTCGCGCTCGCCGGTGCGGGCCCTCACTTCCGCCTTCAGCGCGTCGCGTTCGGTCGCGGCCACGATCTTGGTTTGTTCCAGTTGGAGTTCCAACTCCTTCTTGGCCTTCGCGCTCTGTTCCTCACTCGTCGCGAGCTTCTGCCGGAACTGGTCGCGGGCCGCTACCGCACTCCGGTAGTCTTCTTCGAGTTTCTGCACTTTGGCATTCGTGGTCGCGTTGTTCTCCGTCGTGACCGCGGCGCCCGGCCCCTTCGCGCACCCGTAGGCACCGAGCAGGGTCACGAGCAGGAAGCCGAGAATCTTGTGCGAACGCGCCATGAGTGAATTCTCCTGGTGAACCGGGCGCTCCGCTCCCCGGTCGGGCGGGCGCCCGGAATATAATGGAGGGCTTCGCTGACTTACGTCAGTCACTCATCCTGCTTCGGCACATGCAGGCTACTCTCTTCACGCAATTTTCCCCAATTTCCGAACCGGTACAGCTTCTCCAATGCAAGTCCGTGCCGAAGGGATCGGTTGTGTGACGTGTAACGCCGCTCACTCCTCAGCGGGGCCGTGGAAGAGGTTCAGGTAACTGTGGTAGCGGCGACTTGTCACGAACCGGCGGGCGACGGCGTCCTTCACCGCACAACTCGTTTCGTGCGTGTGCGTGCAGTCCGGGAACCCGCACAGAGGCACGAATGGTCGGAACTCCGGGAAGTAGCCCTCCATCTCTTCCGGCCGCGCGGCCCACAGCGCGAGTTGCCGCACGCCGGGCGTGTCCACCACCCAGCCGCCGAAGTTCAACTTGATGAGCTGCGAATAGGTCGTGGTGTGCCGGCCCTTCTGGTTCACCTCACTCACGGATTTCACCGCGAGCGCGAGGTCCGGTTGGATCGCGTTCAACAGCGACGACTTGCCCACACCGGATTGCCCGGAGAACACCGTCGAGCGTCCGCGAAGTTGTTCGCGCAGGCGTTCGATGCCGAACCCGGTGCGGGCGCTGCACAGGAACACCGGGATGCCGAGTTGCGCATACAGGCCGATGAGCGGTTGCAATTCGACCGCGTCCGCGAGGTCGGACTTGTTCAGGCACAGCACCGGGTTCAGCCCGCCCTGCTGGGCCACCGCGAGGTAACGGTCGATGAGGTGCGGCTTCAGGTTCGGCTCGACCAGCGACATGACGATGACGAGTTGATCGACGTTCGCGACGACCACGTGTTCCCGGCGCCGGCTCGCACGTGTGAGAACCCCGTGCCGCGGTTCGACGCGCTCGATCACACCCTCTTCGGGGGCAGAGGACAGCGAACAGAGGTCAGAGGACAGTGAAGACACATCCGTCGGTTCGTCGCTTTCTGACTTCTGTTTGCTGCCCTCTGCCCGCGCCGGGCGGATCCACACCACGTCGCCCGTGGTTACAACGCTCCGCTCGTCGGTGGCGAGGCTTTTGAGCAACCGGCGAACGGCACAGCGGAACACGCGTCCGTCGTCGGTTTCCACGACCGACGCCAGTCCGTGAACGCGCAGCACACGCCCGCGGAGGCATTCGTTCGCGTCCGTCGCGGGCATGCTGGTGCCGTCGTCCGCTTCGGTCTGCATCACAGTGCGGTAGCGCGACAGGCTGCCCTTCGCGCGCACCCGCTCGCCGGACTGCGCGTCGTCGGCACGGCCGTCGCCTTCCTTGAAGTCGCGGGTGATGTCGTTCTCGCGCGGCGGCTTCTCCCGGTTCTTCCGAAACTCGACGCGCACTTTCTTCTTCTTGCTCATGGTGGAATGTTACACGAGTTGGTCGCGCTCCGCTGCGCGTCGCGGCTACGCGATTGGTGGTTGGTAGATTGACATCCGCCCCCGCCGCGCTGACACTACACACACCTTCCCCAACAGGAGCCTCTCAATGCGCTGCTTGTTCCCTGTTCTCGCGCTGCTCGCGCTGCCCGCGTTCGCCGCGGCCGACGACGTGACCATCACCGTCGGCAAGGACGTGATCGAGTTCAAAGCCGGTACGACCGTGGTCGCGAAGTACGCCACCGCGGAAACGGTCGCCAAGCCGTACCTGTACCCGCTGCTCGCGCCCAACGGCGTGCTGCTCACGCGCCCGTGGCCCATGGAAGCGGCCCCGCCGATGGGGACCGTTGACCACCCGCACCAAAAGTCCGTGTGGTTCTGTCACGGCGACGTGATCCCCGAAGGCATCGAACTGAAGGTGAAGTCGGCGAACAAGGCCGACAAGGGCGTGGACTTCTGGAGCGAAGCGAAGGACAAAGACGGCCCGCGGCACGGGAAGATCAAGTGCGTGAAGGTCGGCAAGCCGACGCAGCACGCGAAGAACCACGCGAGCGTCGAGACGCACAACGAGTGGATCACCCCGGACGGCGTGAAGATCCTGGAAGAAGTGCGCGTGATTCACCTGATCGACGGTAAGGAAGGCCGCACGTTCACGTTCGACATCGTTCTGAAAGCGACGGTGTGCCCGATCACGTTCGGCGACACCAAAGAGGGTTCGTTCGGTATCCGGGTTCGCGACGAACTGCGGATGGAGAAAAATACGAAGTACCTCGGTGGCGACGGGGTGATGACGAACGCCGCAGGGAAGGCCGTGGAGAAAGAGATCTGGGGCTTGCCGAGCGAGTGGGTGGACTACTCCGGGAAGCTCGATGGCAAGGATGTCGGTGTGACGGTGTTCGACCACCCATCGAACCCGAAGGCGTCGTGGCACGCCCGTGGTTACGGGCTGGTGGCCGCGAACCCGTTCGGCCGCAACCACAGCGGGTTCCCGTCGCAGAAGGGCAAGGAAGACCTGCTGAAGATCACAAAGGGCGGCGAGATGAAGCTGAAGTACGGCGTGTACGCGCACACCGGCGACACCAAGACCGGCAAGGTCGCGGAAGCGTACGAGGCGTTCAAGAAGTGACGCTCGCAATTGCGGGTGGGCCTTCCCACCCGCGTCGCCCTTACGCATTCTCCCCACCGGTGACGCGAGCCGGCTTGCCGTCTTCGTACAGCGTCAGCCGCGTCTGATAGTCGGCGCGGCGTTCCTCGTCTTCGATCAGGTCCAGCGCCTTCTCCTGCCACTTGATTGCATCATCGAACTCGCCGCACTCGGCACACGCCGCCGCGAGCGTGTCGAGGTATCCCGGTTCGCTCCACTCGGTCAGTTCACACGCGCGTGTCCCACACTCGCGTGCCCGGTCGCCGTTGCGCACATCTGGATCCGGGCACGTCGCCCAGATCCACGCGAGCTGGTTGAACGTGCCCGAACTGCGCGGGTCACGCTTCAGTGCGTCCATGTGATCGCGCACCGCAGCGGTGTACTTCTTCATCGCGTAGTGAACGCCGGCGCGGTAATTGTACGGCATCACCGCGTTCGGCGCGAGTTTCACCGCCTCGTTGAAGTCCGCCAACGCGCCTTCAAGGTTGCCGAGCACTTTTCGCGCGTTTCCGCGAATCTCGTACGCCTTCAGCACGCCCGGCATCTGCTTGATGACCTCGTCGGCGTCGGCGTCCGCGCCGGCGTGGTCGCGCACCAAGAACCGGCAGATCGCGCGGCCCAGGTACGCGAACGGATCGCCCGGCTTTCGCGCGAGCGCCAGCGTGAAGTCTTCGACAGCTTCCGCGTACTCGTTCGCCTGCTGATGAATCGTGGCGCGAAGGTGGTACGCGTCCGCGTTCTTCGGGTCGGCCGCGATTACCGCCGCCGCGTCGTCCGTGGCCGCCGCGTAGTTTTCGAGGTCGAGGTGAAGTTGTGCGCGCCACAACCGGTAGCGTGTCGCGTTCGCGGGGTCGAACGTGATCGCGTTGTTGAAGTCGGCCAGTGCCTTCTCGCTGTCGCCGCGATCCGCGTGGCACCGAGCGCGCAGCCCGATCAGCCCAACGCGGGTCGGGTCGAGATTCAGCGCGCGGTCGCAGTCGGTGACGGCCTGATCGTACTGCATCTGCGCGAACAGTTCGGCAGCGCGGTCAGCGTAGAGTTGGGCGTCAGCCGGCGTGAGGCGAATGGCGTGGTCGAGGTCGTTGAGGGCGCGGACGCGGTCGCCCATTTCGAGGTACGCGTGCGCGCGGAAGCGATACCCGGCGGAATCGCCGGGTCGCAACCGGATGGCGCGCGAGTAGCACTCGACGGCCTCCTGGTAGTCGCCGGCGGTGAGCGCGCGATGGCCGCGAGTGAACAAGTCCTGGGCGTCGTCGATGGCGCGGTCGCGTGGCATGGCGGCTACGTGTGTCCTGAGTAGTCGTGGCGTACCGAATCGTGCGAACGGTCATCGGACAGGATCGGCGGCGCGGGCGCCCGGTTCGGGTATCTTATCCGAGACATGCCGCGCAGTGAAACCGAGATGTAGCGATGCAAGTAATCGAACTGCCCGAACCGAATTTTGAGCCGCTGTCGCTCAGGTTCGCGCCGGACGGGCTGTTGCTCGCGGCGTGGAGTTGGGGGCGTGTGTGCGTCCTCGACACTGCGCGCGGAACGGCCGTTGCGATGCTCGGCAAGACAGACGTTGGCCTCGGCTCCCCCGGCGTCGGGTTCACCGCCGACGGGCGCGCGGTCGTCGCGAGTCAGCACCACGCCAAGCCGCCGGTTCACGTCTACAACCTCGAATCCGGTGAAGTGCTGCGCCAGTGCCCGGAGCTGCACGGGTCCGCCATCGAAGTGGGACCGGGCGGGCGGCTCGTCTACCTCACGGTCAACTGGCCCGGCTACTGGGTCGAGATTGTACGCTGGAACCCGCTCACCGGCGAACGCCTGCCCGCGTTCGGGAAGCACAAGGACTCGCTCAACCAGCTCGCGGTCTCGGCCAACGAGAAGTGGGTCGCGGGGGCGAACGGCGACACCGTTCGCGTCTGGAACCTCGGCGGTCCCAAGTTGCCGGCACGAGCCACGCGACAATTCACCGCCGACGAATTCACCGCTGAGCACAACCGCCACGGCATCCGCGGACTTGCGATCGCTTCGGACGGCGCGTTCGTGGCGTTCAACGGGCCGGGCGTGCAGATCGGGAACGTGCGCACGGGCGCATCGTGGACCGTGTCCCCATCTGGAGTGCGTTGGGGTCGAGAAGTCGCGTTCCACCCGTCGCGCCCGATTCTCGCGTACAGCGGCATGAGTCGTGAGGTCGCGTTCTATGATGCGGTGATGCGTACCGAGTTAAAGCGGTTCGCGTGGAACATCGGCAACGTGACCGCGACCGCGTTCAGCGAGGACGGGTTGCGCTGTGCCGCCGCGGGCATGGACAAGGTGGTCGTGTGGGACGTGGACTTGTGACCCGCGCTTTTCCTGGGAGCGTGGACGTCCCGCCTATACCACAACAAGACCCGCCTTCGGGGGAGATTATCTTCACGCCGTTGTCTAACTGAGGAGGTTCCGTCAGATGAGTTTCGCCGACCGCGTCCGACGCGAGCGCTCCAACAACGTATTCCTCGTGCGCGGCAACGACTCGACTGGCCGTCCCGCGTGGTACTTCCTGCTGGTCGATCCGGCGAAACGTGCTGCGTTCCGCAAGGCCGCGGCGGACCAACTCGAACTGAACGCGTACGGGCGCATCATCGCGTCCGGGTATGGCACGGGCCCGCCTGAAGTCGTGCGCGAGCGCATGAAGACCGAGTACGGCTTCACTGGCGAGTGAGGGTCGGGTGTCTTCCCTGAGAATCGTGCCGGCTCCTCGCCCGGTCTTCAGACTCGTTCCCCTCACCGCTCGCTCACACAAGAGGGGCGAGCCGAGATAAGACGGAGCATCTCCCATGCTCGACGGCTGGACGCGAACCACTATTGGCACGAAGCCCGCTGACGTGTTCGACTCACCCGGCGCACTTCCGCAAGCACTCCTCTACCTCCATTCACTCGCGGAAGAATCGCCCGCGACCGACGCGACCTTCACCGCCCTCTTGCGGCAACACCGGTTGCGGTGTGTCGTGCCGCACGGTGGTCCGTGCTGGTGGGCTAATCGTGTCTGTGCCGACTTCGATCCCGAACTCACGCCGGAACGCTACTTGTTCGACGCGGTCGTGCCGTGGTGTGAAGCCACGTGGCAACTCGGGCCGCGTGCGCTTGCGATTGCGGGCGTGGAGATGGGCGGGCAGGGCGCGGTGCGACTCGCGTTCAAGCACCCGGAGCGATTCCCAATTGCCGCAAGCATTTCCGGCGCGTTCGACAGCCAGGACTGGTATGGTCGCGGTACGCCGCTCGACGAGATGTACGACAGCCGCGAGCGTGCCCGTCAGGACACGGCAGTGCTTCACATCCACGCGCACCGCTGGCCGCCGCACCTGTGGTTCTGCTGCGTGCCGACCGACGCGGCGTGTTATCGCGGCAACGACCGATTGCACGAGAAGCTCACCGCAATCGGCGTTCCGCACACCGCCGACATCGACACACACGCGAAACCCGGCGTGCATTACGAAGAGCAGATGGCGGGGCCGATGCTCGCGTTCATTGCCGAGGCACTGGCGAAGGAGTCGAAGCGGCTAATGTGAGCGGGTCCGCTCGCTCTTCGCCGCGATCCAGTCGTATACCACCCGGATGAGCGAGTCACCCAGTGTCTTTGAGTTGGGCCGCGCCACTGTCGTTCGCGATGGCGGGAGTGTCTTCCGCGACTTCAGTTGGACGATGCGTGAGGGCGAGGCGTGGGCTGTCGTCGGGCCGACCGGTAGCGGCAAGACGACGCTCGCGGAGGTACTGTTTGGGCGCCACGCGCTCAACGGCGGTTCGCTCCGGTGGCCGCTGTTCGAGCGGTTGCGCGTCGCGGGCAGGAAGATCGACTACCCGTCGCAGGTGGTCGCGCACGTGAGTTTCCGCGAAGACTCCAGGCTGTTCTCCTACGCGGGCCGCTACTACCAGCAACGGTTCGAGTTCGCGGACAGTGACACCCCGTTGTCACTTGAACAGTTCTTGCGCACCGGGACGCATGTGAGCGAACCCGACTTCGCGCGCACCTGCGAGCGGTTCGGGATCGCGGAACTTCTGGCGCAGCCGTTCATGACGCTGTCGAACGGGCAGACACGCCGCGCGAGACTGGCGCGCGCGATGCTCCGCGACCCCGAACTGCTGATCCTCGACGACCCGTTCATTGGCCTCGACGCCGCGGCGCGGGCCGACCTCGCCGCGATGCTTCACGAACTCGTGAACGACGGCAAGCGCCTCGTGCTGATCTGTCGCGAAGACGCGGTGCCGAGGTGGGTGACGAGGGTATTGAGGCTCGAAAGACAACCTCTCCCCCCGGCCCCCTCCCCTAAGAAGGGAGGGGGAGTACCGCTCGCTGCGCTCGCGGTTTCCAACGGCGCGCCTTCTTCTCTGACTCCCCCTCCCTTCTTAGGGGAGGGGGTTGGGGGGAGAGGTTCTTCTGTCATCGACCTACGCGACGTGACGGTGTCGCACTCCGGTCACACGATTCTGGATCGCGTGTCGTGGAGCGTGCGCGCCGGCGAGCGGTGGGCCGTGCTTGGGCCGAACGGCAGCGGCAAGACCACACTTCTCAGCCTCTTGTGCGGCGATCACCCGCAGGCGTACTCGAACGACGTGAGGCTGTTCGGTCAGCGCCGCGGTACTGGCGAAACGATCTGGGACGTGAAACGCAACGTCGGGCTGCTGTCGCCGGAGTTCCACCTGTACTTCACGCAACCGCTGACCGCCGAGCGCGCAGCCGCCACGGGGTTCTTCGACACGCTTGCGGACCGCGCCACGACCGAGGAACAGGACGCACGCGTGCGGGAGTTGTTCGCGGCGTTCGGGATCGCGCACCTCGCCGCCCACGCGTTCAAGTGCCTCTCGACCGGCGAACAGCGGCTTGTACTGCTTGCGCGAGCGCTGGTGAAGCGCCCACCGCTCGTGATCCTCGACGAACCGTTTCAGGGACTGGACGCGACCGCGACTGTACGCTGCCGCGCCTGGCTCGAAACGGAACTCGGCGCCGACCAGACGTTACTGTTTGTAACGCACGAACTGGCTGAACTTCCGCGCACGGTGACGCAAACGCTGCGATTGGAGAAGGGCAAGGTGGTGTCGGGTTAGCCGCGAGCCGAAGGCGAGCGTAGACCTCTGGCGAAGCGGGTGCCCAACCAGAGCATACTCCAGGCGAGACCGATCCCCGCGAGACCGGTGCCCATACCGCTACCGCACGAGCGAAACGGTCCGGTGCGCTGAGGCTTGCTCGGCGCGGCCGGGTACATCGGCGGTGGCGGAGGCTGTTCGGTTTGAAGCACGTTTGGCACCACTGGGCCTTCTGCGACAGGCGCGGGCGGAGTCCATTGCCGGATCGGACGCTCGGGACGTTTCGACCACGGGTATGGCCCCGGTATGTCGGCCCGCACCGGGGCGGCTTCGGTCGCGAGGAACACCAGAGCGAACAATCCCAAGCACAACGCGCGAGTCATCACTACCTCAGGGTTAGTGGCGAAGGTGAATAGCGGCGCGCGGCCAGACGTGGAAGCCGAGTTTCGACCGCGAGGCACGGCCCCGCCGGGGCCGACGCTAACCCAGGTTGGAGATGCGCCGACAGCGTTCAACTCATGCCAGTGACCTTGCGATAGAGGCGCTCGTAGGCTTCGGCGCTGCGGTCCCAACTCCAGTCTTGCGCCATCGCGGTCAGCACAATCTGTTTGAAGTCTGCGGGCCGGTCGCGGTACAGCGTCAGCGCCCACTTCACGGTTTCGTACAGCGCGCTCGCGGTGTAATCCTGAAAGTTGAACCCGGTCGCTCGCCGGTCCGCGAGGTTCTCTTCGGTCGCGTTCACCACTGTGTCAGCGAGGCCACCCGTCGAGCGCACCACCGGCGGCGTGCCGTACTTCAGGCTGTACATCTGGTTCAAGCCGCACGGCTCATAGCGGCTCGGCATCAGGAACAGATCGCTACCCGCTTCAATGACGTGCGCGAGCGTTTCGTTGAAGCCCAGGAAGATGCCGACCTGATCCGGGTTCCGGTCGCGGAGCAGTTGTAGTTGGTCGTGAAAATGGTGATCGCCGTCGCCGAGTACCACGATCTGACAGCCGAGGTCGAGGAAGCCGCGAGCGGCGATCAAGACGATGTCGATACCTTTCTGAGCCACGAGCCTCGCGATCACACCCAACACCGGGGCCGCGGGATCTTCAGGGAGTTTGAATCGGCGCTGGAGATCGGCCTTGCACAGCGGCTTATTCTCGAACACGGTTTCCGGCGTGTACTCGGACGCGATGTGCCGGTCGCGGGCCGGGTTCCAGTGTTCGTAGTCGCACCCGTTCACGATGCCGGAGAGCTTCCAGTGAACGCTGGTGAGTAACCCCTCCAGCCCCTCGCCGAACGCGCGTGTCTGAATCTCGCGCGCGTAGGTCGGGCTGACCGTGGTCACCGCGTCCGCGAACACCACACCGGCCTTCAGGAAGTTCAGGCCGTAGTGTTCGAGCTGTCCCGGGTTGTACAGCCACGCGGGCAAGCCGGTGTAGTTCAGCAGTTCGCGCGGGTACGACCCCTGGTACGCGATGTTGTGAATCGTGAACACCGAGCGGATGCGCTGGTAGCCCGGGTGGTTGCGGTGCGTTTCGGCGAGGTACGCGGGGACCAGACCGGTTTGCCAGTCGTTCGCGTGGATCACGTCCGGCGGGAACCCGATGTGCGGGACCAGTTCCATCACCGCGCGGCAGAAGAAGACGAACCGCTCGCCGTTGTCGCCATAGTCGCGCTTCTCGCGCCCGACCTGTTGCTGGTACAGCCCGCGCCCGGTGCCGGGTGCGTCGCGCTCGAAGTACGGCGCGTGTTCGATGAGGAACACGGGCACGTCGGTGTTCGGCAGGTGCGAGCGGAACACGCGGCACGCGAGCACGCGGTCGCCCATCGGCACGGGGAGCACGATCCCGGTGCGCTCGATGGTTACCCCGGACCGTTGGACCGTCTTGTAGAACGGCATCACGACGGAGACGAGGTTCCCGCGCCGGGCGAGCGCCGCGGGCAGCGCGCCGGCCACGTCCGCCAGACCGCCGGTCGTGGCGAACCCGACCACCTCGCTCGCTGCCACCAGCACACGCAACCCGGCCACAGGAACCCCTAGCAGAGGCCAGACGACAGAAGACAGAAGACAGAAGACAGCTTTTTGGTCGTCTTCTGTTCTCTGCCCTCTGTCCTCTGATTTACTTCTTCCCTTCGACTTCGACGATCTTCTTCGTGACACTGAGGCTACGCACGATGCGCGTGACTTCGGGTCGCAGGTCCGCATCAGTGGCGGGCAATCGCGCCGCGACCGTCAGCCCGCCGTCGGTCTGTTTCAACACCGCGTACTCCAACCGCAACTTCTCCATGCCGAAGGTCGCATCGAGCGAAAAGCGGTCCAGTTGTACCGGTTCGGACCGGATTCGCACCGGCTTCTCGGTCGCGGTGATTTGCGCCTTCACTTTCGTCAGGTAGCCCGACACCTCTTTGAGGTAGTCGTCCGGGTTGGGCACCTTCGCGGGTGCTTCGACCGTAATCAGGATGCCTGCGCCGCGAGCGTGGTCGAGCGTGAGTTGCTTGCCCTGTACCGCGCCGACTCGCCAGCCGCGCGCGTAGAGGAAGCGAACCCCCAACTCCAGGTTGTCGTAGAGGAGAAGAGTGTTCTCCGCGTTCGGCTTCAGATCGAGCTCGCGGAATGAGGCGTCGGTGAGGTCGGATGGCATCTTCGCGACCGGCGTGCGCGTCATCGTGAACTGCCCTTCGATCGCGCCGACCGTTTGCGCCTTCCCATCGAGCAGTTCGTGCGTGCCCTTCACTGAGAGATAGGTGAGGACGTTACTTTCGAGGTCGAAGTACGCGGTGCCGGTGAGCGTCTGCCGGTTCGGGCCGTCCTCGTTCACGCCGCGAACCGTGCCGCTGAGCTTGAGCCGCGCCATCCGGCGTTCGTTCACGCGCGCGACACCCACGAACTCGATCGCGATCGAACCCTCCTCGACCTTCTCCATGTCGGTCAATTCCGAAACGGCCGCGGCGGAGGCCTTCCACGACTGACCCGGTTTCACCGCGGTGGCTGGGAGCAAGCCAGGAATCAGCGCCGGGTTGAATACGTCGGTGCGGACAACGTCGATTTCGCCCCACGTGAGCGGGCCGTCAGGTGAGAACGGCGCCTTACGTTCGCCCGCCTTGATGATGACCATCCGCCGCACCGACGGTCGGATCCCGGCGTCCTGCTTCGTCTCGCCCACGGTACGCTCGAAGGAAACGTCGCGGTAGGCTCGCACCGTTTTGAGCAACTCCGCGTCGTCGGGTTGTAACAGGCGCTCTTCATAAATGAGTTTGCTCGTGCCCACGACCGCAACGAGTTGCGGTGCCTTTCCTTTTTCAGTTGCGGGGAGGGCGAGTTTCCCCGTGAGTTTCACCTGGACTTCGACTTTCGTGGTGTGCCCAGGCTTGAAAGGCTCTGCGAGCGTGACCGCCTCTTGTGCGCTCGCGTGGGCAGTAAATGACGCGAGAAGCAGCACTGGAACGGCAACGCTGCTGAATCGACTGGCTGTTTTCATGGTGTCCTCAGAATCGCGAGGATCGCGCGTCATTCTAGCGCGATTCTCCTTCCGTTCCGGCACGAACTTGGGGCAAAGGTAGGTTCCTTTTAGCGGTGTGCGTAATCTGTGCCGGTTATTTCAGTCGCGAGGAATGCGTGAACTGGTGCGGCGCAAACCCAATCGGCAATGGCGATTTGCAAAAAAGACCACATTGGAAAAAAGTAATCGCCTTCCTGACAGGATGACGTTCGAAGCGCGTAACCGGGGTAGGAAATCCCCCGCAGATGCGCCGAACGTAAGTTACGATTGATTCAGGACTCGCGAACAACGTGAGGGCGCGATTCCGACCGGTGCCGGTGGTTTGGCAAGCGACCTGCATCAAGGTGAAATGTCTTCGCAGTCAGCCCCGAGAACCAACCTCCGAGATCACGCTTGCTGAGTGTCCCGTCCTTCGAGAACAGGCAATTTGGGTGAGGTAAAGTGAACCTTTGGCATTGGACATGTATCAAATCCAACGGATTGGTGCAAGTCCGAGTTCCGAAATCACCTCGCCCGTTCAGAAATTTGGGTAAGAAAGGCTAGTTAGTGAGAGTATTTCCTGAGGAAGGCAACGAGGAACTGAAAACCCGCGATGGGTGGTAGCGAACACCAAGATAGAGTCCTGACCTCATCTTACCGCCGGAGACGTGCTCCGGCGTTCAGATACGGATATCACACGAGCGGGCCGTACGCCCGCAGCCGGGAGGAGCCGGTGACCACTTTCAAGAACCACGCTCTGAAGGAACTGACCGAGCAACAAACCCGGTTCGCCCCCGCTGCGCGCCGACGAAGCCAGATCGCCAACGCTCAGAAGCTCTTGAGTGAGGTCGAGTCGGGCAAGGCGTACCCATACCAATACGTCTGTTTCCGTGTCACGGAGTACCGGTCCGACGCCTACCCGGATCTGCGGATCCCCGGCGACGACCTGCGCCACGACCTCGCGCAATTCATCCGCCGCGTCGAGCGGTCGGTTCCGCCGCAACCGATCGAGCAAACCGTCGAGCCGATGCTCACGCTCGACGAGGTAAGCAAGAAATTCAACGTGTCCACGAAGACGATCTCTCGCTGGCGTGTGAAGGGCCTGGCGGCCCGTCGCGTAAAGGTCAACGGGCGCAGCCAACTCGGGTTCCCTACCGTGGCCGTTGAGAAGTTCGTCGCGGAACACCGGATTCTGGTCGAAAAAGGTGCTAGGTTCAGCCACCTCACCGATGAGGAGAAAGAAGACATCCTCAAACTGGCACGCAAACTGCGAGATGCTGGTGGGACGCTCACGGAGGTGAGCAAGAAGATCGCGACCCAACTGAGCCGCAGCCCGGAAGCGGTGCGCTACACGATCAAGAACTTCGACCGCAGGCACCCGGACGGCGCGCTCTACCCGCACACAACCGGGCCGCTGAGCGAAGCCGCGAAGCAGGAGATTTACCTGGCCAAGCGACAGCACGAGATCGATTTGAAGAACGCCAAACCCACGGGGGATACCGTGAACCTGATCGCCAAACGATTCGGCCGCGCCCGGTCCAGCATGTACCGGGTGGTGAACGAAGTGCGGGCCAAGGAACTGGTTCGCCAGCCGGTCGATTACATCTATAACGCCGAGTTCGACGACCCGACGAAGGAAGACGCGATGCTGGCCGAGATGCCCGCGCTCGCCGACTTCGAAGCCAAGCGCGTCGGCAAGACGCCGCCCAAGGACGTGCCCCCGCACATGGCCCACCTGTACGAGTGGCCGCTGCTCACGAAGGAGCAGGAACAGCACGTGTTCCGCAAGATGAACTTCCTGAAGCACCTGCTCCACCAACTTCAGGACGCGATCGACCCCGCGAAGGCAAAGGTCAACGAGTTGATGCGGATCGAAGAACTGAAAACTGGCATCCGCGAGTGCCGCGACACGCTCATCAACTGCAACCAGCGGTTGGTGTACGCCCAGGCGAAGCAGAAACTCGCGATTGGTGAGAACATCGACGACTTGGTGAGTGACGGCAACCTGTCGCTGATGCGTGCGGTGGAGAAGTTCGACTACGGTCGCGGGTTCAAGTTCAGCACCTATGCGACGTGGGCGATTATGAAGAACTTTGCCCGGAGCATCCCGGACGCGAAGACGCACCAGCAGCGCTATATGACGGGCCACGACGACCTGTTCGAAGCGAAAGCCGACGTGCGGTCCGACGAGCAGGAAGCGCTGGCGGTGGCGGATGCCGCTCGCGCTCGCGTCAACCACCTGCTCGAGCACCTCGACACCCGCACGCGACAGGTGATTCGGATGCGGACCGGGTTAGACGGCTCCGAGGAGATGACGCTGGAGCAGATCGGCCAGCACTTCGGGATCACGAAGGAGCGGGTGCGGCAGATCAATGTTCATGGGATGAAGATGCTCCGCGAGTGGGCCGCGAAGGAAAACGTCGAAATGCCGTAACCCGAAGCCGATCACGGCTTCGCAAGTAAACGACGCGGCCCACCCCTTCCTCGGTGGGCCGCGTTCATTTTATCGCTCTGCGGGCGAGTTGACTTACCACCCCCGCACCGGGACAATTCAGATGTTTCCGCTGTTTGAACGACGCGAGGCGCGCGAGCGAAGTCATGTCCGACCGGATTCTGTTTTCCTGCCCATCGTGTCGGGGTCAGATCGCGGGAGATGTCGCGGACCGCGACACGAAGTGTCGTTGCACACGATGTAACACAATCTTCCAGATACCCGCGGACGCACAACTGGAACCGAAGCCAGTCAGCCCAAACGCCCCGCTGCCGCTCGCGCCGGGACCGGATCGGCCGTTCCCCGGCAAAGTTCCACAACCGAAGACAGCGGAACCGCAGCCCGTCGAACGGGTTCCCGAACCGCCGAAACCCGAACCGGCTTCACTCCCGCCGACAACCGTTCACGGTCACCCGCGTACCGAGGGTCGCACGCGGTTCCTTGAGGTGCCGTACGAGCCGGCAACTGCCGCCGCGATCGTCGCGGCCATTTCGTTCGCTCGCGAGGTCGGCCGAAACTGCTTTCACTCGGTCGATCTGCTTCGCGGTATCCTGTCTGCAATCCCCGACCCGACCGAACCGGGCGTGGGCGCGGTGTTCTTCCGCCGCTTGCGAAGCAAAGCGGAGCCGTTCAACCAGTTGCTCGCGGGAGTGGTGGTGCGCAATGAACCGCCGGCCGATCTCTATCTGCCGTGCGGGCCGTCTGGCGAGGTCGATCGCCTCATTCGGACCGCGGAGTCCCAATCGCGGATGTCCGGGGGTGAGCGGGTTCAACTGTGGGATCTCCTCGCGGCGATCGTCGGGGAGGACAATTCCCCCGCCGGTGCCGCGACTCAGGCGTTCGTCAAGACGGACATCGGCCGCACGATTCAGTTGGCTGTGAGCGAATTGCACGCCTTCACTCACAACATCGGCACCGAGGCGCTGTCTGGTCAATCGCTGTTGTCCGCTCTCTGGCACACGGCTCGGGGTGTGAACGCGACAGCGTCCCAAGACTATGACGCGGCCAACTCCTTGCTCGTCACTCTCGGATTCCCGGCCCCCGGTCGGCGGTACAGAATCTTCCGGGCGACCAACAAACCCGATGCCGCGGCGTTCCTCGCGGAAGGAGCAGAGGGAGTCGAATTCTTCTGCCCACTGTTGCGCAGCAGCGCACTCATTGAACTGACGCGAACGGCGCCGTACCGCGAAGTGGCGGAGGCGCTCCTCAACCACCTCCTGCCGAACGGACTGTCCGACCCCGAGCGGGACAAACGGCTCGATTCCACACCCGGCGAGATCGAAACGGCTCTTAACGCAATGTGGACACCGATCCCCAACCCGCTCGGCACACGGTTGAGCGTGGTAGAACTCCTTGCCGTATCTGAGAAGGCGGATGAGGAAGTGGCTACGCCGGGGAACGATGTCACCGAGATGCATCCCGGTGGGTTTGGACCGAGGCGGGATACAAGGGAAACAATCGACAACTCCGCCGTTCGCGAGCGCGGCCGAGCGGGACTGCTCGAACGGCGTGAGGAGTTGCTCCAGCGGTGCGAGCGATTGCCGAGCGTCCCGAAGGAACCGCAGGTGGTGGTCGTTCCATGCCGGCACTGTTGGGCCGGGTTCCGGCTCCCCAGCGCGCGCGTCGGTCAGCGCACCCGATGCACCTTCTGCGGACACGGGTTTGTGGTCGCGGAGTGAACGCCGAGCCTCTTTCCCGCAGGGCGCGATCGAAGCTGAAGTGCGCCGAAAACCACGGCCGGCGATTCCCCCCAATCCCGCGCGATTCGCGTCTCGTCTGAATTACAGCGGGCGCCCGCCTTTCCGCCCGGGGCGGAAATCCGCACTATGCTGTTAGTTGAGTTGCCGTAACTCGTCACACACAATCCCCAATCGGCGGCCCGACACCGCCCGTTACCATTCTCTTTTCGAGGCTTACACCATGCGGACGCGGATCGCTGCCGGCCTTGCCGTGCTCACGGCCGTGACGGTCGTTCTGGCGGGCGGCTCATCGAACCACGCCGGTGCGCAGGACAAAACCAAGGTCACCCCGCCCACACACCTGTACGGTCACGACCTCCGGGTGCGCATTGGCGGCAAGGGGGACTTCGACAAGGACACCCCGCGAATCGGCGTCGAGTTCTTCCGCGACGACACGACGAAGAGCATCATCGCCATCAGCGATTCCGGTTCGATCGCGGTCACGAAAGCTCCGATCGGCGCGCTGGGCAAGGACACGACGTGCAAGTGGCTGACCGCGCACGATCTGTCGTGCCGCAAGGCGGGCGAGGCCGAGTTCACGCAGAAGACCAAGAAGTTCGGTGTCGAACTGTTCCGGGATCTGGCGTCGAACACGCTGCTCTATGTGTGCGAAACGGGCAGTCTCGTGCTGGCCCCCGTGCCCGGCGGGCTGGTGACGGACAAAGGCCCGAAGTGGCACCACGCGATGGAACCGAAGGTCCGCACCCCGGATCAAGACAAGTTCGACAACGCGAAGAAGTTCGGGATGGAGATCTTCAAGGACGAGAACACCGGTGGGTTGATCTACATCACCGAGAACGGCGGGATTGCCCCGGCCCTGGCGCCCGGTGCGCCGCCGGAAGCGAAGAAGATTCTGCCGCCAAAAACGATGTACGGGCTGGTACTCCGAGTTCGCGGAGCCGACGAAGAGAACTTCACTGACAAGACAAAGAAGATGGGTGTAGAGGTGTTCGAAGACCCGAACTCGAACGCGCTGTTCTACATTACAGAGGCCGGGTTCGTGACGACCGCGCCGAACACCGCGAAGATTCCCGCCGACGCGCGCGGCGTGACGTGGAAGAGCGCGATGGCACTCCGCGCCCGCAAGTCCGGCGAGGAGAAGTTTGAGAAGGCCAAGAAGTTCGGCATTGAGGTGTTCGAGGACAACCGCACCGGGAACCTGATCTTCATCAGCGAAACCGGTTCGATCGCGGTGCTGCCGAAATAATCGCAGGTCTCAAGTCAGCAAGTCTCAAGTCGAAGGCAGATAGCTGTCTTCGACTTGAGACTTGAGACTTGCTGACTTGAGGCTCACAGCGAATGGACCCATCCCGTTGGCGCGAGCGGCGTGCTCACCCCGCGTTCTTTCAACCACAAGCCCGATTCAACGCACTCCCCGATCTTCGCCAGCCCCGGTATCGGCGGCTCGCGGAGCAACTTCTCGCCGTCCTGCGGCGACACCGCGAACACCAACTCGAAGTCCTCACCGTCGCCGAGCGCGTGTTGAAGCGGCGTCTTGCCCGACGTGCAACCTAGTAATTGTGCCGTGTCGGAGATGGGTATTGCCTCTGCGACCAGCACGGCCCCGCACGCACTCTCTTCGCAGATGTGGTTCAGGTCGGCCGCGAGGCCGTCGCTGATGTCGAGCATCGCGCGCAACTTCACTGCTTCGTGAAGAAGTAGGGCTTCGCGCACGCGTGGTGTGAAATCAAGGTGATGGCCGAGAATGCTGCCGCCGAGTGGACCCGTCACGAACAGCCAATCCCCGGGCCGCGCGCCGTTCCGCCGCACCGGACCGCGTGCGGTTGCTTCGCCCAGCGCCGTCACGGAGATCACGAGCGGGCCGTTCCAACTGTTCGTGTCTCCGCCGACGAGCGCGACACCGAAGGCGTCCGCGACTTCGCGTAGGCCGAGGTAGAGTTCGGCGGGGAGAGGTTCTTTCCCTCGCGGCAACGCCACACTCACGACGGCGGCTGTTGGCGTGCCGGCCATCGCCGCGATGTCGCTGAGGTTCACCGCCATCGCCTTGCGCCCGGCGCGGCGCGGGCCGACTTCGGAGAGTACGAAGTCGGTGCCGTCCATGAGCATGTCGGTCGTGACAAGAAGAGCACGCGTCGGTGGGCTGATTGCGGCGCAGTCGTCGCCGGGGCCGATCAGCACGCGCGGGTCGGCGGGTGTCTGTGATCGCAGCCACGCGATGTACTCGAACTCGCCCGGCATCGGCGTTCCCCGCGGAGGTGTGACTTCCGCCGTCAGTATACGCGCGGTTCCGTCTTGCCCCGCCGCGGCACCCACGCTATTTCCCGCCATCAGTTCGATAGATGGGGGAAGTCCGTGGCGCTCGTCACCAGTTCACCCGCATGGCTCGCGTTCCGGGGCGGCGTGCGTGCCGTTCGGCGGCGGGTTGCCTTCGCGGCTGGCGCGATGGTCGCGGCGATGGCGGCGTTCGCGGTCGGCGAACTGTATCTGCGAGCCGCGCCACCCGGCGACCTCGCCCCCTATCTGCCCGAAAGCGACCGCCCCGGACCGTTCCGAAACGACCCGACCTTCGGTGTGCAGTACCGTTCGCTCGACGCGCTCGCGACCGACAACCCCGGACGGTTCGACCCATACCGACCTCTGTTCAACAACCCCGACGGGCCACGGACGTGGGCATTCTTCGGCAGTTCCTTCGCGCAAGCCCCCAAAATGCTCGCGGACACGTCGCGACAGTTCGTGCCCCAACGAGTCATCTTCAACTTGGGGAAGAACGAACCGCTCGCGGTGCGGATGGCGCAGGCGTCGTTCCTCCTCGATAACGGCCTGAAGCCCGAACGCATCTTCCTCGTGTGCATCCCGCTCGACGTTCACATGCTCGCGCTTCACGGTTTGGATCAGTACCGGGCGACCGAGTCCGGGGCGCTCGTGTACGCGCCGCGAGTGCCGCCGGTCGGCGGTGGGCTGATTCAGAGCAGCCGGCTCGCGCTGAAGGGGTGGACGCGGACCACGCTGCACCTGAACCGACCGTTCTTCCCGGCGTCGGCGCTGTATTCTCGCGTCGATTCCGTGGTACGAGCGGACCTGCGCACCGCGTTCAGTGGGCTAGCAGAAACCACGGCGCGCCACCGCGTGCCGGTGACCGTGGTTCTGCTCCCCAGCTACGATCAGGTGCTGCGCGGGGCCGGGTTCGCGGTGCAGGACGCGCTCGCTGAGGACGCCCACGCGGTCGGGTTCGACGTGTGCGATACGCGTGCCGCGTTCCTCGCGTGGCCGAACAAGCCGGGACTGTTCATCCCCGACAAGCACTTCTCGGACGTTGGTAACCGGCTTCTCCTCGCGACCATCATCGAGCACCTGAAGGCGAACGACCCGGGCGCCGCGGACCTGCCGAACCCGGCGGAGGTACGCCCGTGAGTTTCGAGCAGAAGCCGTTTCTGATCCTGTTCGCGGTCGTGTTCGTGTGGTGGCGGCTGGTCCGCTCGCGCGAACGGTCGGTGGTCGCACTGCTGCTCTCCGCGAGTCTGCTATTCTACGCCTACAACCACTGGTTCCTGCTACCGATCCTGCTCGCGTACTGCGTGGCGAACTGGTTCGTTGGGCGGCGACTGGAACACACTGCGAGGCCGCGCCTGTGGGTGTTTCTCGGCGTCGGTTTCAACCTGCTCGGACTGTGTTACTACAAGTACACGCCGCTCGTGGTGCAAACCTTCGCGGACCTGCTGCCCGGCATGGTGCCGGCGCTGTCAGCCGGTGCGTTCGAGAAGTGGAGCATCCCCTACGGCATCTCGTTCTATGCGTTCACCGGCATCGCCTACCTGGTGGACGTTCACCGGAAGACCACACCAGCGGAACCGAGTTTCTGGCGGTACGCGCTGTCGGCGTGCTTCTTCCCGCACCTCGTCGCCGGGCCGATCTTGCGGCCCCACGAGTTCCTCGACCGCGTGCGGCCGGGACAGCTTCCGACCGATCCCAACGCGCCCGGCGAAGCGGTGTGGCTCATCGCGCGCGGGTTCTTCAAGAAGCTCGTCGTCGCGGACCGGATCGGTGCGACCATCGACCCGTTTTTCGCGCACGTCAACGACCCGACCACCGCTGGAGTGTGGGCGCTCCCGTACGTGTGGCTCTACGCGCTGCAAATCTACTTCGACTTCTCCGCGTACACGGACATGGCGCGCGGATTCGGGCTGCTGTTCGGCTACCGGTGGCCGGAGAACTTCGACCGGCCGTATCTCGCAACGAGTGTCACCGATTTCTGGCGTCGGTGGCACATGACGCTGTCTCGCTTCCTGCGCGACTACGTGTACATCTCACTGGGCGGGAACCGGCACGGGCGGTTCCGTACGAATCTGAACCTGATGCTCACCATGTTGCTCGGCGGGCTGTGGCACGGGGCGAGTTGGGCCTTTCTCGTGTGGGGCGGTTTGCACGGCGCGTTCCTGATTCTGCATCGCATCTGGGCCGCTTGCGGCTTAGCGGCCTGGCTGAACGCGCGTGAAGGGTTTGCGCGACGTCTCTGGCACTGCGTTGCTGTTCTGTTGACGTTCCATTGTGTGTGTCTGGCGTGGTGCTTCTTCCGGCTGACGCGATTCTCCGAGAGCGTCGCGTGCGTGCGGAAGTGGGTGGAGTGCGATCCAGCGAAGATGTGGTCTGGGCCGTGGCTCGACCCGGCGGTGTGGCTCGCGCTGGCGTTGTACGCCGCGCTCGCATGCGCGGCGCGTATGCTCCGCGACTGGAAGCCGGGGCTGACCGGTGCGCGCGGCGCGTTCGGCGTGGGGGCCGCGTGGGGCGTGCGGTTCGGCACGCTTGCGCTGGCGGCGTTGCTCGCCCCGACCGGCGCGAAAGCCGCGTTCATCTACTTCCAGTTCTGATCCCGCGTCACCGCGTGACGGGGTGCGCGTGTGCCGGCTCGCGACCCTGCGCGTCGACCATCGCGTTCAACTCCGCGACGATCTTCGTGCGCAACACCTCTTCGAGTTCGACCAGCGCCCGCGCCGCGGGCATTCCGTCCATGACGCGGTGATCGAAGTGCAACCGCACGTCCACGGTGCCATCGTCCGCAACGACGCCGGTGTTCAGCGAGGTGGTGACCGGGCTGATCAGGTTCAGCGCGGTCGCCCCGCTTGCCCCGGTCAGGCTGATCCCGAACGTGCCGAAGGTCTTCGTTTTCACGCGCCCGGACCACGTGGTCGCGTACCACCAGAGGAGCCGCCGCAGCGGGAGCGGCAGTCGCGTGAACTTGATCAACGGGCGGAACGGTCTGATCTCGTCTACAGGCTTGGTCTTCCACTCGTGAAGCGCGAGCATCATGTCCGCGAGTGAAACCGTTTCCGGGGCCGTGATGAACCCGAAGAACACGCCCGGTTCGCCGTGGTAGTCGCGTTCCACGGCGATCGACGCGACGTTCTCGTCCGCTTGCCACAGGAGCGGCCACGGTAACCGGAGGTACGTTCGTCGGAGTTCCGGGCGCCGGGCCGCGACCATGCCGTACGCCTTGGCGAACAGCAGTACCCACGCGGGCGGTTGGGCCAAACGCTTCCGTGCCGCGACCACCGTACCCAGTGCCATCCGCCGCTCGAACGTGATGATCGGGATATGCCGGGACGCGTGCAGCAGGTCGCACACGAATCGGCGTGGAATGGAGAGACGCAATCGGTGGCCGGTGGATGGCGTCATAACGGCCCCGAACTCGCGAGAAGTTGGGTAGGATTTTCCGGCGCCGCGTGACGCCACACAACAAGGAAAGACCCAAACGCGAACTCCGATTGTAGCGACTGTAGAGCGTAGTACGAGCCGCACCGTTCGCAAACACCGGGGTAGCGAGAAGCCGGGCACGCCGGGCGTTCCGTTGGGGATCACGGCGCGGTACTGGCACTCACCACGCTGATCCTGGTCAGCGGGTTCTTCCCACACGCGCATCACATCCCGGCATCAAGCCGCCGAGACAGCGCTCAACAGATCCGACGCGAACAACAAACATGGACAGCCGTAGAGAATGCCGCGTGGCTCACCGGGGGAGCAGAGTTACGACGATCCCGATGTGAGACTCGTCAACGGCCTCCGTCCGAGAACGCGCAGAGCGAGCGGGTGTACTCGGACGACCCGTCGCGGAGCCAGCCGTCGAGTTGGGCCGGCTCTTTGAGCTGTTGACCGCGAACGCGAGGCACCGCGACGAAGCCGCAGTCCACCCCGGTCACCGCGGTCATGTCGCCCCAGAGTTTCTCGAACTGACACACCGGGTACACGTCCTCTTGCCCATGCCCCCAGCGTTTCTTCACGTCCTTCAGCGTCACATAAGTCGGGAGGCGCGCCGCCAGGCGGTTGATCGCGTCCGCGACCTTCACCGGATCCGACAAGTCGCTGCGAGTCAGACCGAACTGCGACAACAGGCCGTCCAGGTCCACCCAGGTCGTGAGCGAGTTGTAGAAGGTGAGGTTAAACTCTTCTTCTTCGCGCGGCATCGCCAGACCTTCGAGGATGCGCACCTTTCCGTCCACGCGAGCGATCCCGCCGCCGCAGTCGTCGATGCGGCGGCCGATCACCTCGTACATGAGCGTTCGGCCCGACGCGATGTGCAAGCCCAGTAAGCCCGGAGCAAGGTCCGCGCCGAGCGTGTCCACGTTGTGAACGAGCAGGTACTTCAGTTGCGGGCGTACCGCGAGCAGGTCGCGAAGCACGCCGTTGCGAAGCAAGTTCGGCACCTCGTACCAGTGGCCGACCGGGTGCAGGCACTGAAGCGGTTCGTTGTCGGTGTAGTCCGCACCTTCGCCGGCGGCGCGTGCCCACCCGATGAGCGCCGCGTGTGCGCTCTCTCGAACTCGCTGCTTGCGCTCGTCGAGCACTTGATGCGCGGTCTCTTCCCACGCGAACCGCAAGTCGCGCTCCATCGGCACCAGTCGCAACCCCACGGACATTCCGCGTGAGAGCCTCACCGGGCCGGGGTAGCCGTAAGAGCCGTTGCCCTCCAGATGCGCCGCGATCGGATCGTGAGTGAGATAACCCGTGGTGAACACGTGCGGGACTTCTGCGCCAAACTGTTCGGAAGTGCGGCGGCTCTTCGCGAGGTGAATTTCGAGGAACGTGCGGTGTGTGGCCCCGAGCCGCACAAACGGGTGCAGCGCTTTCACCACGCCAGCGCCTTGCGTCCAGCGAGAACCGGCACCGGCTGAGAGCGTCACCACCGCGACCTCACCGGCCACCAGCGCCGCCTTCCCGCGTGCAAGGTGTTCGGCACTGAAGCCGCCGCGGGCGTCGGTCACGTCGCCCGGGCGCACGTCCTCGATCACGGTCGAAGCCGGCAACCGGTTCTGGGCCAGCCCGATCAGGCCGCGGCGCAGGTCGGCGCGGATGCGCTCGTGCTGCTCGCGGTCGAAGCCGTTCGCGGCGAGCAGTTCGGTGATGTTCCCGCTTCGCGTGGCCGACGCAGGCGCACTCGGCAACATCCGATCGAAGAGCGACTCGACCAATCCCGACAGGTCCGGGTTGCGGCGAGCGGCCTGCCCCACGCGATCGAGTTCCGCGCGCTTGGACGCGGGCACGGCGCGCGGGTCTTCGCGCAACCAGCGTGGCACGAGGATCGCGTAGTAGCCTCGCGGGAGCAGCGCGTTCTCCGTGGGGAGCAGGTCGGCCGTGGTGCCGTTCGAGTTGATCGCGAAGTCGTAGACAACCGGTTCCATCGCGAACGGCAAACTCGTTCGCAACGCGTTCCGTAGTCGCGACATCTCAATACGCAGGAACTGCTGCGCTTCAAGCTTCCGCCCCGGTGCGACGATGAAGCCCATGCCGCCACCGGACATACCGCCGAGCATCCAGAAGCCCCAGAAATCCGACCTGAACTTCGCGCTCGTGGCGTCGATCAAACCTTCGGTGAACGCGTTCGTCGCGGCCGGGATGATGGTCTGAATCGGACCGCCGAAGTTCGCGCTTGTCAGTTGCCCGAGTTGCTGGATGTCGCCACGTTCGAGAGCCGCGACGATCTTGTCGAAGAACCCGAGCGCGTCCTGGCGTGCGGTCCACTCGCGGTCCTCGCGGAGCAGGTACTTCTCGGTGACCATTTCCAGCACCGGCCCGACGTTCTGGGCCATCCCGCCGTGAACGAGGACGAGGCTGTCTTCGAGGCGCTGGCGCGCGTCGGGCGGAACACGGTCGGGACCGAGAACCGTGTGCTTCGGCAACAGGCGTCCGCGGCTGACGCCGAACTCGGGGTCGCCTTCGGCCGCGAAGGTTCCTTCGATTAACTTGATACCGGGCCACACGCCGCCGGAGTCCTGCCACCCACCGCCCGACCCGCCGAGCCATTCACCAAGGATCGCTCGCGCCGCAACCAACCGGCGTTCCGATTCACTTAGCCCGCCAGTCAGTGCCTTCGCCTGACCGGTGGCTCGCATGCACACTGCGATAAGGGCCGCGAGTAAGTTCGTGGACACCGCGAGCCGCGACCCCTTCGGAATGTCGTTCACGACACTCACCAACTCGATACCCAACCCCGGACCGACCAGCGCTTCGAGTACCTGCTTCAACTCCTGACGAACCCCTTCGAGGCCCGGCGGAATCAAGCCCGACGCGATGACCGCGGCCTTCAGCAACCCCAGGTAATCGCGGGCGAAGTCGAACACCTCCGCGAGCGACTTCACGTCGGTCGCCGCGTCGAGATCGACGCTCACCAGCCGCAACACCGGCTCGTCGATGACGCGGAAGTACACCTCGATGGGTGGTCGCGGGCCAGCGTCGCGCCCGTTCACACCCAGGTCGATGGAGACGTTCAGCACTCGCGCGCCTTCGGGGTAGTCCATACCCAGGAAGAAGATGTCGCTCCAGCACGAATGCGATAAGTCCATGCGCACCGGCGTGCGCTCGCGCAGCACCGGGAACGGGCCATTTGGCCCCGACCGCGTGCGCAGTTCGCGCCGAACGCGCAGGGGATGTTCATCAGCCGACCCCGTGCGGAACATCCACCGGTTGCCCGCGGCGCCGCGCACGCTCGCCCGCACCTGATCCGCGAGCGTCTGGAACGCGAGCGCCTGGTACGCCGCGGCCAGCGCGCTGCAGAGCGGATCGCTCGGACCGCGTGCGGCTTCTTCCGCGCGGAACAGCCGGACGGCTTCGTCGAACCGCCGGCCGAGAAGCCGCTCGACGCCGCTGTAAGGCACGCGCCCCTCGCCCGGAAGCTCGACCCGCGAGGGAAGGTGAAACCGGTCGATGGCGTAGAGGAAGAACAGCGCGCGGACGCGCGCGTAGAGGTTCGTGCTCTCGCGGCGGAACCGGTCGAGCGTGTCGCGTTCGGCGAGCAGTTCGCTGTAGCTCAGTTTGCGGCACGCGGCGGCGAGCGGCGTGTCCCGCACGGCCGGGTCCGTTGAGCGAATGATGTCGAGGAGCGGCATGGGGTTGGCTTTCCTTCACAGGGCGGAAGCCCTGTGAACTGCGAACGCGAATCAGCCCCGCTGGGCGAGGAGATCGACAATCTGCGCCAGGATTCGTTCCCGGTCCACACCGTCGAGTGCGAGCGCGAGTTGAGCAGCCAGAAAGCCGTACTTCAGCCCGGTGTTGTGGCGCTGCCCGGCGACTTCGAGGGCGAGATACCGCTCGCGGCGAGCGAGTTCGGCAAGCGCGGCCGAAAGGTCGAACGGCCGCCCGGACCCCGCCTGCCCCGCCTGCTCACCGAGGATGTCCATCACGACCGGTGTGAGGACGTGGATACCGAAGAAACACAGGTAGAAGCCGGCCCGGACGCCGGGCACCGAGAGCACCTGTTCCGCCTCGCTCGGGGTCGGCTTCTCGACAACCTGTTGGATTTCGTACAGGTCTGGCCGGAGGGCGACGCGACGACCGCCCACGGCCCCGTAGAACCGCAACACACTCTCGCGGGTAGGCTGGACAGCCGAGACCGCGCACCCCTCCGCGCAAGCGAGGTCCACAACCTGCTTCGCGGAGCGAGTCGCCCCGCGAGCGATGTAGAGATGATCGCTGACGAGATGGAGGAATGGTTGTCCCGCCGTGAATCCGCGTGCGAGCAGCACCGCGTGGCCGTACCCAAGCGGTTCCAGTTGCTCCACGAAGGTGAGCCGCGGCGCGTGGCTCCCCGCCGCGGCACAGTACGCGGTCTGGTCGCCGGGGGCGATCACGAGGCAGACCTCCTCGGCCCCGGCATCGACTGCCTCGTCGAGAACGATCTCAAGCGCCTTCTTCTCAACCCCGTCTCGGTCAACGAGCGTCTGGACGGGCAACGCCCGATGACCCCGTCCGGCGGCTGTGATCACCGCTTTGGTCACTTTCATCGCATTCCACCCGCGTGCAGAACGAACCGGGCCGCGACGGGTAGAAATACGTGCCGCGAGCGCGAAAGACAAAGGCGGGCACGGTGGCGTCCGACCCTTCGCCGTGGTAATTGTGGTGGATAAGGCAACCCGGCCGGCTGACGCCGGCGGTTCGACTCGTTCCCGTCGAACCGCCGGCGTCAGCCGGCCGGGTCAAACCACACCGACACCACATTCCGTTACGGCACCCGCCGTGGAAAGCCCGGCTCGCCTCTTGCCCTCGGCTCGCCATCCGGTGACACTATTCCAGCACCCTCCCCTTCCACAACAAGGAACGACCCGCGATGAAACGCTACCTCTCTCTTGCCCTGCTCCTGCTCGCAGGACCGGCCAGCGTCGGCGCCGCCGAGTTGCCCAAACCCCTCGTCGAGGGAATGGTTCTCCCGGAGTCCGTCGTTCTCGGGCCGAACGGCAAGGTCTACGTCTCGATCATCGGCGGCGAAAAGGACGGCGACGGCTCCATCGCCATCATCGAAGGCGGCAAGGCGGTCACGTATGTCAGCGGTCTCGACGACCCCAAGGGCATCGCCATCTACCAGAAGTGGATGTACGTCGCGGACAAGACGAAGGTGGTGCGCATCGACATGACCGCGAAGGAACCGAAGGCGGAAGTGTTCGTGGACACCGCGAAGTTCCCCATCGCGCCGAAGTTCCTCAACGATGTCGCCGTGGACCCGGAGAGCGGGACCGTGTTCGTGAGCGATTCCGGCGACCTCAAGGGCGCGGGCGGCGCGGTGTTCCGCATCACTCCGCCGCCGATGCCGAAGGGCAAACTCCCCCAACCGCCGAAGGGTGAACTCAAGATCGATCTCCTCGTTGACGCGAAGAAGTTGCCCGGCCTGCACACACCCAACGGCCTCGCGATGGACGGCCAGTCGCACATCCTGCTCGCGGACTTCGGCAGCGGCATCCTGTACCGCGTCAAACTGATCGACGGCACCAGCGAGAAACTCGCCGACGGCATGGAAGGCGCCGATGGTCTCACCTGGGATCACTACGGCCGACTGTTCATTTCGAGTTGGAAGACCGGCAAGCTCTTTGTAATCGCGCGCCCCGGCGACAAGCCGATCCTCGTTGCGGAAGGCTTCAAGTCGGCCGCGGACACGTGCCTCGACGCAACCGGCAAGTTCATCCTCGTGCCCGACATGAAAGGCGGCACGCTCACCGCGATCCCGGCTCAGGTGCCCGGCGCACCGGTCGATGATAGCCCGCTACCGCTGAAAACGGAGGTCGCGTTCGGCGATCTGAAGTGGGCGGGCTGGAGCGCCGAGACCACCACCGGCAAGCCAAACCCGCTGCGACCGATCGTGCTCACGCACGCTGGCGACGGCTCGAATCGCGTCTTCGTCGCCATCCAACAGGGCACGATTCACGTGTTCGCCAATGACCAAAAGGCCACCGAGACGAAGGTGTTTCTCGATATCCAGGATCGCGTGAAGTACAACGACAACACCAACGAGGAAGGGCTGCTCGGGGTCGCGTTCCACCCGAAGTTCAAGGAGAAGGGCGAGGTCTTCGTCTTCTACACGCCGAAGAAGGAGAACAAGGTCAACGTGGTGTCGCGTTTCCGCATGAGCAAGACCGACCCGACGAAGCTCGACCCGGCATCGGAAGAACAGATCATCAGGTTCGAGAACAAGCTGTTCTGGAACCACGACGGCGGGACCATCTGCTTCGGGCCGGACGGCTTCCTGTACGTCATCCACGGCGACGGCGGGCAAGGCGGCGACCCGCAAGCGAACGGTCAGAACCTCGGCGTGCTCTACGGAAAGATTCTGCGCCTCGACATTGACAAGAAAGACGAGGGTAAGAACTACGCGGTGCCGAAGGACAACCCATTCGTGGGCAAGAAGGGCGTGCTACCGGAAATCTGGGCCTACGGCATCCGCAACATCTGGCGCATGAGCTTCGACAAGAAGACCAACAAGCTCTGGGCCGGTGAGGTGGGCCAGAACCTCTACGAAGAGATCAACATCATCGAGAAGGGCGGCAACTACGGTTGGAGCGTCCGCGAGTCGCTGCACCCGTTCGGGCCAAAAGGCGTGGGCGCAAGTAAAGACATGATCGACCCGATCTGGGAATACCACCACGACATCGGCAAGTCGATCACCGGCGGCGGCGTGTACCGCGGCAAGGCGTTGCCGGAACTGGAGGGCCACTACCTGTACGCGGATTACGTGTCGTCCAAGATTTGGGCGCTGAAGTACGACGAGACGGCGAAACGCGTGACCGCGAACCGGCCGATCAAGGACCCCGCGAAGCCGATCCTGTCGTTTGGCGAAGACGAACAGGGCGAGGTGTACTTCCTGACCGTGAGCGCAGCCGGGAAGGGCATCTACCGCTTCGCGAAGTGATGCGTTCGTAACGAAACCGCGGGTGGGCCGACCACTGACACCAACAGTGGCCGGCCCACGCCGATTATTCCCCGAGATTGCAGCACGCGCGTGCCTCGCGGCTTGACATCCCCCTCGTTCTCCAGTCTGATAAAATAACACAGTTCGTGGTCAATTCACGAGACGTCCCATGTCGCACGACGAGCAGTTGGTCGGCCGGTTCCACAGCCACCTCGCTCGCTGGTTCGTCCTCCGACAATCCGTTGCCGCTATCACCGCGTGGGCTTTCCTCTGGGGCACCGCGATCCTGGTTCTCAAGGTCACGCAGGGCACATCGGTTCCTACACTGCTGTGGGGCGTCATCGGGCTACCAGTTGCGCTGGGGTTGGCCGCGTGGGTAGCGTTCCGCGGGTTGCCGGACCGGTCCGCGGTCCGGGCGATGCTCGATAGCAAGGGTGAATGCGGCGGGCTGCTCATGGCGGGCGCCGAATGTAACCTGGGCGAGTGGGGGGCGAAACCTACGACCCCCGAGATGCCGAGGCTCCAGTGGCGTGGCCGACGCGCGCTCGGGTTCCTCGCTGTGGCGGTCGCGTACGTCGCACTCGCGTTTCTGTTGCCCGCACAGAGTCTCGCGGTGAACGGCACGCCGCTCGACATCAACCGCCCAGCGGACCGCCTCGCGGAGCAGGTGCGCGTTCTGAAGGAAGAGAAGATCCTCGACCCCGAACGCGCCGAGAACTTGAAACAGAAGGTCGATGACCTGCGCTCGCAAGCTGCCGGAAAAGACCCCGCGAAGACACTCGAAACACTCGACCACCTCAACGACGTGGTGCGTCAGGCGGCGCGACAGGCGGCCGAAAACAACGCCCGGCAAGCGAACCAACTCGGGAAGGTCGATGCCGCGGCCGAGGCGCTTCAAAAGACCGCTCCGACGCTCAGCCCACAGGACGCGGCCGACCTGATGAAGGAACTCGCGGCCCTCGCGCAGAAAGCCGCGACCGAGAGCGACGCGTTGCAAGGCGAACTCAGTAAAGAGTTGGCCGACGCCCTCAAGGAGGGCAAGTTGTCGCCCGAGCAACTGAAGGAACTCGCTGCTGCTGCGAAGAGCGGCAAGGAGTCGCTGTCGAAGACCGCCCAGAAGTTGCACAACGCGAAGCTCATCGACGCGGACCAACTCAAGGCGTGCGAAGGCGGCAAGTGCGACGCGGAAGGGCTTGCCAAGTACCTGTCAAAGAAGAAGGGCGAGAACAAGAGTTTGAAGGAAGGGCTGAGCAAGCAGGAAGGGAACGGCGGCGTCAACGACGACGGCCCCGGCGATACGCCGTTGAATTTCGGCGACCGTTCGACCGACGCCGGGACGAAGTTCAAGGAGGAAGCGTTGCCGCCTTCGGAACTCGCGGCGCTGAAAGAGAGTCAACTCACGGGCGTTGGTAAGGCACCGCCCAAGCGCGACCCGAACGCGGGTCCGCCGCAAGCGGGCGGCTTGACGGGCGCCGCGGCCGGTGGCGGTTCGGCGAACGCCGCACCGGTGTTGCCGCAGCACCGCGGCGCGGTCGGCCGCTACTTCGACCGACCGGAAAAGTAAAAGAGTACTCACCGCAGAGAACGCAGAGGACGCGGAGAGAAAACAAAGAGAGTTTGAAGAGAGTTTGAAGAGACTTTGATTCCAAAGCTCTCTGCTCTTCTCTCTGCGTCCTCTGCGTTCTCCGCGGTGAGTACTCTTCATTCAAGACGGCGAACTCTTCGGAACCGAACGAGGACCGCATGCCCGACAACGCGAAGCCCGCCGCGCTCCTCGAACCCGACGAACTGAAGCCCGCTACCGAACTCGCCGGCCGGTTGCTCGAACAACTCGATACGCTGCTCTTCGGCCGGCCCGAACTGCACCGACTCGTGGTGATCGGCATCCTGAGCCGCGGGCACGTTCTGCTCGAAGGCGTCCCCGGCGTCGGCAAGACTGCACTCGTCAAGGCGCTCAGTCAACTCCTGAGCCTCGATTTCAAACGCGTGCAGTTCACTCCTGACTTGATGCCCGGCGACATTCTCGGCGCGCACATTTTGCAAGAGGTACCCGGCGCGGGCCGGGAGATGGTCTTCCGCGCCGGGCCGATCTTCACGCACCTGCTCCTCGCCGACGAGATCAACCGCGCGTCGCCGAAGACGCAATCGGCTCTGCTTGAAGCGATGCAGGAACGCTGCGTCACGCTGCTCGGTGCGACGAGGCCGCTGCCGGATCCGTTCTTCGTGCTTGCCACACAGAACCCGATTGAACTCGAAGGAACGTACCCGCTGCCGGAGGCACAACTCGACCGATTCCTGTTCAAACTCGTCGTCGAACCAGCGGACGCGGATGCGCTGGACCGCATCATCAGCACGCGGCGACGGGGCGAGCCGCCGCAACCGACGTGGTCGATGAGCGCTGGGCAACTGCGTGAGGTGTTCGGTGTGATGGACCGCGTCTTCTTACCGCGACCCGTTGCGCGCTTTATCGCGAGGCTCGTCGCCGCGACGCACGGCAGCGCAGCGGAATCGCCGCCGCTCGTGAAGGCGTACGTCGCGTTTGGGGCATCGCCGCGGGCCGCGATCGCGATTGCGGAAGCGGCGCGGGCCGCGGCGCTACTCGCGGGCCGGCCGACGGTCGGCTTCGCCGACGTTCGTGCCGTCGCGCCGCCGGTTCTGAACCACCGGCTCATTCTCAATTACAAGGCCCGGCTCGACGCGGTGACGACGATTGCGATCGTTCGCGAACTGCTCGACAAGACGGACGAGGCCGGGTTGAATCTGCCCCGCGATCTGACTGTTGCCGAGGTGAATCGTGCGTGACATCGAGGATCGCAAAGTTGAACTCTTGGCAATTGGGTGGGCCGAGGTGTTGTCTTTGCCCTCTCACCTTGCGGGAGATGGTCGCCGCGCTTCGCGGCGGGATGAGGGGAGAGCCTCCACGGCGCGGGGTGCTTCCCCCCTCACCCGGCTCGAAGACTCGCCACCCTCTCCCGCAAGGGGAGAGGGCAGGAACGTCCCTTGCCCCGTGCTTGACGGGGAGCGGCCTGCCCCACGAAAGCGGTTCGCCAGATTCGGTATGCCTGTCGCGATCCTCGCGTTGCTCTTCACGTCGTCATTCGCCCCGGCCGCGACGTACGGCGACGTCGAGGTCACGCTCAAGAGCGAACCCCACGGCAGCGCGTTCCATGGGTATGCCGAGATCGAGTTCCTCGTCGTCAATCGTTCGGCGCAGGCTTCGCGCGAGGTTCGCGTCACCTACCCCAAGGCGAGCTATTCCTACGGCGGGGACCACCTTCGGGCGGTCTCCCGGACCGTGACGGTCGAAGCGGGCAAGCGTGTCCGTGTGAGCATCGCGTACCCCGAACGACTCGACCTCCGTGGCAACGGTGCGGGCGTCACCATCGATGGCCGTGAGTACGAGGACGTGATCCCCGTCGGTAGCGGCAGTGGCAGGCGCGGCTACCCGTCCGGCTCGTATCGCGGTTCGGGATCTCAGGCGATCGCTCTTTTCAGCAAGAGCGTCGATACCCGTTTCCCGGACTGGGTAAATCGCGCGCAGATGGAACTCCAGGCGGAAGGAAAGAGCTTTTCCGCCAATGTCTTTCGCGCGGACCAGGACGCGGCGCAGTGGAGTACCAACTGGCTCGGCTACACGCGATACGACGGCGTTGTGGTCACCGACGCCGACCTGCGGGCGATGCCGGCCGAAGTCCGCAACGCCCTGGGGCAGTACGTGGAGTGCGGCGGCTCGCTCTTCGTCTTCGGTCGCGACCCGTTGCTGCCCGGCACGTGGAAACTTACGCCCGATCCGCGCAGTTCCGTGTCCGTCGCGACGCCCGGCTTCGGGCAATGCGTTGTCACGAACCAGACCGACCTTTCAAGATCCCCGGAGATCGTGCTCGGCCCGGCACTCGAATCGTGGAATGGTACGGCAACACCGTGGCAGCGCGTGCGCGCGCCGAGCGAGGCGAATCGCGCCTTCCCGGTCGTCGAGGACGTCGGGATTCCGGTGAAGGGACTTCTCGTGCTGATGCTCGTGTTCGTGATCGTCATCGGGCCGGTCAATCTGCTCGTGCTGGCCCGCAAGAAGCGGAAGCTCTGGCTGTTCTGGACCGTGCCGGTGATCTCGTTCTTCACGTGCCTCACTGTGCTCGGCTACATGGCATTGACGGAAGGGTGGCAGGGGCGGAGCCGGGTCGAAGGATTCACGGTTCTGGATGAGAACAGTCGGCGTGCTTCGACGCTCGGCTGGACCGGATTCTACACCCCGCTCCTTCCCAGCGGCGGATTGCACTTCAGCCCCGAAACGGAAGTGAGTTACCAGAACGGCGAGGACCGGTACTCGTACAGCCGACGCGGGTCCGGCTCGGCGCTCACCATCGACTGGACGCGCGAACAACACTTCGCGTCCGGTTGGTTGACGCCGCGCGTGCCGGCGCACTTCGCGCTGCGTAAGAGCGAACTGCGCCGCGAACGGATGACGATCTCGAAAGGCGCTGACGGGTCGGTCGAGGCCGTGAACGGCCTCGGTGCCGATCTGAGCGAGTTCTGGTACCTGGACGAAGGCGGGAACATGTTCCGTGCGGACGCGATTCCCGCCGGCGCGCGCGTGACCTTGCAACCCGCCAAACGCCCGACGGTCGCCGCGGGCGCGAAGGGGCTTCGCGGTGTGTACACCGGCGACTGGGCGACACTTCCCGATCGGGTGAAGTCCGAAGGCCCGGCCATGCTCGCGCCGCGAACGTATCTCGGCATGATGGAGTCCGCGCCGTTCCTGGACGACGGCATGCCCGGCGCATCCGTTCGCAAGACACGCTCCCTCGTCTACGGCATCTTGAAGGAGGGCGGCGATGGAAGTTGAAATCCAGAACTTGCGTAAGGAGTACGGCAATACTCGCGCCGTGAACGGCATCTCGTTCAGCTTCGGCTCGGGTCAGATATTCGGCTTCATCGGCCCCAACGGGGCCGGGAAATCGACCACCATGCGCGTGCTCGCCACGCTCGAAGAACCCACGTCCGGCAACGCGACCATCGACGGCGTCTCCGTGATCGAGAACCCGGAGAAGGCCCACAAGTACATCGGCTACGTGCCCGATAGCCTGCCCTCGCACCGCGACGTGACGGTTCACGAGTACCTCGACTTCTTTGCGCGGGCTTACAACATTCGCGGCGAGAAGCGGCGACAGACGGTTGAGGGCGTCGAGGAGTTCACCAACCTGCTCGGCATCCGCGACAAGACCCTCAACGCGCTGTCGAAAGGCATGAAGAATCGTGTGAGCATCGCGCGGGCGCTCGTTCACGACCCGCCCGTACTGCTCATGGACGAACCCGCGGCCGGGCTTGATCCGCGAGCGCGGATCGAACTGCGCGAGTTGCTCAAGGTTCTCGCGGGTCAAGGGAAAGCGATCCTCATCAGTTCGCACATCCTCTCGGAACTGGCGGAGATCTGCACCGGGGCCGTAATCATCGAGCGAGGCAAGATTCTGCGCGCCGGGACGCTGCAAGAGATCCTGTCGCGTGGTGGGAAGAACAAGCACGGTAAGGCGCACCGGACCGTCGTGCTGCGCCCGCTGGACCGCATCGACGAGTTGCTCACGACACTGCTGGAGACGCCCGGCGTGGAAGACGCGCGAATCGCCGACGGGTCTGTGGAAGCAGACGTCACTGGTGACGACGAGGCGTGTTGCGCGCTGCTGGAAACGATCATCCGGGCCGGCTACCGGATTCTCGAATACCGGCCGCGGCGGGCCGACCTGGAACAGATCTTCCTGGACGTGACACGGGGGGATGTGCAATGACCGCGTTCCTCGCGCGCCTCGGCGACCGCATCAACCCGATCGTGGTGAAGGAGACGCGACAGGCCGTCAACAGCCGGCTCGTCGCCGCGTTCCTGCTAATCTTTCTCGCCGTGCAACTCGTGGTCATGCTTCTCGTGATCACCGGGCGCGAGCTGTCGAACCCGGACGACATGAACCTGCGGGCCGGTCGCGACATGTTCACAGTCGTGCAGGGGATTCTCCTCGGCGCGTGCATGATCCTGATCCCGACCATGACAGGCGCGCGACTCGCCTCCGAGCGCTCCGATGTGAACGTGGATCTGTTGTTCATCTCGTCGCTGACGCCGCGAGCGGTGCTGTCGGGCAAGTTGTTCGCGGCAGGTGCGCTGGCGCTGCTCATCTTCAGTGCGTGCGCGCCGTTCATGACCTTCGCCTACGTGATGCGCGGGCTAGACGTTCCCACCATCCTCGTCGTGCTGACCGCGGACTACCTCGCGGTGTTGCTGGGAACGACGTTCGCGCTGTTCCTTGCTTCGGTGCCCGCGAACCGCGGGTTGCGCATCTTGCTGGGCCTCGGCGGTTTCATCTTCATGTGCTACCTCGGGGCAGGGTTGCTGGCTCTCTCCTCCGAGTTCCTTCGCGGCAGTTCCGACTTCGACATGAGTTCCTGGGACTTCTGGCTCGGTGGTGTCGGTGTGGTGGGTATTACCTTCGGGTCGATGGGGCAGTTGTTCATGTGGTCCGTGGCGCTGATCAGCCCGCCGGCCGCGAACCGGGCGTTCGCCGTTCGGGTCTACACGCTCGGTCTGTGGATCGTCGGGGGTTTCGGCTTCGCCATCTGGAGCCTGTACGTCGGCCACCCCGAACCCATGAGCGTTTGGGGGCTGCTGGGCTGTGCGGTCTTCTCGCTTCAGATGATCGTCGCGGTATGCGAGCGCGACCACTGGGGCGCTCGCGTCGCGTGTCGCATCCCGCGCCGCGCGTATTTCCGTCCGCTGGCCTTCCTCTTCTACAGCGGTGCGGCCGGTGGCCTCGCCTTCGGGGTCATCGGTGCCGCGGCTTCCGCCGTTGGCATCGTGGTGTGGTATCTCATCGTTCCCTCCACGCGGTCATCGGACACCAGTGTGTTGGCGCTGATCGCGGCTCTCGTTCCGGCGTACACGTACTGCTACTGTCTGACCGCGGCGCTGGTTCGCCGCTTGCTCGCCAAGTCCCTGTTTCGACCCGGCTACACGTGGATCATCGCCGGGCTTCTCTTCGGCCTCGGCTGCACGGTGCCGTACATCGTCCGTTTTGCGTTCTTGGAAAGCTACTCGCGCTACGGTTACTCGGACGAACTGACTCCGCTCTACGTCACGAACCCCGTGGTGATGATTGACGACGCGATCAGGCACTCGGACACATCCATTATTTTCACGCTCTTCTTCCTGGTGGTGTGGGGTGGAGTCGTGACAGCGGCGAACGCGCCATGGTTCATCAAGCAAGTGACGAAATTCCAGCCGCCCGAACCGAGGGAAGAAAAGGCGGACGAATGAGTACGTCCGCATTCCTCCAGGAAGGCGCAACGGCGGCGCAGCGATTCGCGCTGGCGACGCCGCGCCACGGCCCCGCGAACCGCACCGGGCAGGCGCTCGGCGCGCGGGCCGGGTCGTCGCTGGAGTTCCGCGACCACCGCGGTTACGAACCCGGCGACGACCTGCGGCATGTGGACTGGAACGCATATGCCCGCAGCGATCAGTTGAGCGTGAAGTTGTTTCGCGAAGAAGTGTCGCCGCACCTGGACGTGCTGATTGACGGCTCGAAATCGATGGCGCTGGCGGGTTCGGAGAAGTTACGCGGCACGCTGGCGCTGGCGGGGTTCTTCGCGACAACAGCGGCGAACGCGGGCTTTTCGCACTCCGGGTGGCTGCTCGGCGCCGACGCGGTACCGCTCGGCGACCACCGGCGCCAACCGGCCGAGTGGGACGCGATCCGTTTTGAACACCGCGACAGCCCCGTGCCCGCGCTGACGAGTGCGGCGGCGCGATGGCGACCGCGCGGCGTGCGAGTCTTGCTCAGCGACCTGCTGTGGAACGCAGACCCGGGACAAGCGGTTCGCACGCTAGCCGATCGTGCGTCGGCCACGGTCGTTCTTCAGGTACTCGCGGCCACGGACGTGAACCCACCGCCGGGCGGTTACCTTCGCCTCCTCGACAGCGAGACGGACGAGGTGCGCGAGGTGCGGATTGATGCCGCTGCCGCCGCGCGATACCGCGAGAACCTGACCCGGCTTCAGGGTCACTGGCACGATGCTTGCCGCGCGGCCGGCGCGGTCTTCGCCACTGTTGTGGCGGAAGACGTGCTTCGCGACTGGCGGTTGGACTCGCTCGTCGCCGCGGGCGTGCTGGAAGTGGGGTGAAGTGTTCTTGCCCTCTCCCGCAAGGGGAGAGGGCAAGACAGAAGATCCGAGTCATCGCATGATCCCTGTCCTCTCAACCCCCCTGGCGCTGCTCGGACTGGTGTCGCTTCCGGCGCTGGCGGCGATCTACTACCTACACACACGATCGCGCCTTCATCCCGTTTCGAGTTTGCTCCTGTGGACCGACGCGCGGGTCGCGCCCGACGGTGGCCGGCGCGTCGATCGGGTTCGCCTGCCGCTCGTGTTCTGGCTCGAATTGCTCGTGCTGCTGCTGCTCGTGCTCGCGGCGACCGGTGTGCATCTGCCCGCAGTTACTGGCACGCGCCCGCTTGTCGTCGTACTTGACGATTCGTTCTCGATGCAGGCCGGTGCGCCCGATTCGGCGCGCAAGCGCGCCGCGGACGCTCTGCTCGATGATCTCCGCCGCACGCCGCGCAGTTCCGTAAGGTTCGTCCTCGCGGGCGATCGGCCGCAGGTTCTCGGTGATGCCGTCTCGCGCACGAGTGAAATCGAATCATTACTGGAAGGCTGGACGTGCCAGGCGAACACGGCGCGGCTCGATTCCGCGGTCGCGCTGGCCCTGGAACTTGGCGGCGAGTCCGCGACCGTTCTGGTTCTCACCGATCACGCCCCCGACCCGCCACCCGCGACCGGGCGCGTGCGCAGGTGGTCGCTGGGAACGGCCACGCCCAACTGGGCGTTCGTGAACGCGAGCCGCACCACCGGGCCGCGCGGCGACCGCCTCTTACTCGAAGTCGCGAACCTCGCCACGGAACCGCGCTCGACAACCCTTCGCATCGAAGCGGGACAACCACCGCGCGAACTGCGCCAGTCGGAACTGCAACTCGCCGCGGGCGAAACGCAGCGGCTCGTGCTGGAAGTCCCGGAAGGCGCGGGGACGGTTCGCGCATTCGTGGGTGACGACGCACTCAACTTTGACAACGCGGTGTCACTGCTTCCCACTGCACGCAAGACCGTGACTTATGAAGTGCGCGTCGTCGATAAAGAAGTGCGGCCCGCACTTGAGAAAGCGCTAAAAGCAACCGGCATCGCGACGCCCGTGACGGCACGGCCGCAACTCGTGTTTGTCGATGGCGCGGACGCGGCACCGGAAGCGGAGGATGCGTGGATCGTTCGCGTGGTTCGCGAACCCGAGGCAGAAGCGTTCACCGGGCCGTTCGTGCTCGATCGGTCGCACCCATTGACGGATGGTCTGTCGCTCTCGGGTGTGGTCTGGGGCGGTGGCAAGTCGCCGCTCTCGGGTGCGCCCGTCGTGATGGCCGGGAACGTGACGCTCCTCACGGACACCGAGTTCGCGAGCGGTCGACATGACGTACGGCTGCGCCTCCGGCCCGATCTCTCAACCCTGACGCAATCCCCCGCGTGGCCCGCGCTCGTGTGGAACCTGGTTCAGTGGCGAGCCACATTTCAGCCGGGTCTTGCTCGCGCGAACGTGCGTCTCGGTGAGGAAGCGGTGTGGACGCTGAACGCTTCGCCCGCGTCGGCTGAGGTCACGCGACCCGACGGCGCAGTTTCCACCGTGCCGGTGTACGCTCGGAGAGCGGCAGTCCACGCGGAGCGTTCCGGGGTCTACTCTCTTCAAACTGGCGACGAGCAGGCCGAGTTCGCGGTGAACGTTTTGAACCGCGACGAATCGGACCTCACGAAGTGCGTGACCGGGCGCTGGGGTGACGAACGCGACGAAGCGACGCTCCGCAGCGACTACCGCGACGTGACCGCGTGGCTCGCGCTACTGGCCGTCGCGGTCGCGACACTGCACGTGTGGGTGCTGGCCCGAAAGCCTGGTACGGGAGCAACTCCGTGACGCTGCTCGAACCCCTGTGGTTGCTTCTCGCGGTGCCGCTCTTCGCGGCGTTGTTGCGATACCCGTTGTCCGGGCGCCTGCTGAATTGCCTTCGACTTGCAACGATTCTCCTGGCCGTGTTTGCGCTCGCTGGCGTGGCGCTGCGATTTCCGAGTCGCGCGGGCACCGTGGTCGTCGTCGTGGATCGCAGCCGGTCCATGCCAGCCGGTTCAGATGCCGACCACAAGGAGTTGATAGACCTGCTCCACGCCGGGATGGGTTCAAACGACCGGCTCGCGGTGGTGTCGTTCGGGGAAACGGTGGCCGTCGAGCGAGCGCCGGGCGGCGACAAGTTTACGGGGTTCACGCACGAAGTCGGCGCGGACGGTTCCAGTCTGGGTGAAGGGATTGACATCGCGTTGTCACTGGTCCCGAAGGATTCGCCGGGGCGCGTGCTGGTGCTCTCCGACGGGAGGTGGACAGGGCGCGATCCGGCGGCGCTCGCGGGCGTGGCCGCGGACCGGCGTGTGGCGGTTGACTACCGGCACCGCAGTCGCCCGGCCGCGGGCGATCTCGCTGTGGCACGCGTCGATGCGCCCACAGCCGTCGCGCCGGGCGAAGGCTTCATCATCACCGCGTGGGTGCAGTCGCCTGTTGAAGACACGGTGACTTACGAAGTGACTCGCGGCGAAAAGGTGATCGCCAGCGGCGAGCAGCGCATGACGGCCGGGCTGAACCGCGTGACGTTCCGCGACCGCGCCGCCGAACCCGGAAGCCAAAGCTACCGCGTGCGAGTTCGCGCCCTTGCCGACGACCCGGTGCCCGAGAACAACACCGCACGCGTGCTGGTCGGCGTTAGCGGTCCACGGCCGATCCTGCACCTCACGCCCATTGAGTCGTCGGGCCTCACGGCGCTCTTGAAAGCCGGTGGGCTGGACGTTCGCGCGATGCCGCCTGAGCGATTCAACTTCACGCTCGAAGAGTTGTCGGGCTACTCCGCGGTGATTCTGGAGAACGTGCCCGCGGAGAAGATAGGCACGCGAAACATGGAAGCGCTCGCGAGCTGGGTGCGCGCGAGCGGTTCCGGTCTGCTGCTCACCGGCGGCAAGCAGGCTTACGGCCCCGGCGGGTACTACAAGTCGCCGCTCGAACCGATTCTGCCGGTGTCAATGGAACTTCGCCAGGAACACCGCAAACTCGCGCTGGCGATTGTCGTCGCGCTCGACCGTTCCGGGAGCATGGCGGTCCCGGCGGCGGGCGGCAAGGTGAAGATGGACCTCGCGAACCTTGGCGCCGCGCAAGTGCTCGACCTGCTTGGCCCGATGGACGAATTCGGTTGCTTCGCCGTCGATACGTCACCACACGTCATAGCCGAACTTGGCACCGTGAAGGACAAGGAACGCGTCCGCGACAAGATCCTGCGTATTCAATCGCAAGGGGGCGGCATCTACGTGGACGAGGCGCTCACTGCGTCCGCCGACATGATCCGCCACGCCAAGGCGGGCACCAAGCACATCGTGCTGTTCGCCGACGTCGCTGACGCCGAGCAACCGGGGAACTACAAGGAGTTGCTCGAAAAGACACGCAAGGCCGGCATCACGGTGAGCGTCATCGGTCTCGGGAAGAACACGGACAAAGACGCGGCGCTGCTCGAAGACGTGGCAAAGCGCGGCGGCGGGCGGCTCTTCATCACTGACAGCCCGGAAGAGTTGCCGCGGCTGTTCGCACAAGACACGTTCGTCGTCTCGCGAAACAGTTTCCTCGAAGACCCGGTACTCATGCAGCCCACACCGGGGTTGACGGCACTCGCGGGCAAGCCGTTCGCGCTGGACCGCGCCATCGGCGGGTACAACCTCTGCTACCTGCGCCCCGAGGCCACGATGGGCGCGATCAGTCGCGACGATTACAAGGCGCCGCTGGTCGCGTCGTGGCAGGCCGGCGCCGGTCGTGTGCTGTGTTACACCGGGGAAGCCGACGGCAAGCACGCCGGCGCGTTCGCAAAGTCACCGGAGACCGGCGAGTTCTACACGAGTCTGGCACGCTGGGTCGCGGGTCAATCGGGTTCGCTGGCTGAAGGCATGGCAGTCACGCAGGAGGTTCGCAACGGCATCAACCGGATTCACTTGCAGCTCGACCCTGAGCGGAAGTCGGAACCGTTCGCCGGCGTTCCGCAACTTCGCACACTGCGGGCACGCCCCGGCGAAGCCCCGCGAACCGAGACCGTTCCGCTCACCTGGACCGGACCCGATACGCTGGTCGCGGAGGTTTCACTGGAAGGTGAAGAGACCGCGCTGAGCACGGTATCGGTTCCGGGGCAGAAGCCGCAATCGTTGGCGCCTGTCTGTTTGCCGTTCTCACCGGAGTACGCGCCGTCGCCGCTCGGTGCGAGTGATGATCGCGGGCGGGCCGCGCTCGAACGGCTGGCACGGGCAACGGGTGGTGTCGAACGCATCGAGCTTTCGGGTGTGTGGAAAGACCTACCGAAGCGCCCGCGTTCGTTCCCGCTTGCCCCGTGGCTTTTGCTCACCGCCGCGGTGTGCTTACTGTTTGAAGTGCTGGAACGACGAACCGGCCTGGTCTCCTCGACCTTCTCCGCCGTCCGCGCGCTGCGGCCAGGAGCATTCCGTTTCTGGCGCAGAGCGATAGTCGCAACACCAGCTCCTTTACCGAGCGAATGTGCGACGAAGACTGCGGCAGCACCCGTGGCGGAACCGAAGCGAACGGAGACCGCACCACCGGTCGAAGTCCAGGGCGGCGTGCTCGATGCGATGAAGAAAGTCCGCGACCGCAAACGCGGCGACGGATGACTGTGGCCGAGCATCATCTCGCTTGACTGACCGCATAACAGTGACGGTCGTGGCGGCCTCGGGTCGCCTACGACGGCAGTACAGAGGAGGCACCGACAGACACGAAACAACGATCCGGTATGATACACTAATCGCAGAACTCCTCTCCTACCGACGGAGCGCACTCATGGCCGGACCCGCACTGCCGATGGACGATCGCGATGGCGTCATCTGGTACAACGGACAACTCGTCCCGTGGCGCGAGGCCAAGGCCCACGTCCTCGTTCACAGTCTCCACTACGGCAACTCCGTCTTCGAAGGCGAACGCATCTACAACGGCAAGGTGTTCAAGCTCCGGGAACACTCCGAACGGCTCGTCAAGTCCGCAAGGATGCTCGCCTACGAACTGCCCTACAGCGTCGCGGAACTCGACGCGGCCACGAAACTCGTCATCGCCGAGAACAAGCTCGACAGCGGGTACGTCCGGCCGCTCGCGTGGCGCGGGGCCGAGGTCATAGGCGTGTCGGCCATCGGCACGAAGGTTCACGTGATGATCGCTGCGTTCCCGTGGGGCGCGTACTACGCTCAGAAAGCGATTAAACTCATCACCAGCCGATGGAAGCGGCCCAGCCCCGAAAGTTCGCCCGCGGGCAGTAAAGCCGCCGGGCTGTACATCATCTGCACACTTGCCAAGGATGAGGCTTTAGCGGCCGGCGTGCAGGATGCGCTCATGCACGACTACAAGGGTCGCTTATCCGAAGCCACCGGCGCGAACCTGTTCCTCCTTATTAATGGGGAACTCCACACGCCCACAACCGAGACCATCCTGAACGGCATCACACGCCAGACCGTGATGGAACTCGCCCGCAATCGCGGCATTAAAGTGGTCGAGCGCGAAATCTGGCCGAACGAACTCGCGAACGCGACCGAAGTGTTCCTCACCGGCACCGCGGTCGAGGTGCAACCGGTGTGCGCCATCGACAAGCAAGAGTTCGAGATCGGGCCGGTGACCCAGCAGTTGATCGCGGACTATAGCGCACTGGTGAGGAGTTAACGATGAGGTCGGCGGTCACCATCTCACTTGTACCGGAAGCCCGCGGCGGGCCGTTCGTGTACTGGGACGACCTCGCCACGGGTTGTCGCGAAGCGGTTGCACGCGGGTTCGACGCGGTCGAGGTGTTCCCGCCAAGCGCGGACGCGATCGACCCCACCGAGTTGCGCACGCTGCTCGATGACAACGGACTGTCACTCGCCGCGGTGGGCACCGGTGCCGGGTGGGTAAAGCACAAGCTCTCGCTCACCAGCCCGGATGCCGCGATCCGCGACAAGGCGGTCGCGTTTGTGCGCTCGATCATGGACCTGGCCGCGAAGTTCGACGCACCCGCGATCATCGGTTCGATGCAAGGGCGGTGGGGCGACGGCGTCACGAAGCCGGAAGCGTTGCGATTCCTGGGGCACGCGCTGTTCAAACTGGACACGCACGCGAGCGACCTCGGCACCACACTCTTGTACGAACCGCTGAACCGCTACGAGACGAACCTCATCAACACGCTCGGAGACGCAGTCACGTTGCTCACTGGCATCGGCGTCGAGAACGTAAAGATCCTCGCCGACCTGTACCACATGAACATCGAAGAGCCGAACCTCGCGGACGCGATCCGCTCGGCGGGTTCGCGCATCGGCCACGTCCACTTCGCGGACTCGAACCGCTGCGCCGCGGGCTTCGGCCACACGGACTTCTTGCCGGTCGCCGCAGCGCTGGTCGAGATCGGCTACGCGGGCTACCTCTCAGCGGAGATACTGCCGCTGCCGGATTCGGACACCGCCGCTCGCCAGACGATGGACATGTTTCGCCGCATCGTGGGGTGAGTTCTTTTCTTAACGAGCCGCGACCGCAAGGGAGTGGTAGAGCTAAACCGCTCCCTATGCGGTCGCGGCTCGTTAAGAATGTCTCGTGCTGCACCTACCCAACTTCCCACTTCCCCCCACACACCGCGACAATCGCCCAGATTCACGCGCGCGGAAGCTCTGAAACTTGAGTCAAAACGCTTGACTGCTCCCGAAAGCCGAGATATAGCCGGCCCGCTTTCGCACACATTCTCTACGCGGGGCAGGACGCCCAGGAGACGAGAGTCGGGGGCCGCTGGGGCGGTTTCCTGACGCTTGTGCCGACAACTGCCCGACGGGTCGTACCGTTGGGCTGATGGGGGATCATTCCCTGTCGGCGAGACTCGTCACCCAGCGCAGGGGCAAAGGAGGCCATTGGTGTTCCAGGCAAAGAAGTGGAACTGGAAGCGGGTGGCGGCCAACCTGCTGCTGGTGCCGGTGCTGACCGGGGGGACGGTCGCCATCGTTCACGCCCAGTTCGGTAAGGAAAAGAGCGGGAAGACAACGATGCCGACCGCGGCACCCGCGACCCGCTCCGGTGGCGGTCTCGGCGGCGGGGCCGCGACCAGCGACCCGAAGCAGTTGATCAAGGATGGCCGCAAGGCGCTCGCGGAAGGCCGCTTCGCCGAAGCTCGCGACCTCGCCCAGACCGCCGAAGCCAACAACCCTGGCGGCAAGTGGGGGTTGTTCGACGACACCCCCAGTTCGCTCCGCAAGGACATCGACTCCGCTCAGGCGAAGGCGCAGAAGGTGCAAGCCGAGCAACTGATGAAACAGGCGAAGACCACGGCTACGAAGCCCGCGGTCAACGACGCCGAACGCGCCTACAACCTGGACACCGCAATCCAGATGGCCCGCAAGGCGGACCAACTGCACGGGCCGTACTCGACGTGGGACACGGGCGACCGGCCCGACAAGTTGGTCAAAGATCTGCAAGCGGCACGGTCGAAGTTCAAGAACGTCTCGCCCGCACCCGCGAACCCGAATGGGAACGTGGTCGCCGGCACGGTCACGCCGACCAAACCCGATCCCACGGGGGTCGCGCAGGTCGGCGGTGCGGACCCGAAGAAACAGGGCGCGATGAAGCTCGTGGCCGAGGGCCGGGCGCTCGCGGACCAGGGGAATTTTGCCGCGGCAAAGGCCAAGTACACCGAGGCCGACAAGCTCGGCGCCGCCTTCAACCAGGGCGAATTCAGCCCCGGCTTCGCATTGCAGGATCTAAATACGCGGGGCTCTGCCGCCATCGATAAGTTCATCCGCGACGCGCACCTGTTCACCTCGCAGCAAGACTACGTGCGGGCCAACGCGGCGCTTACCAACGCAACCGGGGTCGCTGCTACGCTCGGGCTGTTCCCGAAACCGGTGGTCGAAGCGAAGGCCGCACTCTACGTCGCGTCCAACGGTAAGTTCGGCACCGCGTCACCCAGCGGGATCGCCGCAACCGGTGGCCCGGAATACCTCGTCCCGGTCGCCGGCAACGGGGGCACGGACACAGTGCCGACGCTCCCGCCCGGCGTTCAGACCGTGTACGGCGGTCCGAAGCCCAGCGCGCCAGTCACCGGCACCGTGACCAGTCGGCAACTGCTCGACCAGGCCGCGTACGAGTTCACGCGGGGTCAGTTCGACACCGCCTCCAAGCTCGCGCTTCAAGCGCACAACCTCGGCGGCGTACAGGACGAAGCACGCGGGCTGCTCAACAGCATCGACGCCGAAAAGCTGAAGCTGAAGCAGCGGGTCGCGATCGCCACGCTGGAGAACGCGAAGTCGTCCTTCAATAACAAGGACTACCAGCAGACCTTCAACGTGCTCGTCCTCGTGGACGGGAACCTGCTAACGGCCGACCTCAAGGCCACACGCGACCAGATGCTGACCGCGTGCAAGGCCGAACTCGACAAGACCGGTAGCGGCCTCGCGACTGCGGGCGGCTTCCAGCCGCCGGACATGGGGCTGCCACCGGCCGACCCGATGAGCGGCATCACCGGCTCGAACCCGGCGGGCGTGGCTCGCATCACCCCGGACAGCCCGACCTCGCAAGCGGATGCACTCAAGAAGGTGCAGTTCCAGAAACTGCGTAGCGACGGGTTGAAGATTCAGGCCGACGCGCAAGCGGCGTTCGGACGCGGCGAGACCGACCTCGCCATGCAGTTGCTCATCGACTACTCGAACCGGGTCCGCTCGTCGGGTCTGGACACGTCGAGCGTCGCGATGCTGCTCCGCCCAGTGGACGGCCGTCTGGACACCTTCCGCCTGATGAAGGGTCAGACCGAAGCTACCGCTCGTCTGAACAAGGAGAGGCGCGACGCGAAGGAAATCATCGTCGGACGCGGGATCGCCGAGGAGGAGCGCAAGAAGGAAGTCGCGATCCTCGTCCGCCGGTACAACGAGTTGCTCAAGAAGAACGACTACGCAACCGCCGAGCGGGTCGCGCTCCAGGCCAAGCAACTCGACTCCGACGACCCCGCCGTGAGCGCGCTGTACGAGGCCGCCAAATTGGGTCGCCGCGTCAAGGAAGCGGAGCAGGACAAGGCGAACCGCGAGAAGTTCTTCCAATACGGGATGCGCGACGCCGAGAACATCGGGCCGCTCGTCACCACTGACGACCCGATCGCAGTTGCACTGCGGGCGTCCCAGCGGTCCGGTCTTCGCGGGTCCGGCGACAGCTTCCACCTGAAGAGCCGCACGCCGGCTACTTACGAGATCGAACTGCGGCTGGATAAGCCCATTTCGGTCGAGTTCCGGCAGACCCCGCTCGATCAGGCGATCAAGAACCTTCAGACGCTCACTGGCGTGCCACTGTGGCTCGACGTGACCTCGCTCCAGGCCGAGCACATCAGCGAAGTGCAGTTGATGAACTTCGACGTGGGCACGTCGATCGCGGGCCGGAACGTACTCGCGTGCCTCCTCGAACCAGCCGGCTTGAGCTACGTGATCGAGAACGACGTGGTGAAGATCACCACGACGAAGAAGGCGAAGGGCCGGCTGTACACGAAGGTGTTCTCGGTCGCGGACCTCGTGACCCCGGTGCCGAACTTCGCGCTGCCCGACTACGCGAACTTCGACAGGATGCTGAACAGGACCCCGCTCAGCAGCGGACAGTTGATGATCCAGGGCGTGACCCCCGGTATGACCGGCCCGACGCCTCGCGACCCGGTCGGTGGGTTGGGCGGCGGAACCCCGGCTGGCGCGCTGGCCACATCTCCGGGCATCCAGGGTGCCTCGCAGACGGGAGGTGGCAGTCTCCAGACCATCAACCCGCTTGGCGCGTCGGCTAATGTGGTCGGCGGGAACAGCACCAAGCACGAGCAACTCATCAAGCTGATCACCAGCATGGTGCGCCCGTACTCGTGGGACGGCCACGGAGGTAGCGGCAAGGTCGAGTTCTTCGACATCGGCAGCGCGCTGGTTGTGAACCAGACAGCCGACGTCATCACGGAAGTGCAAGACCTGCTGGAAGCCCTCCGCCGGTTGCAAGACCTGGCGATCGCGGTCGAGGTCCGCATCGTGTCGCTGTCCGAGTCGTTCTTCGAGCGGATGGGCGTGGACTTCTCGGTGAACATCAAGACGAACACGACGAAGTTCGAGCCGTCGCTGACCAGCGGCACGTTCCGCCCGGCACCGTTCGTCAACGATATCAACACGAGCGGCACGACGATCGGGCTGACCCCGGCTGGGACGTTCACGCCGGACCTGGACGTGCCGATCCGGGCGACCAGTTTCCAGCGTGGCATCCCAGGGTTCGGGAACTACCCGAACTCGCCGGGCGACAACGGCGGCATCTCGCTGGGCCTCGCGTTCCTGAACGACATCCAGGTCTACACGTTCCTGGAAATGGCTCAGGGCGACCAGCGAGCCAACGTGATGCAGGCCCCGAAGTTGACGCTGTTCAACGGCCAGACCGCGACCCTCGCGGTTACCGACCAACAGTTCTTCGTGACCAGCGTGCAGGTGCTTGCGGTAAACGGGCAGATCGTGTTCATCCCGCAAAACCAGCCGCTGTCCGGCCCGGACACAAACTTCCAGATCAGCATCCAGGCCGTCGTGTCGGCCGACCGCCGGTTCGTGCGGTTGAACATGCCGATTAACCTGTCGGCTCAGTCCGGTGCGGTGGTGCCGCTGTTCCCGGTGACGACGTTCATCACGCCGGTGTTCGAGGGCGGTAGCCAGGGTCAGCCGATCCCGTTCACACAGTTCCTGCAACAGCCGTCGTTCACCAGTCTGGACATCCAGACGACCGTGGTGTGCCCGGACGGCGGTACGGTGCTGCTGGGTGGCTTGAAGACGCTGCGGGAAAGCCGCAACGAGTTCGGGCCTCCGTTCCTGTCGAAGATCCCGTACCTGAACCGGTTGTTCAAGAACGTGGGCGTGGGTCGCGATACCCGGCACATCATGATCATGGTGACGCCGCGCATCATCATCACGTCTGAGGAAGAGATCATCCAGACGGAAGGCCGTCTGCCGACCGGCCCGTGATGAGTGACGCGACGATGTGATAACCCCGGCCCGCGAGCGATGCTCGCGGGCCGCTTGCGTTTCGGCTGGATTCAGCCCCGGAGGGGCGGCGGAGTGTAGCCACGGGTGGAGCAAGCCGAAGGCGCCGCGCAACCCCTGGCGGGTCGACGCGTGAATCCGGCAACCAACGCCGTTCGTGGTCCGCGTTGGTACGCCAGGGGTTGCGCTCGCGTTGCTCACTTCACCCCTGGCTACGCGCCCACGCCCCTCCGGGGCTGAAATCCGGCCGAATCACCCGGCGCGATCGACCATTCCCCTCACCTTCCGCGCTTCTCCCTCTGGACCGCGGCGCACGGGCGCGCCATCATGAATCCCACGCTGCCGTTTGTCGCCGCGCGAGGTATTCATGCCCGCACCCGCGTTCCTGTCCAAGCTCCCGAAGCCGGCGCTGTTCGCCCTCTACGGGGCGCTCGGCGGGCTGATCGGTGCGCTCGTGTTCGGCGAGTTGGTGTGGTATCTGCTCCGCCCTGCGTCTGCGCCTGAGCCGCTCACGGTCCCGCCGCCTTTTCCGCAACTCGCGGTCACCGCGTCGCCGCAGGTGTCGGTGTACCCCGGTGGCTCGAACACGTTTGGCGTGCAGATCGCGCGCGACCGGTTCACCGGTTCGGTGACCGTGACGTTCGACAAACTCGCGCCCGGTCTGAGTGCCACACCCATCGTCATTCCCGAAGGCGAGACGAACGGCACCGCGCGGATCGTTGCCACGGACGACGTTCAACCCGGCCCATCGACGCTAAAGGTGACCGCGCGCGCGAACCCCAACCGTGAGGGTCACGCGCTCGCGGTGACGTTTGATAAGCCGGTGGAAGTGCGCGTGATCGAACTACCACCGGCACCGCCGCGCCTGGCGGTGAGCGTGTCGCCGAAGATTCAGGTGTACCAGCGCGGGAAGAACACGTTCGCGGTGCAGGTCGCACGCGGCGGCTTCACCGGTGAAGTCGAGATCGCGTTCGACGATCTACCGGACGGCGTGAAGGCACCGTCGATCCCGATCCGGGCTGACCGAAACGAGATCACCGTCGAGCTTACGGCCGACGGGACTGCGAAACCGGGTGCGCAACCGGTGAAGGTCAATGCCCAGGCGAAGTTCAACGGCGCGCCGCTCCGTGCGCAAGCGACGACGACGGTAGACGTGATCAGCCCGCCCCGCGTCCCGGTGGACATCGTGTTCGCGCTGGACATCTCCGGCAGCATGCAGTGGGCGATCAACGGCACGAGTCGCGGCATTCAAAAGTTCGTGGACGAGCTTGCCAAGAATCAATTCGACGTGCGAGTCGGGCTGGTCGGATTCAAGGACACGACTCTCGGCCAGCCGCTCAAGATCGTGAAGGTCGATGGCGAGAAGATGACGACCAGTTTCGCCAAGTTTCGCGCCGAGGTCGGCGCGCTGCGCGCCGGCGGCGGTGGTGCCGAGGGCGAGAGCAGTCTGGACGGCGTCGCCGAGGCCGCGGAGTTCCCGTTCCGCGACCAGGTGACGCGGGTCATCATCCTTATTACAGACGAGGCGCCGAAACGCCCCGACGGGCGCATGAAGAGCATCGAGGAGACGGCGAAGTACATCAAGGAGAAGAAGATCGACCAGATGCACATCGTCACGCTGCCGGAGTTGAAGAAGCCGTTTACGCCGCTGTGGGAGGGCGCGAAGGGACAATACTTCGACCTGAAGGCGCTGAACGAGGGCACGGAGAGCTTCGAGAAACTGCTGCCGGACGTAAGCAAAGCGATCGCGGATCTCGTCGCGGACCGGCCAGCGGGCAAGCCGGAACTACCCGGCCTTCCACCGCCGCCGAAGTTGCCGGACGCCCGCGCCGCGGGCACCGCGGTCACGCCCGCACGAGAGCCAGAGAAGCCGACCATCGCGCCGCCCGAAGTGAAGAGTTTGCAATCGAACGAGAAGTCCGCAGCCGGCACCGAGTGGCGGCAGGTTGCGCGCAGTTCGCTGTGGACGGGCATGATCGCGGCGCTCGTGTGTCTCGCGATCTTGTTCGGTCAGAAGAGCTACGTACAGGGCGGCTTGCCCCCGCTGAACGGCGTGCTCCTCGGTCTGGGCGGCGGGTTGCTCGTTGGGTTGGTCGGCGGTGCCGCGGGTCAAGGCTTGTTCCTGTTGGCGAAGACGGACAGCGCGGTTCTCGGCGCACTGTTCCGCGTGATGGGCTGGGCGATTCTCGGCGGCCTCGCGGGCGCGGGGCTGTCGCTGTTCATCCCGAACCTGGGCGTGCTGCCGGGGTTGCTCGGCGGCGTTGCAGGCGGCACGGCCGGCGCGATCGGCTACATCGCGGTGTCTGCGCTCACGGGCGACACGGTCGGTCGGCTCGCGGGCGGACTGGCGCTCGGCGCCGCGATCGGGTTAATGGTGGCGTTCGTCGAACGGGCGTTTCGGAAGGCGTGGTTGGAGGTGCGGTTCGGCGAGCGCGAGATGATTACCATAAACCTCGGCCCGGAACCGGTGAAGGTCGGCGGTGACGCGAAGGCTTGCGCCGTGTGGGCGCGCGGCGCGGCCCCGGTCGCGCTGCTGTTCTTCGTTCGCGACGGCGAGGTGATGTGTGCGGACACGGCCGACCGGTCGGAAGCAGTCGCCGTGAGCGGGTTCAGCCGCACCGTCGGCGCGGTGCGGGTCGTGGTGCGCACCGGCAACGGCGACGAACCGGTTCCGCTGCCCACCCCCGAACCCGCGCCGAAGAAGAAACGCGCCGCGACCGACGGCTGGGATCCGCTGCCGGTGTCCGCGAAGCCGAAGACCGCGAAGCCGGTTCCGCCGAAGCCGCTGGCACTCGACGAAGATCCGTTCCCGATTCCGGTCGTGAAGCCAAACATCGCCGCGCCGAAGGCGGGCGGCGGGTGCCCCAGTTGCGGGCGCAAGATACCCGGCGCGACCGGTACGCGGTACTGTATGCTGTGCGATGCCACGTTCTGAATGCGTTCTTGTAGGGTGGGTCAAGGCTTTGCGCAGCCCACCATCATCGCGATTGAATGCGCGTAGTGGGCCTGCGCAAAGCCTTGACCCACCCTACGAAAACACCCGGAGCCGCCGACATGCCCGCGCCGAAGTTCCTGTCCGGGTTGCCCAAACCAGTGCTGTTCGGCCTGTACGGGGCCGGCGGCGGGTTGCTCGGCGCGCTGCTCTTCGGTGAACTCATCATGTTGGCGCTCGGGCCGAAGGCCGCGGCCGCGCCGCCCCCGCCCGCAGCGCCGGAACCGCGACTCGCGATCGGCGTGTCGGACAAACTTCAAATCTACCAGGGCGGCACCAACAAGTTGCTCGTGCAGATCGTGCGCGAAGGCTTTGAAGACGACGTGACCGTTCACGTCGAGGGACTGCCACTCGGCATCACGCCGACGGTGCCGCAAATCATTATCCCAACGGGCAAGACCGCGGGAGAGGTCGAACTGCGCGCCACGTTCGCGACCCCAGCGGGCACGGAACACAAGAATCTCAAGGTGATCGCCACCGCGAGATCGGGCAGCAAGACCATCACCGCCGAGCCGGTCGAGTTCACACTCGCGCCGCTTGCCTCGGCGATGCCGCTCGTCGACATCGTGTTCGTCCTCGACGTGACGTCGAGCATGCAGCAGCAGATTGATGGCGTGAAGAACGGCATTGTCACCTTCGCGAAAGACCTTCAACTCGCGAAGGTGGACGCTCAGTTCGCGTGCATCGCGTTCCGCGACCTGACCGAAGGCGAGCCGAGTGAGATCCTCATGTTCAAAGGCTCGCAGTTCACGTCCGACGCGGGCGCGTTCAGCGCCGCGGTGGGCACGCTGCGCGCCAACGGCGGCGGCGACCTCCCCGAGAGCAGCCTGGAAGCCATCATCGAAGCAACCAGCTTCGGCTTCCGCAAGGGCGCGACGCGGAACCTCATTCTGATCACCGACGCCGCGCCGAAGATCACGCAGGGACAAGGCGCGAGCATCAAGGCCGCCGCCGACGCGCTCACGGAGAAGAAGATCGACCTGTTGCACCTCGTCATCAACAACGAACGTGCCGACTGCGGGCGGGCAGAGTACCGCGAGGTGCAACGCGGCGCGCTCGGCATTACCACCGACAAGGGCGCAGATCGCGGCAAGGAATTCAGTCTCGACCGAACCGCGCGCGACTCCACCGCGTTCACCACACGACTGCTCCCGGAGATGACGAAGGCCATCATCGCGGCGGCCGAGGCGAAGCCCGCGGTGCGCCCAGAGTTGGCGAAGCAAGAGGTGGTGCAACCGAAGCTGAACACCGTGAAGGCGGTGCAGTCGGACCAAACCTACGACGCGAGTTCGACCGGGCAACTCATACTCGCGGTTGGCGTGTGGACCGGCGCCATCGCGGCGCTCGTGTGTTTGTTCTTGCTCGGCGGACAGCACCACTATCTGCGAGGTACGCTACCGTCCGCCGGCGGCGTGATCGCGGGTCTCGCGGGCGGAATGGTCGTGGGGCTAGTCGGCGGTGCGGCCGGTCAGGGACTGTTCCTGCTCGCGCCCGACAACAAGATACTCACGGTGATCTTTCAAGTGCTCGGCTGGACGCTGCTCGGCGGGCTGGCCGGTATCGGGCTGTCGCTGTTCGTTCCTAACTTGAAGCTCGTGCTCGGTCTCGCGGGCGGCGCGGTCGGCGGCGCGGCCGGCGCGATTGGGTTCATCGTGGTGACGGCCGCCGTGGGCGCGGTCCTCGGCCGGCTCGCGGGGGGTTTGGCACTTGGGCTGTGCATCGGGTTGATGGTCGCGATGGTGGAAGCGGCGTTCCGGCGGGCGTGGCTTGAGGTGCAGTACGGGCCGCGCGAGGTCATTACCGTGAACCTGGGCGCGGAACCGGTGAAGATCGGCGGCGACTCGCGTGCGTGTACCGTGTGGGCGCGAGGCGCGGCCGATGTCGCGCTGCGGTACTTCATCCGCGACGGCAAGGTGATCTGCACCGACGTGCCCGCCCGCGAAGAGTCCGCGGTAAGCGACGGCGACACACGCGCCGCGGGGAACGTGACGGTCGTGGTGCGGACCGGGAGCGGCACCACGCCAGCACTGCCCCCGGCTGCGCCGCGCCGACCCTCACCGCCGCCAATGCCGAAAGCAAAGCCCGTCGCGAAGCCGCTGGACATCGACGAAGATGCGTTGCCGCTTCCGATGACGCCATCCGCGCCCGCGCGACCGGTGAAATCCCTGAACATTGACGAAGACGATGCGCTGCCGACGGTGCCACGCCCGGCACCGGTGCCCGTGCCTGCGAAGCCGCAAGCGGCTTCACCGGTTCCCGCGCCGCCAAAGCCCGCGGCCCCGCCAGCACCCGCGGCGAAGCCTACAACCCGCGACCCAGACGCATGTCCCTCGTGCGGGCGCAAGACCCCCGGCCGACCCGGCACTCGCTACTGCATGGTTTGCGACCAGACGTACTGACGGAACGGGTTCGTCGGGCGCAAAATGTCTTGCGGTCGCCAGAACTGGCCCTTACGTTAATCGTTGCACCGTTGCCCCTGCCACGTGGACCACTATGGCCGCCCCCAATCCCCGGCCACGCGGTCGCGTTCTCCTGCTCGCCGCGCTCGTCGCGGTCGCGTTTGGGGGCGCGGCCCGCGCGGAACCAGCGGAACCAGTCACGCCGGAGAGGCTCGCCAAACTGCGGTACGAGTGGCACGAACAGCACGCCCGCAAGGAAGCAGCCGACTGGGAAATCAATCTCATCGCGCCACCGCGCCCGATCGGGCGGTCGATCGGTCAGTTCCTGAACCCCACCTCACTTGTGAACGAACTGCACCCGGTCCTCGCCGGCGATTACGACGCGCTTCGCAACTCCGCGCTGAAACTCGCCGATGTCGCCCGCATCCGCCGCGAAGATGGCAAGAAGGACTGGGAAGAGGTCTACAAGCAACGGATCGCGTTCCGCAAGTACGCGGACGAACAGCAAGCCGCGTACGGCTTCGACATCGACACCGGCACGCTGCCAGGTTTCAAACCTACCGTGTTCGACGGGGTCGCAGTCGTGTGGGCGGCGGTCGTGTTCGTGGTGGCGGTCTCACTTGGCAAACGGGCACGCCGCGTCTCGACCCGCCGTGCGCGCCGGGCCGCGGTCGTTGCGGCGCTGCTGGTACTCACGACGGTTCCGGGGTGTTCAAACGGCCCCGCGCCCGGCTCCGGCGACTGGGCCGCACGCGAGGAGGCCGAACTCGTCACCGGGACGAAGGACGCAACCGAGAAAGCAGTCGCCGCGACCGCCGAAGCCAACAAGAAGTGGACGGCCGCGGTGGACGGATGGGCGAAACTCGTCACGGTGCCGGGCGCGGCCGATGCGTCGGCTGAAATGGTCGTGCGCAATGGCGAAGCTCAGGTCCGCAAGCAGTTGCAAGCCACCGCCACGGACGCGAGGCTCACGGACCGGCTTGCGAAGGAGGCTGCGAGCGAGAAGACGCAACTCGCCACCGATCGCGCCAAACTCGATGAACTCAGGGGCGGCGCCCGGTGGCGGACCATCGCGTTCGCAGTGGCGCGGTGTCTGGGGGCCGCGTTCCTGTTTGGGCTGGCTGTCGCACCGTACCGGCGTGCGCTTCGCAAAGAGGCCGCGATCGTGAAGGCCGACGCGAAGAAGTGCCCGCGGTGCTTCAGCGAGAAACTCGTCGTCGAGAAGACCGGCACGATCCCGGGTGCGGAAGAGTCTGCGCGGGACGAGGACGACGAGGACAACGAAGACGCACCGCGCCCGCGCTACCGAGCTGGCAAGCCGAAGCCGCCTGTCCGGCGCAAAGCCGCGCCCGCGGCCAAGTCCACCGCCGACAGCGGCGAGACTGGGTACGTCGAGTGCAAGACGTGCGGGTTCCGGTTCCTCCGCAGTTACCAGAAAGTGCGCCGGCTGTGCTTCCCGGTGGTCGGCGTGCGCAACAGCGGCAAGACGCACCTGCTCGCCACCGCTTACGACAAGGTGCGCAAACAGAAGGCGCCCGCGGCCGCGACCATCGTACCGGCCCCGTCGCTTGGGGACGAACGATTCGACCTGTACATCGACCTGATCCTGAACCTTAAACGCGACGCCGGGAACACGCTCCACGACGTGAACACCCCGCCGGACCCGGTGATGATCCACGTTCGCGACACGGACCCATCCGGCGCGAACACCGCGCTGGTGAATCTATTCGACTATTCCGGCGAACTGGTAAACCAGAAGATCGACGTGGACCGCCTGAAGAAGCAGGCGGTGAAGATGGACGGCTTCATGCTGTTCCTCGACCCGACGCAGCTCGACGGCCGCTCCGGGGGCGTGACGCTCGACCGGCAACTCGCGGCGCTGAACGAGTTCATGGCCGACATGCGTGAGGCTCGCAAGGTGGATCCCGGCGACGTGATCCCGGTCCCCGTCGCGATTGTGATTCCCAAGTTCGACCTGCTCGTGACCCGCAACCCGATCGGCGGTCAGTCGGTGCCGTTCATCCGCCGGCTGCTCGAAGAGAACCCAGAGCAGCCGAAACGGACCACACTCGACATCGTTCAGGAGCGCAGCGCGATCGTTGAGGATATGTTAGAGTTAATGTTCCGCGGGGTGGATGTGCGGGCGCTGGTGGAGAGTTACTTCGGCAACCAGGTGATGTTCTTCCCGGTGTCGTCGGTGAACCTGTTCGAGAACGAGTTGGGCGTCGAAGACCTGTCGCAGCGGACCATCGCGCCGTTCGGGGTCGCGGAGCCGTTTGTGTGGCTGCTGCACATGCATGGATACGAGGTGTTCGCAAATAGGTGATGGGGTGATTTGGTTTTCACCCTGAAGGGGTGGGACGACTTAGCCCAGGGCAACGCCCTGGGTCGGTTGCGTATTGGTTTGGCACCCTGAAGTGTCCCAGGTTTTCAGCCTGGAAATCAATTGGCCTCGTACCCAGGGCGTTGCCCTGGGCTAAGTTATCCCACCCCTTCAGGGTGAAGAGGAAACACAAAGAAGAACGATGGCATCCTGGCCGACACAGTCTGATTACAAGGATTCGCTGCAGAACCCGGACGCCGCGTTTCGCGACCCGGACCTGCGGCTGAGCCAGGCTGAGCGCAGCCCGATGGGCGTGCCGCGCGCCCGGTCCGGCGCGTTCGCCAGCGTGTACAAGATGACCGGACCGAAAGGCGTTGTCGCGCTCAAACTCTTCAACTTTCCCAACGAGGACCGCGCCCGCCGGTACAAGGCCGTCTCCGATTACCTCGAAAAAGAACTCGGAGCCAAGAAGCCGCCGTGCGTGGTCAAGTTCCAATACCACACCGAAGGGATGCGAGTCGGGAAGGCGTGGTACCCCACTCTCACAATGGCCTGGGTCAAGGGGGTATCACTTGGCGAGTGGGTCAGGCAGACCGTCGAGAAGAAGGTGCCCGACCTCGCGGGCATGCGCAAGATGGCCGACAGTTGGGTCGCGCTCATCCAGCAACTCCAGAACACGAAGATCACGCACGGCGACCTCCAACACGACAACGTGATGGTCGTCGGCGACGCGCCGGTACTCGTGGACTACGACGGCATGTGCGTGCCCGCGCTCGACCCGCCCGACCCGACAAAGAAGCTCGAACAACTCGAATTCGGGAAGCCCGCGTACCAGCACCCGGCACGGTGCGTCGAGAAACTCAGCGGCACCCTCGACCACTTCTCCGCGTGGGTCGTCTTCGTCGCCCTCCGCGCGATCGCGGCCGACCCGCGACTGTACGTCGAATACGTCCTCAAGACCGAGAACGAGAACCTGCTGTTCACCGTCGGCGACATGCAGACCCCGGCGAACTCGAAACTGTGGCCGGAACTCATCAAGTGCAAAGACCCGGAGGTGGGTAGCTGGGCGCGCGCGTTGCGCACGTGCCTGGACAAGCCCTTCATCAACATCCCGCCGTTCTCGCTCGACCCGTTCGACCGGTTGCGAACGCTGGCGTCCGCGAGTTCGCGCGACTGGGCTCAGATCGAGGCCGAAACCGTTCTGCTCAAGAAGGCCGGCAAGGAGGTGCCCGCCGACCTTCGCGACAAGGTGAACCCGGTCGGCGCGCTGAAGGAGTTGTGCGACGCGCGTGTGAAGAACTGGCCGAACATCGCGGCCGAGGGCGAGCGTCTGCTCGCGACCGGGCGGGCGCTGATGCCCGACGTGAAGCCCATGTTCGAGGAAGCCCGCAAACGCGTGGCCTCACGCGACGCGGTGAAGAGGGCGTTCGACGAGAAGAATCCCCGCGCCGTGGTCGCCGCGTATCAGCCGGCGCTGATCAACGACTGGGCCGATGCTGGGCTTGTGGCGGGGGCGAAGGCCGCGGCCGGACAGGTGACGCTGCTCGACAAGTTGAAGGCCGCAGTCGCGGTGCCGGGCGACGGGCGCTCGCTGGTGAGGCTCTGGGACGACGCCGCGCCGAAGCTCGCGACCGTAGCGGAGGCACACACCTACGAGACGGCCGCGAACGGGTGGCGCAACCGCATCGGCGCCGCGGACGAGTTCCTTCGCGTGTTCGCCAAGTTCCCACCGACCGAGCGCGAACTCGCCGAAGCGTGGCAAGCGGTACTCGCCGCCGGACCCCTTCACCCCGGCCTCACCGACGCGCACCGCCGACGCGGTGAGGACGCGCTCCGCTGGCGGCCGCTGCTCGAAAAGCTGCGCCGCGTACCGAATGTTGCGACGCACGAGAACGACACCAAACTGATTGAGGCCTGGGGCAGTGGCTCCGCGCTCGCCGGGTGCGGCGAGGCGACCGTCTTCACGTCCCGCACGAACGACGCGCGAGCGCGGCTTGCGATGGTGGAGACGCTCGAACGCGCGATCAAGCAGGCCGACGCGGGCGGCTCCGAAGACGCGGTGGTTGCGACCGCGAGCAAGCTGCCGCCGGACTACCCGCACCCGTACACGACCCGCGTCGGCGAGGGGTCCGAAGCGATCCGCCTCATGGCCGAGGTTCAGAAGGCGGTCGATCAGCCGAAGCCATCGGACCGCGTCATCGCCACCGCGTTCGATCGACTCAAGACGCGGAACCCGAAGCTCGCGGACCGGCTCGACCGCGTGAACCCGGCACTGTTCGCGGAGGTCGAGAGCGCGATTCAGAAGCGCAAGTTGCTCGACCGGTTCGCGCGCATCGACGCCGAGGAGCCGCGCCTCGACAAGCAGGACCAAGAGTGGCGGCGGCTGTGGAAGGAGTATGGCAACGCGCTCGCGGACCGCGCCGACCGCGAAGAACTCCGCGCCCGGTACACGCTGGCCCGCGACCGCGTCGAGAAGTGGGGCAAGGTCGCCGAGTCGCTGAAGGCCCGCGACATGTTCGCGCTCCGCGACCGGTATTCCAAATACGGTGCGGCCCTCCGCGACTACCCGCCGCTCGTGGACCACATGTCGGAGATTCAAGGATTGCTGGCGAAGGCCGATCGCGTGATCGGAATCAGGCAGAAGATCGATACGCGAGTTTCGCTCTCGGCTGACGACCTGACGTTCCTGCGGGACAATCACCCCGCGTTCGATGATACCACGAAGACCGCGACCGAGGCGCACGTGCGGGCACGGCTGGCTGGCGACGCGAAGCTGATCCCCGCGTACCCTGCGTACTCCATCACGGGAAAGCGCGGCGGTCTGGTGAAGGCGTGCTGGTCGTGGGGCGGGCACGGTTTGATCGCGCACTGCGTGGTCGTGGTGGACGGCCGGCGGTTTCTGAACGACCCGTCAGAAGCGGACCCGTATTCGCGGCTCACCTGTTTGGCGGAGAACCACCAGCGCGAGGGTGGTGGGGTCACGTTGGTCCCGCCGAGTGGCGTTCCACACGCTTACGTGACCATCTGGCCGGTGGTGGAACTGGGGTGGAAGACGGTCTACGGTGCGCCGCTGAACATCGGCCCGGTGCCGGTGGGCAGCGGTAGCGCGAGTTCGAGCGGAAGCCGGTGGTGAATCGCGGCGAACTCAACCCAGGGTCTCACGACCCTGGCTACGAACAGCCGCCCTTCCAGGGCTCAAGACAAAGAGTTGGTCTTGGTTCTTAGCCCCGGATGGGGCGGCCGTTCGTAGCCCGTGGGCGTAAGCCCCTGGTTTCTTGGTCGAAGAGGAGCGTGAGCCAGTGGGACAACCGGAACGGCACGCGAACAGTGCGGGTGGTGACCAGTTCTACGTCACCCACTGCACCGTCACGGACAGTGTGCTGAACAATCCGGGCTACACGGCGCGGGCGGCATCGGCAACCGAGCCGACGGCGCTCGACGCCGCGTTCCACTACCCACCCTACGAGTTGCCCATCGATCTGTGGCGTGACCTGCCGCCGCCCGCGCTCGCGCCGCGCCGGCTCGCTCGCACCAAGAACCCGAAGGGTGGCGTGTGGGCGGTTCACTCGGCGTACCTCGCCAAAGATACCGTGGACCGCGACCGCTCGTACTTCTCGCACCTGCTCCTGCTGCCGGACGCGGACCCGGCTGCCGTGCTGCGGTCGTGGGGCGCCGGCACCTGGGCGACGAACTACCCGCCCGGCGCATCGAAGGTTCTCGCGGGCGGTGCCGCGTTGCCCGTCGGCACGCTCGTGAACGACGCGGCGCTCACCGCGTTCCTCGGCACCGACCCCAGTGGCCCGACTCAACTGAGCACGACCGTGTGCCCGGAGCGCCTGCGCGCGAACGCGCCCGCCCGGCGCGAACTGTTCGCGCGCATGTTGCGCGCGATGCTGGTTCTGGCGGAAGAAGAGAGCGAGGCTCGCCGCCGGCTCTACGTCCACGCGGAACCGGGACTGGTCGCGCTCCTCCTGTACGGCTGCGTACGGTTGCTTCCACCGGCCGTCACCGACGACCTCACGTTCTCCACCTTCGAGGCGTATCACCGAAACATCCGCGACTACAAACTCGCCGAAGTGGTCGGCACGTATCTGGGCACGCCCGACCGCGGACTCGACCCGGATCTCGGCACCACGCGCGGCATCGCGCTGGACACGTTCGCTCTGAACCACTCCTCGCAGGAACTTCGCACGGGTGCGGTTCCCGATGGCCTGAACGACCTCATCGACCTCGTCGCGACCGGCGAGTGGGGGTTGCTCCCGGTGGTTCGGCGCGCGATCGGTGAAGACCCTGGCGGGCTGCACAAAGCGGGAGCCGCGCTGGCTCGCGCGCGAGGCCTGGCTCGCGTCGATGCCGGAGCCACGACCATTGACGACCTGCTCTCGCTGCAGGCCGACAAGCTCGCGGCCGAAGAGTTGAAGTCGCGGCCGGGCAAGGTGTGGCCGGTGGTGAAGACGGCCGCGCTTACGCGCGCCGATGTGCGCACGGCCTTTCGTGAACTGATCGCACTCCCAGACCATCTTCGAGAGTTATGGGAAGAGGCGATCGAGGCGCTTCTGAAGGAAGACTACCGCAAGTGGGACGCGCGCTGGTCGGTGATCCGCGCCGCGGGCGGCACCGAAGAGTCGCGGCGACTGCTCGACAAGATGGTGGGCCGCGAGAAGAACGAGCAGAAATTGTCGAAGCTCCCGACCGACATTCGGAACCGGTTGCGAACCGCGTGCGCGGATGTGGGGCTATTCCCGTCGCGCCCACTACTCGTGCCCATCGGGTTGGACGAGGTGGAACCGCTGCTCCGCGCGCAACCGGACTGGGCCGGGTACACCGCGTTCATCCTCATGGCCGAAGACAAGTGGGACTGGCTCAGCCACATCCCGGCCGCCGCGCGAGAGCCGATGCGCAATCGCGGGCGCGCCTTCCTGTTCGCCTCGCCCCCGGCCGCGATCGCCGCCTACGTCCGCGCGGCCCGCCCGTTCCTCGACACCGATTCCACGTTCCTCGCGACGCTCTTCACTCCATATTCGGCCAGCTCCGCGGCACTGATGGACAAGTTGCTTGTGTCCACCTCGCTGGAGCCGGGCGACTGGATGAAATTGTGCGAGTCGGTCGGGCTGCTCCGCGACGACTGGGGCAACTTCCTTCTGGAGAAGGACCGGCTCGCGAACCTGCTCGTGGGGTTGGGCGGCGACGGCGTCGGCAAAGATGTGTGGGACGGCTACCTCGGGTTGCTCACGCCCGCGCTCGTCTCGCCCGACCTCATCGAGGTAGAACCCGGCGACGACCCGGTGACGATTCACAAGTGGGAACGGAAGGTTCACACGCACCTGCGCGCCGCCGCGGCCAAACTCACGGCCGCCGACGCGCGGCTCGTTCAGGCGCTTCCGCCCGGCGGGGTGGCGCGTCTGTTCGCCGCGAATGGGCTGGTGAAGTGGGTGGATGACCCGACCTCCATTCCGGCCAGCGCACCGGACGAGGTGCCGCACGCGTGCGACACGTTCGAGGTAGATCGGCTCGCCTTTGTGCGGGCCGCGTACAAGAAGGCCGGGTGTGACCGGCTCGCGCTCCCGGAGCAGGCCGACAAACTCGCCCCCATTGTCGGACTGTTCCGCGCGTGCTTCCCGGTGGACGGCAACTTCAACACCGCGCGCCGAGCTGCAACAGAAGCAATCCGCCTCTCGGCTCATTGCCCCGACCGCACCCGCGGCGCGCTCCAGGCGCACTTCGTTCTCGCGTGCGTGCCGGACATTCACTACGCTGCGATTCTGGAGGACACAAACCGGCAGCACGCGCTCGACCCGTTCGCCGTGGCCCGAATTCAGGAACGGATCGCGAAGTCCGCGAAGAAGGCTGGCCCGAAGTACGTTCCTCCGGGACCAGCGAGCACGCCCGAAGCCGCACCGGTAGAGCAGCCGTTTGAAGACGAGACAGAACCGGACGAGGACGCCGCACCGCTGATCGACAAGCCCCGTAAGAAGGGGCGCAAGGTGTCGTACAAGAAGGGGAAGAAGTCCGGTTGCCTGGGGGCCGTGCTGTTCGTGGTCGTGGTGTGCGCGCTGGTGGCGCGCGCGATTTGAAATGCAAGCGACGAGTTTCACGCAACAAGGCTGGCCGAGTATGAACGGGATGAAAGGCGGCGCGCTACTCCTACTACTGGGTATCCCGTTCGCGCTGTATGCGGCGTGGCAGGTGAACGGCGCCACGCACATCGGCACGGGCGCGCCCGAAGCGCCCGCCGACAAAACCGCCACGAAGGAGCAACTCGACGCGTCGAGCGCGAAGGCGACCGCGTGGTCGGGCGAATCGCGGAAGGCGGTCGCGGTCACCTGGCAGTACCGCAAGGCCGGCCCGGACGCCTCGTCCGACGCGACCGTTGCCCCCGTGGTGAATGCCGCCGAGGCGCGGTCGGCCGACCTGAACGACCTGGACACGTTCCTCTCCTCCGTCAAGCAGCCCGTGTTTACAGGAACCCCGCGATTGAAGCTCCGCTACACCGAGTGGGCGAGCGAGCGGGTCGCGCTGGACAAAGACGAGCGGGAGATCACCGACTGGTTCTCGCGCCCACCGCAGATCGCCACCGCCGCGGACGCGGACAAGGAGATGGTCGCGTTCATCAAACTTGTTGACCAGTACGTCGCACGCTCCCAGTTCGCGGACAAGGTCAAGGCGACAAACTGGCGGTGCCGCGCCCGGCTCGCGGTCATCGAGGCGCTGACGGCGCTGGCGACTTCGCAGTACCGAATCGCCACGAGCGTGAAACTGCCGCTCAAGGCGGGCACCAACGAGGGCACCGCCGCCGTCGCCACGCTGGGCGCGCTGAAGATTCAAATCGCGTCCCTCGGCGTGGACGTGACGCAGGCCGACATCGACAAGGTGGCATTCGATGCGTCTTTCCGCATCGCATCCGAGACGAAGAGCGGGAACGCCAGCGAGTACACCGCGCGCGAGGAATTGCTCACTCTGTTCGCGCAGCCCAAGCTATTCGACAACGCAAGCGGCGCGACTCAGTGGCTGAAACTGGTCGCGTCGCAGTACGCGAAGACGACGAAGAACCCGGAGGTGCAGGCGCTGATCCGCGACAAGGTGCAGGAGTTCGCCGACGCATTCGTTCCGGCCGTCGCCCGTCTCGATGACGACGTGATCCTCCTGGGTCGAGCTACGCCGCGCGACAAAGTTGTGTTCGAGTTCGAGGTGCAAGCGGGCGATGGCGTCATGAAGAAGAACCTCTCCGCGAACCCGAACGAGTTCAACGAGTTCGTGCTGAAGAGCAAGCCGCCGGGCGTAAACCACGTCATCAGTTCCGTGGGCAACAAGTACGTGTTGGATGATCTCAAGCCGACGCCGTTGAGCAACGCGGCGGTGGCGTACAACGCCGCCCGTGCGAAGCTGGCCAACCGCCCAGCCCCATCGCGCTGGACGGCCGATTCGGTGGCGGAGCTAAAAAAGGCGTGCGAAGGGCAAAAGGAGTTGGTAGACCAGTTGAGAACACTCGATAGCGGACCGAAGGATGAGGCGAAGATCGCGACTCGCGTGGCCGGGCTGGTCGCTGGCATGGAAGCGAACAAGGAACTGTTCGAGGTCGTGCCGTGAGGCGCGTTCGCAGAGTGGTCCGCTCGCTCCGCGAGCGGCGCGACGCGCGGTTGAGGTTTCGAGACGAACGTATTCGCGAACCGCTCGCGGAGCGAGCGGACCACTCTGAAATGGCGTTTTCGATTCCTCCACAAGGGCGGTCATGAACCTGCTCGTGGCGTGGAAAAAGGTGCTGCTGTTCGGTGCGTTCGGCGCGGTCGGCTGTCTGGCCGGCTGGCTCGTCGGCGAGCCGTATTTGTACGCGACCACGTTCGTCGGCGACTCCGACGGCGCGGGCCGCGCGCCGTCGCTCATCTCCAAGCCGGTGCCGCCTTCAAGCGAACCGCCACCGC
>SXID01000113.1 GCA_005772955.1 Planctomycetia bacterium
GCGTGTGGCGTGGGGCGGGTGGTAGGTCGCGGTCGTGGCGGCTTTGCGACGCGGCCCGACGGCCAGACACCACTGCGGTTCTGCGAAGCCGCGCGGCGCAAGCGAGAATCGCGTGTGCCGGAGTTCGTCGGGCCTCGTCGCAAAGCCTCCTCGACCACGACCTACGATACGACGATAGGCGTTCCGGTCGTTCGGCCGTGTCGGGTGTGGTTAGCTCGCTGTTTTGCAGCAGGGCGATGTTGCGTTGCCTGAGCTTCTGCCAGCACGTGCGTCGCGAGGAAGGCTGTTCCAGCACCGCTTTCGGTGCCGTGAGCCTTGCACGCCACAGGTTAAGAAGTAGCCACACCCGGCACGGTCGAACGGTCGGAACGCGAATTCAGTTCTTCTTTGGGCCGCCCGGACCGTCTTTCTTCCCGCCTGGTCCGCTGTCTTTCTTCCCGCCCGGCCCAAATCCGCCGCCGAACGGTGGGCGACCAGCCGGTCCGCCGAATCCGCCGCCCGGTCCGCCGGGGGGAAACCCGAAGCCGGGGAGGAGCTGCGCGACAGCCTTGTTCGCTTGCTCCACGGCGTAGTTGTCGTTCAGGGCCTTGCACACGGTTGCCAAAGCTCCGTAAGTCATCGCCAAATACTCGTGAGCGGGCCGGGGCAGGCCATCCAGTTTCTCCCCGATTTTGACAAACGGGCGCAGTTCTTCGGCCGACTTCTCCAGCGTCTTGCGCGCGGTCCGGTAGTCGCCTCGCTCGGAGAGAACCCACGCGAGTCGGAGCCGGACCAGCGCGAGTTCGAGGTGCCCGTGCGGCGGCCGTTGGCCCACGGGAACGGAGGCGAACGCGGTCGCCGCGTCGCCGTAGGCGGTTGCGGCACCGACGCGGTCTTTCGCTTGCTCGCGCAACCAGCCGAGGCGGAACTGCACCGAGCCGCCGAGCCAGGTGTTGCCACGTGCGAGTTCGGCGGCGCGGCGGAAGGGAAGTTCGCGGTCCGCTGGGAATGCTTCCGGTGGCGCGGTCAGGTACGCGAGGACAAGTTCGGTCCGCATCTCGTTGTCGTTCGGGGTCGTCTCCACCAGCGGTCCGAGGAGCGCGACGGCGCGGTTGAACGCGGCGACCGCTTTTTCGGGTCGTTTGAGCCACACGTTTGCCTCGCACACGCGACGCGATGCCTTCGCCGCTTCAAACTGGACCTGCTGGTTCGGCGCGTTCTGCTCGGCAAACTTGTCGTAAAACGCGAGGACCGCTTCGAGGATCGCTGCCTTGCCCGAAGCGAGTTCGGTGCCCGGACCGGGTGGCGTGCCCACCGGATTGGGGCCGCCCGGCCCGCGCGGGGGCGTCGGCCCACCGAACCCCGGCTGCCCGCTCCCGCCAGCGACCTCGAACACCTCCTCGAACGTTTCCAGCGACAGTTTCAGGTTCGCCTCCAGCCGGCTCGACAGTTCGCGGGCCTCGTTCGTCGCGCGGTCCGCATCGGCCTTCGCCACCTCCGCGGCGCGTTTTGCGTTCTCGGCGTCCTTGCGCCGGTCCTCTTCACGCGCGAAACCCGCCTCGGCGTCCTTGCGCCGGTCCTCTTCACGCGCGAAACCCACCCACCCCGTGACCGCCGCGAGAACGAGAGCCGCGGCCGTGCTGAACGCGAGCGACGCGATCGCCGGGTTCCGCCGGCACGTGCGCCACGCCCGCGACAGCATTGTCGTACGCCGTGCCTTGATGGGCCGGTCGTCGAGGAACGCTTCGAGGTCGTGGGCCAGGTCGTGCGCGCTCGCATACCGGGCCGACGGCTCGCGCGCCATCGCTTTCAGCACGATTGTTTCCAGATCGCGCGGGATGTTCGGGTTCAGCGCCCGCGGCGCGGGCGGGTCCGCGTCGGCCAGTTTCTTGATGAGCCTGGCCGGGCTGTCGGCACTGTAAGGTGGTTCGAGCGTGAGCAGTTCGTAGAGCGTCGCGCCGAGACCGTACACGTCCGATCGCGGGTCGGCGGTTCCCGTGAGGCACTCGGGCGGAAGGTACTGGAGCGTGCCGAGGATGTCGCCGGTTGCCGTGAGACCTTCCGTGTTCATCATCTTCGCGAGGCCGAAGTCGGTGACCCAGACAATTTCGCCGTCGAGGATGAGGTTGGCCGGTTTCACGTCGCGGTGAAGGACGCCTTGCTTGTGCGCGTACCGGATCGCGTCCGCGGCCTGAAGCCCGATCTCCGCGACGAACTGCCAGTTACCGAACTCCGGGCCCGTGAGTTCCGACTCGGCCGCTTCAAACGGCGGAGGCGTGTTCGCGGGCTTCGTGTCCGGGCGGAGCGCGAGCGTCTCGTCCTTCGCCTGATCACCCTTGCGCAGCCGCTTGCGCCACTGCCGCACGAGTGAGTGAAGCCCGATGCCGGGTATGAGTTGCATCACGTAGTACGGCAGCCCGTCCTGCTCGCCGACGCCGAACACCGGGACGATGTTGGTGTGGTGGAGTTTCGCAGCGGCCTGCGCTTCGCGCACGAACCGCTCGCGCTGGGTCGGGTCGAGTTGTGCATGGCGTGCAAGCACCTTGAGCGCAACGGGTCGGCCGAGCGATTCCTGCACCGCCTCGAAGACAACTCCCATTCCGCCGCGACCGAGTTCGCGCACGATGCGAAAGTCGCCAAGCCGGTCCGGAAGCGATTTGTCCGCGGTAGCCGGCGCCCGGAACCGCTTGAGCAACTCCATCTGCGCGACAGCGGGCAGCAGTTCCTTGAGTTGCTCCGCGTGTTCGGGGTGCGCCGCGGCGTAGACGTTCACGGAGGGGTGCTCGCCGCGACGCAGCAGGTCGGCGAACTCTTCGGCCAGCACATCTACCGGGTCGCGGTCGTCGGAGTGCATGGAGGTTGCCTTCTCTTCACCCCGAAGGGGTGGGACAATGTAGCCTGGGGCAACGCCCCAAGTTCGCAGTATCACTGTTTTCCAGGCTGAAGGCCCGGGACAGCGAGCGTGTCGCAGACCTTCAGCCTGCCGATCCTTGTGGACCGCGTCCTGGGGCGTTGCCCCAGGCTACGTTATCCCACCCCTTTCGGGGTGAAATCCGAGAAAGTCACCCACCAAACCCCGGGATCGTTTCGAGGATCTGCTTCAGGCGGGCCAGCGCCCGCACGTAGCGCTTGCTCGCGGCGGCGGGTTGCACGCCCAACAGCGCCGCGGTTTCGGCGTTGCTCAGTTCCTCAAAGTGCCGCAGCGCGAGCACCTCGCGGTCGAGCGAGTCCATGCTGTTGAGCGCCTCTTCCAGACGAACGAACGATTCCGTGCGTGCCGCCGCGTGACTGGGGCTGCTGCCGGCGCCGAGCAGACATGCCGCGAGACACGCCGAGTCCGCAGTCGTCGCGCCGCGGTCAATCGAGACTTCTTGCCCCACATCTCGCTTCTGCGCGAGGTGTTCGCGGTGAACGTCCACGAGTCGCTGCCCGACAATCAGCCGCAGCCACCCGAAAAACGGTTGGTCTGGCTTCTCGAAGTAGTGCTCGATGCGCTTCAGCGCGTCGATGTACGCCTCTTGAAGCACGTCCGATGGCGACACGCGGCCCGCGAGTCGATGGTCGAGCCGGAGTTGCACCATACGGCGCAGTTTGTCGCGGTGCCGTGCGAAGAGTTCCGCCAGCGCCGGCTGGTCACCGGCCCGCACTCGCTCCAACAATTCCGCGATTTCTCGTTCCGCTTCGACGGCCATCGTGCTCCCCGTATCCGTACCCTAAGAGGATAAACGGAACGACACCGCCCACCGCGACCGCAGTGGATGAGTCATGAAAACCGTCTGAGCAGGGTCGCGGTTGCGGAAGGATACCGTTTCCCATTATGACAGAGAACACGATGCGATGGGCGTTTGTTTCGCCCGTGTCGAACCTCTCCACATTGCGGAGGAACGCGAAATGTTCTGGGTAACGAAGGTGCTAATCCCGGCGCTGCTCGTGCTGGGTGCGGGAACGGCGGTAGTGATGGCCGAAGCGGACGGCAACCAACCGCCGTTCGGGAGGTTCCAGCCCGGCAAGGGCGACGACAAGAAGCCGGAGGACAGGAAGAAGGACGACAAGAAGGTTGAAGAGAAGAAGGGTCAACCGGGCGACAGGAAGGGTCAACCGGGCAGCGAGAAGGGGCAGCCGGGTGACAAGAGAGGTCCGGGACCGAAGCCCGACGCGACGGTTGACGCGTGGGTCAAGACGCTGATCGAGAAAATCACTGACCCACACGACACGGTGCGAGAGAGCGCCCGCGGCGCGCTGGTGGGCGTTGGCCCGGCGGCACTGCCGGCGCTTCAGAGACTCGCCGAAGGTGACGACTCGGCGAAGGCGATCGCGGCCCGCAAACTGATCAACGCGATCACGCGCGGCGGTCCGCAGGGCGGTCCGGGTCAACCCGGTCAGCCGGGCGGCAACCGGCCAGGCGGTGGTGGCGGTCCCGGCGGACCGGGCATGGGTCCGATGGGTGGTCCGGGGTTCCCTGGGCCGGGCGGAATGGGTCCGATGGGTCCGGGTGGCGGGTTCCCTGGCGGTCAACCCGGCATGAACCCAGGTGGCGGTGGTCGCGGCGGGTTCCCCGGCGGTCAACCGGGCATGAATCCGGGTGGCGGCGGGCGCGGCGGCTTCGGCGGCTTCGGTGGTTGGCGCGGCGGGCGCGAGGCGAGCGACATCGAGGTCGCACCAATGCCGCGCAACGCACGCTGAATGTGCGTCTGGGTTGAGTGCAAAAAGCCGCTTGCGGCTTCGCGAGTCGCGCCGGTGGTGCCACTCGCGAAGCCGCAAGCGGCTCGTTACTTCGTCAACTCCTCAAACGTCTTGTTCAGGATGGGGTACTTCTTCCAGTCCTTGTAGTCGAAGTGCCACCACTCCTCTTCGTACACGCTGAAGCCTTCCGCCTGCATCGCGGAGCGGAGCAGGTCGCGGTGCCAGCGCTGACGCGACGTGCCGCCCATGTAGTCCGGGAACGAGCGGTCGGAGAACTCGTCGTAGCCGCTCACCGTCTCGATGACCTTGCCGGTCTTCAGGTCGTACAGCGTGAGATCGACCGCACACCCGCGATTGTGACGCGATCCCTTCGACGGGTCCGCGACGAAGTTGTGGAACTTGTCCGGGGTCGCGTCCCAGAACATCTTCGTGACGTGCCACGGTCGGTACGCGTCGAACACAAGTAAGCCGCAGCCTTGCGCCTTCAGGTTCTTGTGAACGCGCGCAAGTGCTTCGGCCGCAGGGCGCTGCATGTACGCCTTCGCGCTCGTGTAGAACGGCGTGTCGAGGAAGTTGTTGCGTGTCGCATAACGAATGTCGAACTTCACGCCGTCGATGGTCGCGAGATCGACCAGGTCCGGCTTCAGGAACTCGCCTTTCTCTTCCGGCGGCCTCGCGGCCAGCGCACCTTTGCGAATCTCTTCGATGGCCTTCACCGGCTTGATCTTGAACGTCTCGCCATTCTCGCCGTCGATCTTGCGGCGATCCATCGGCACGCTCGCGGCCACCACTTTGGTAGCGCGCCCGGTCTTGTCGCGTGTGAATACCAGCTTCTCGCCGTGGTACATTCCGCCGTTCTTCGGGAACGCGAACACGTTCTCGCTTTCCTCCGTGAGTACGTCGATCTCGGTGTGTTCGATGAGCGCGTGCAGCTTGCCGTTGCGCTCGTAGACGATGAGCGGCAGGTGTTCGTAGCCGTACTCACCGATCAGCCCCTTGTACTTCGCGGGCGCGTCGGCCGGCGGCGTGAGCGACGGCTTTTCCTTCGTCTGGACGAAACATGCCACGACGATATCGTTGCCGTCTCGCACAAATCCGCTGCCCGTCGCCAAAGCGTCGTCGAGAACGTAGAGGGTGCCCTGCTTGCGGACACGCACGCGGTCGAGGCGATCCGACGACTCGAAGTACATGTTGCCGAAGCTTTCGGTAATCTCAATGGTCGCGCTGCCCCGATAGCGCCCGGTGAGCGCGCGAATCGCGTCCGCTGTCAGCGGTTCGGTCGTCTCGATCGTCGGCAGTGGCTTGCCGGCTTTGGCCGCCAGCATCTGCCGCAGCGCGTCGTTCGCGATGCGCCCGGTGACCGCGTTCGACACGTCGCGTGACGACACCACGATCACGCCGAGCTTCTCGCCCGGCAGCGCGACGAAGCTGGTCGCGAACCCGTAGATCGCGCCGCCGTGCCCGACGCGCTGCTTGCCGTCCATCTCGCCCACGGAGAAGCCGAGGCCGAACCCGCTCCTCTCACCCTTCTTCGCGAACTGCGGCTTGAACATCTCCGCGAGCGTGTCGGCCTTCAGGAACTGCTCGTCGCCGATCTTGCCGCCCGCGAACAGACACGACTGGAACTTCGCGAGGTCGAGTACCGTCGAGTACATGCAACCGGGCGGGGCCATTCCTAACTCGAACGTCGGGGCCGGGAACTCCTTGCCGTGATACGTCCACATCACCGCGTCCGCGAGCCGCTTCTTCACTTCGGGTGTCGGCACGAACGAACTCGACTTCATGCCGAGCGCGTCAACGACACGACGCTGAACGTACTTCTCGAACTTCTCCTTCTGCGAGACTTCGAGGGCGTACCCAACAACGCCGATCGCGGCGTTGGAATACTTGATGCGCGACTCCGGCGGGTAGATGAGACCGATCCCGTTCAGGCTCTCGATGCTCTTCGCGAGCGTCGGTTCGGTCGGGTCGAAGTAGTTGCCGACCGGTGGCTCGCGGATCAGCCCGGAGCGGTGCGCCATCAGCATCCGCAGCGTGATCGGTTTCTCGCCCTCCTTGTACACCGGCTTGAAGTCGGGAAGGTACTTCGCGACCGGCGCGTCGATGTCGATCTTTCCTTTCTCGACCAACTGCATGATCGCGACATCGGTGAACAGCTTCGACACGGACCCGACACGGTACACGGTCTCGGCGGTCGCGGGGATCTTCCGGTCGCGGTCCTGGAAGCCGTAGCCTGCCGCCCACACCACTTTCTGATCGTCCACGAGTGCGATTGAAAGGGCGGGCAGTTTCTTGTCGTCCACTTCGTGTTTGATGAGCTTCTCAAGTTCCGCGACCGCGGCCTTGTACGGCTCCGCGGCCGGAACCGTTGGCTGCGCGAACACCGGTGCGCCGATGAGGAAGAACGTGACGGCAACCACAAAGTAGCGCATGGCTTATCCTCAGAACAAGTCTCGCGTCTGGGCGTCTCGCCTCGATATAATACCCACCTCACCGAACCACTCCCACCCAAGACGTAACCCATGCGAACCTTCTTCACTCTCGCATGCGCGCTGTTGCTCGCAGCCCTCGTTCGACCCACGGACGGGTTCGGCGTGCCGCCGCTTACGACACCGGTCGCGCAACCGGCCGCGGCGGAAGCCCCGGTGGACTTCGCGCGCGACGTGCGGCCCATCCTGTCGAGCCATTGCTTCCAGTGTCACGGACCCGATGAGAAGGTCCGCAAGGCGAAACTGCGGCTCGACATTCGCGACGACGCGATCAAGGCGGGCGCGTTCGTCCCCGGGAAGCCGGAGGCGAGCGAGCTGTTCAAGCGGGTCTGCGCCACCGAGCCGGAACTGCGGATGCCGCCAGCGAAGTCCAAGAAGCCCCCGCTCACGGAAGCGCAAATCGCGACTCTCAAGCGGTGGATCGCAAACGGCGCGACGTACTCCGAACACTGGTCCTTCACCCCTTTGAAGCGCCCGGAAGTGCCGAAGCCGAAGGCCCAAATCGCGAACCCGATCGACGCATTCATCCTCGCGCGGCTGGAGAAGGAAGGCGTCACGCCATCAAAGGAAACGGATCGCGTCACGCTCATTCGGCGGTTATCGTTCGACCTCACGGGACTGCCGCCGAAGCCGGAAGACGTGCGCGCGTTCGTGGCGGACAAGGATCCGAAAGCCTACGAAAACCTCATCGAGAAACTGCTCGCGTCGCCGCACTATGGCGAGCGTATGGCGGTGTGGTGGCTCGACCTCGTCCGCTACGCCGACAGCGCCGGCTATCACAGCGACAACCCCATCAACGTCTCGCCGTATCGCGATTACGTGATCCAATCGTTCAACGCGAACAAGCCGTTCGACACCTTCACGATTGAGCAACTCGCGGGGGATCTCCTGCCGAACGCGACGCGCACGCAGAAGATCGCGAGCGCGTACAACCGGTTGCTACAGACCACGGAAGAGGGCGGGGCGCAGGCGAAGGAGTACATCGCGAAGTATTCCGCGGACCGCGTGCGAAACTACGGGCAGGTGTGGCTCGGCGGTACGATCATGTGCGCCGAGTGCCACAACCACAAGTTCGACCCGTATACGCACGCCGACTTCTACTCGGTGGCCGCGTTCTTCGCCGACATTCAGGAACCGTCGATCGGGAACCGCGGACCCGGCACACCGGTGCCCGCCACACCCGAACAGGAAGTGGAACTGAATCGCGTCACCGACGCGGTGCCCACTCTTCAGGCGAAGCTTGAAGAGGCGGCGAAGAAGTACGCCGAGGGCGTGAAGGCGTTCGAGGACGCGGAGAAGTGGCCGAACCCGGCGCCAGGCAAGAAGGGGCCGGCGACGGTCGTCGTTCCCGCCGACGTGAAGGCGATCCTCGCGAAGCCTGCCGACAAGCGGACACCCGCCGAGGTTACGCGTCTCGTCGCGTTCGCACGCGACAACGCGCCCGGTCTGAAGGCCGAGCGCGACGCGGTCGTCACTGCGACGAAGGCCAAGACCGATTACGAACTCGCGCTGCCGCGAGTGCTGATGACCGTGAGCGGCCCGCCGCGAACGGTGCGCATCCTGCCGCGCGGCAACTGGCTGGACGAAACCGGCCCGATAATGACCCCGAAGACGCCGGTGTTCTTGCCTCCGCTCCCGCCACTCGCGGGCGGTGGCGGGCGCTACAACCGGCTCGACCTCGCGAAGTGGACGATGTCGCCCGAAAACCCACTGGTCGCTCGCGCCACCGCGAACCGGCTGTGGAAGCTGTTCTTCGGCTCCGGCATCGCGCGTTCGCTCGAAGAAACCGGCGTTCAAGGCGAACAGCCGACGCACCCGGAACTGCTCGACTGGCTCGCGACCGAGTACCAGACCAAATGGGACACGAAGCAACTCATTCGCCTGATGGTTACCTCTTCGACGTATCGGCAAGCGTCGGTGGAGACAAACGCGATCCGCGAGCGCGACCCGATGAACAAGCTGTTCGCGCGCCAGACGCGCGCCCGCCTCGACGCCGAGTTCATTCGCGACACGGCGCTCTCCGTCAGTGGGTTGCTGAATCCCACCATCGGCGGTGCAAGCGTGAAGCCTTATCAGCCGCTGGGGTACTGGGCGGCACTGAACTTTCCCGTGCGCGAGTGGCAGAAGGACATCGGCGACAAGGTGTACCGTCGCGGGATGTACACGCACTGGCAGCGCACGTTCCCGCACCCCGCGATGGTCGCGTTCGACGCGCCGAGCCGCGAGGAATGCACCTGCGACCGACCCAAGTCGAATATCCCGCAGCAGGCACTTGTGTTGCTCAACGACCCGGAGTTCGTGGAAGCCGCGAAGGGATTCGCTTCCAGGGCACTGAAGGACGGTGGCGTGACCGATGGCGCACGCGTGACGTGGGCGTTCGAGCGAGCCACTGGACGCACCGCGAAGCCCGCGGAACTGGAGGTACTCACGGACGTACTGAACAAACACCGCAAGCAGTTCGCGGACAAGCCCGACGACGCGAAGAAACTGCTGGGCGTCGGCGACGTGGCGACTCCGAAGGACGTGAAGCCGGAGGAACTCGCGGCGTGGGTGAGCGTGTGCCGCGTCATCCTGAATCTGCACGAAACGATCACTCGGCAGTGAGCGGGGCATCGCGATGAGCGCACTGCCGGAACGAACTCGCACGCGGGCGAACGGCCTCGCCGTTGTGGGAACCGGGCTGCACGTGGTCCTGGGACTGGCTCTCTTCGCGGGCTACGTCTACTACGTTCCCGCCGCGAAGAAGGTGTTCAACGAGTTTGGCCTGACGCTTCCCTGGATCACCCAGAGCGTTCTTCGCCTCTCGAGTTGGGTCGCGGAACACCAGTTGGCGCTGGTTCTCGTGATCGGCCTGCTGGCGGTCATCGACTTCCTCGTGATCTGGGCGCTCGGACGCCGCGGGATGTTTTCCCTCCCCGTGCTGTGGATCGTCGTCGTCGCGTTGCTACTCTTCGGCATCGGGGCGCTCACCACCTACGCAATCGAGTCGACCATGACGAACCTCCGGGAAGGACTGGCCGGCTGAATCCGTTGCGTTCAGACGATTCATTTCCTGGGACCGTGGGCGTCCCGTCCGCTGCTCCCGACTCCTGTCGCTCAATGGATATCGTTTAGGATTTCGCGTGGTGCGAAGTGCAGGCGAGACACCCGCGCCATATGCGGAGACGGACTGCCCATTAAATCGCCACGTTCCGCGTGCACGGCGCAAATCCCCGCGTTTCACGCGAACTCGTCCCCTCCACAACTGGCGGCGAGCATTGCGAAGGCGTAAAATCGGCGCTTTAGGTAAGATCGGCCGCCGAATAATCCACGAGAGCCGCACCGTGAAACCCACACTCTTTACTGGGCGCCGCACCGCGTTCGCGATCCTCGCCGCGCTCATCTTCGCCTTCCCTGGCGTCGCCAGGTCCGACGAGGAAGACGACAAGATCAAGAAGGAAATCGCGGAGGTCGAGCGGCAGATTCTCGAACTTAAGAAGAAGCTCGACGAACTGCGGAAAGGCCCGACGACACCGCCCGCGCCGAACACGGTGCCCGAGAGTGCGCTCGCCAAAATGAACTGGCGCAGCATCGGCCCGGCCAACATGGGCGGGCGCGTCACCGCGCTGGCAGTCGTCGAGAGCGACCCCACGACCTACTACGTCGCCACCGCCAGCGGCGGGTTGCTCAAGACCACCAACAACGGCACCACGTTCAGCTTCGTGTTCGAGAAGGAAGCGACCATTTCTATCGGGGATGTCGCGGTCGCGCCGAGCGACCCGAACGTCGTGTGGGTCGGCACCGGGGAGAACAACCCGCGAAACTCCGCGTCCTACGGCGACGGCGTTTACAAGTCCACCGACGGCGGCAAGAACTGGCTAAACATGGGCCTCAAGAAGACGTTTAGCATCGGGAAGATCCTCATTCACCCCAAAGACCCGAACACGGTGTACGTCGCGGCGCTCGGCCGCACGTACGGGCCGAACGAGGAGCGCGGGGTCTTCAAAACCGAGGACGGCGGGAAGACGTGGAAGAAGGTGCTGTACGTCGATGACAAGACTGGCGCGATCGAACTGCGCATGGACCCGAATGATTCCAACGTGCTGTTCGCGGGGCTGTGGGAACGGAAACGCGACGAGTTCGACGGGTTCTTTGGACAAGGGCCGTGGCCCGGTCCCGACCAGTACGGCCCGATCACCGCGCACGGCTCAGGCGGCGGGTTGTTCAAGACCGCTGATGGCGGCAAGAACTGGAAGAAGCTCACGGGCGAGAAGGCCGCGGCCGGCTTGCCCACCGTGAAGACCGGGCGCATCGGTCTCGACTACTCACGCAAGACGAAGGGTCTGCTGTACGCGATCATCGACACGGAGGACATCGGCAAGGGGCGCCCGGCGCTCACGGTGATGCTCGGCGTTTCCGGCGAGGGTGAGAAGGACGGCGCGAAGATCACCGCTGTTGTCGAGGACGGCCCCGCCGCGAAAGCCGGACTGAAAGCCGGCGACCTCATCACCGCGGTCGACGGCAAGAAGATCACCAGTTACGACGACCTGCTCGACTTCATGGTGACGAAGAAACCCGACGATGTGGTGAAGCTCACCGTCGTTCGCGGCAAGGAGAAGGACAAGAAAGGAACGCTGACGCTTGAGTTGAAACTCGCGCCGCGCCCGGCCGCGACGGAACCGAAGGGCAAGGGGCAGACAAGTCTCTCGCCGGGCGGGATCGTACTCACCATCACCAGCTTTGAAGACCCGGTGAAGGTCGCGGAGGTGCCCAAAGGCGGCGCCGCCGAGAAAGCGGGCGTGAAGGCCGGCATGACCGTCGTCGCGGTCGAGGGCAAGGACACCGCGAACTATCGTGACTTCCGCACCGAACTGCGCGTGTCACCGAAGTTGGAGAACCCGCGCAAGGACGGCGAGAAGGTGAAGGTGTCCTTCAAGGAGGGCGACAAGAAGGCGTTCGAGGTAACGCTCCCGCTCGCGATGGCGGAAGTGCGGTTTGCGGGTGCGCCGCGGCCGGTGTCCACGCGTCCGTTCTTGATGAGCAATGTCGTCGGCGGGCAGCAGCAAAACGTCCAGGGCAACCAGGGCAAGGACGGCTTCCAGACCGGCGGCGTGTACATGTCGAAGGACAACGGCGACACGTGGACCCGCGTCAACAGCGTGAACCCGCGGCCGTTCTACTTCTCGAACGTCAGGGTCGATCCGACCGACGACATGACGATTTACGTTCTCGGTGACACGGTGTTGTGGAAGAGCACCGACGGCGGGGCGCGGTTCGTCAGTGCGCAAGCCGGCAGCGTTCACCCGGACCACCACGCGCTCTGGATCGACCCGAAGGACGCTCGTCACATGCTCCTCGGCTGCGACGGCGGGTTCTACAAGACCTACGACCGCGGCACCACCTGGGACCACCTGAACGTGCTGGCGCTGGGCCAGTTCTATCACGTCGCGGTGGACAACCGGCGCCCGTACCGGGTGTACGGCGGGCTGCAGGACAACGGCAGTTGGGGCGGCCCATCGCGCACGCTGCGCGGCACCGGTCCCGCGAACGAAGACTGGCAGTTCCTTCGCGGCGGTGACGGGTTCGTGTGTCGCGTGGACCCGAACGACCCGAACTGGATCTACGCCGAAAGTCAGAACGGGGGCATGGGTCGGCTGAATCTGAAGACCGGCGAGAGCGCCGGCATCGGCCCGCGTCCGGTGAAGGCCGGCGAGCAACTTCGCTTCAACTGGAACACGCCGTTCATCCTCTCCGGGCACAACTCGCACATCTTCTATTGCGGGGCGCAGTACGTGTTCCGCTCGGTGTCTCGCGGCGACAACCTCAAGGCGATCAGCCCGGACCTGACGCGAACCAAACAAGGTTCGATGACCGCGATCGCGGAAAGCCCGAAGAGCGCCGACGTGCTGTGGGCCGGCACCGACGACGGCTTCCTTTGGGTGACGAAGGACGGCGGCACGAACTGGTCGAACGTGACCGACAAGTTGAAGACCGCCGGCGCGCCGGGGCCTCGCTGGGTGAGCACCATCGAGCCGAGTCGCACGAAAGAGGGACGCTGCTACGTCTGCCTCGACGGGCACCGCTCCGACGATGACAAGCCGTATCTCTTCGTGACGGAAGACTTCGGCCAGACGTGGAAGAGCATCGCGAACAACCTTCCTGCGTTCGGCTCGACGCGTATGCTCCGCGAGGACATCACCACGTCGGAGATTCTGTACTGCGGCACCGAGTTCGGTATCTGGGCGTCGGTCAACCGCGGCGTGACGTGGGCGAAGTTGAACAACAACCTGCCGACGGTCGCGGTGCATGAAGTGGCGCAGCCTACGACGGCGAGCGAGATCGTGATCGCGACGCACGGGCGCAGCGTGTGGGTTCTGGACGTGGCGAGCCTGCGGCAGATGACACCGGAGGCGCTCGCGGCCCCGGCCACGCTGTTCGCACCCGCAGTGGTAACGCGGTGGCAGTTCACACCGGGGAGTTTCCCGTACTCGCGCGACGTGCGCAAGTTCTACGGCACCAACCCGGCGTCTGGCGGCGCCATCGAGTACCTGCTCACGAAGCCCGCGAAAGAGGTGTCGTTGAAGATTCTGGACGTGAACGGCAAGTCGGTGCGCGACTTCAAAGGCCCGCCCACGACCGCGGGCTTCCACCGCCTTCAGTGGAGTCCGCCGCGGGCCGGCGGCTATCGCGTCGTGTTGACCGTGGACGGAAAAGAGTTGCCGCAGATGGCGATTGTGGAGAACGACCCGAACGCGACTTCCGGCGCGGTCATCACCGACGCCCCGCTGCCGGTCCCCGGTACCGAAGAGGAAGAGGACAATGACGTGACGCCGTTCATCCCGAAGGCCGAGGATTAAAGGCGAACTCCGCCTGCAAGGGCGGGGTGGCGCCACCACACGCGCGACCAATAACCGCACTGCACAACACCCCCGCCCTTGCGGGCGGAGTTCGCCTTACTCCGAAGCGGTCATCTCTTCGGTGAGCATCGCGTCGGTGTAGACGTTCTGCACGTCGTCGTGGTCGTCGAGCGCCTCCATGAACTTGATCACCTTCTTGCCGGTCTCCACGTCGATGTCTTTTTGCATCTTCGAGAGGTACTTCACTTCCGCTTCGGTGGTCTCGATGTTCGCGGCCTTGATCGCCTCGAACACGGCGGTGAAACTGGACGGGTCGCACGTGATCTCGAACACGTCGCCCTCGCGTTTCAGATCCTCGGCGCCGGCTTCGAGCGCGATCGCCAACAGCGCGTCCTCGTCGGTGTACTTGGTGGCATCGACGGCGAAGAACCCCTTGCGGTCGAACATGTAGCCGACGCTGCCGGGGACGCCGACGGTCGCGTTGGCACGCTCGAAGATCTTCTTGACCTCGCCGTTGGTTCGGTTCCGGTTGTCAGTCAGCACGTCGACGAGCACCGCGACCCCGCCGGGGCCGAAGCCCTCATACATGATCTCGTCGAAGTTGGCGCCTTCCGTGTCGCCGGTGCCGCGCTTGATGGCTCGTTCGATGTTCTCTTTGGGCATGGAGACGGAGCGTGCCTTGTCGATGGCGTAGCGCAGGCGGAGGTTCATCGTCGGGTCGCCACCGCCGCTGCGGGCCGCGATGATGATGTACCGGCTGAGCTTGCTGAACACCTTGCCCCGCTTGGCGTCCACCACGTTCTTGTGGCGCACCATGTTCTTGTAGTGGCTGTGGCCTGCCATTTCTCAAACCTCTCGGTGACCTTGATCGAATCAGTATAGCACCTGACGAGCCGGAAGCGTAAGCGACGGACTTGCTTGTCCGTCGCTTACGCTTCCGGCTCGTCGAAACAACCTTACAACCCGGCTGCGTCGAGCAGCGCGCGGCCGTCGAGCAACTCCGCGATGCGCCGCAAATCGTCCTGGAACAGGTAGTCGGCTTCGTGGTGCACGGTGACGGCCCGCACGCGTCGGTGCGCCGCTTCCACACCGCGACCCGGGCGCAGCGGCAACCGGTAATCGAGCGCCTGCGCCGAGGTCAGCAGCTCGATCGCCAATACCGTTTCCACGTTCTTCAGCACCATCAACAGCTTCACCGCCGAAATGCTCCCCATGCTCACGTGGTCTTCCTGACCCAGACTCGTCGGGATCGAATCGACGCTCGCCGGGTGGCACAACACCTTGTTCTCGCTCACCAAAGCCGCGGCCGTGTACTGCGGAATCATGAACCCGGAGTTGAGGCCGGTTTCACGCATCAACAACTTCGGTAAGCCGTCGTGACCTTCAAGCATGAGGTAGATGCGTCGCTCGGAGATGCTCGCGTACTCGGCCAGCGCAATCGCGGCGAAGTCGAGCGCCAGCGCGAGCGGTTGGCCGTGGAAGTTCCCGCCGCTCACGATGTCGCCGTTCTCGAACACCAACGGGTTGTCGGTCACACTGTTGATCTCGGTTTCGAGTACGCCGGTTGCGTATGCAAGCGCGTCGCGGCTCGCACCGTGAACCTGTGGCACGCACCGCAGGCAGTACGGATCTTGCACCTTCCCGCAGTTCCGGTGTGATTCCAGAATCGCGCTTTCCTGTAACAAGAATCGCACATTGGTCGCGACCACACCGTGGCCGGGGTGTGGCCGGATCGCGTGGATGCGCGCGTCGAACGGCTTGATGCTCCCTTGCATCGCTTCGAGCGACATCGCCGCCGCGATGTCGAAGAGGTCAACGAGCCGCGAACAGCGTTCCAGAATCCACGCCCCGTAAGCGGCCATGAGCTGCGTGCCGTTGATGAGCGCCAGCCCGTCTTTCGCCGCGAGCGCGACCGGCGGAAGCTCGTGCGCGCGGAGCACGTCGGCCGCGGGAGTTTTTCCTTTCCGGTCGTCGTTCCAGAACTCGCCGAGACCGATGAGCGGCAGACACAGGTGCGCGAGCGGGGCCAGATCGCCGCTCGCGCCGACGCTTCCGCGACTCGGAACCACGGGCACCAGGTTCGCGCGGTCGAACTCGATGAGCCGCCGGAACACCGGCAGCGACACACCGGAGTAGCCCAGTCCCAACGCGTGAACCTTCAGCCGCAGCATGAGCCGCGAAATCTCCGGCGGCACCGGTTCGCCGACGCCGACCGCGTGACTCAGCAGTAAGTTCCGCTGTAGGGTCGCGAGGTGTTCGTCGGGCACGCGCTTGTTCGCGAGCGCGCCGAACCCGGTGTTGATGCCGTAGTGCGGCAGCCCGTCCGCGATCGCCGCCTCCACGCGCGTACGGCTCGCTTCGACCGCGGACGTATCGCGGGCAAAATGTTCGACGCTCTTCGCGAGGTCGGCGTGTAAGTTACGAACGGTGATGTGCGGCGCGCTCATTGCGGTTGATCCCATGTTAAGCGTCCGCCCCGGAGGGGCGGTTGCGACACGCGCCGTTGTAGCGTCGCGCGAAAACCCCTCACGAGCTACCAGAATGCCCAACGCGACGTTCACGCTGCGGTCGCCGATGCCGGCGTCGGCCGAAGAATTGTATGCGTGGCACGCGCGCCCGCTCGCGTTCCGCCGGCTCACGCCACCGTGGGAAGACACGCGGGTCGTGACGCAGGAAGGCACGTTCGGCACGGACGGCTTCCGAGCCACGGTGCGAACGCACGTCGTAGGCCCGCTCAACGGAACGTGGGTCGCGGAAATGTACGACTTCCAACCCGGTCGCCGGTTTCAGGATCGCGAGTTGAAAGGACCATTCGCGTTCTTCAACCACACGCACGACTTCATTCCCAACCCGCCAACGACTTCGTTCCTCGAAGACCATATCGAATACCGGGCGCCGTTCGGAATACCGGGGCGCGTGTTCGGGAACGGCATCGTTCGCAAGCGACTCACGAAGGTGTTCGCGTACCGGCACTTTATTACGGCAAGCGACCTCGCAAGGCACGCGAAGTTCGCCCACAAGCCGCGGCTCACGGTCGCGGTCACCGGCTCGCGCGGGCTGATCGGCTCCGAACTCGTGCCGTTCCTCACAACCGGTGGGCACAAGGTCGTTCGCCTGCTCACCGGCAACGCGACGCCGCCCTACGACGACGGTACGAAGTGGGTAGGGTGGAACCCGAATGCACCGATTGATCCCGCAACGCTCGAAGGTGTGGACGCGGTGATTCACCTCGCAGGTGACGGCGTGGCCGGAAGTCGGTGGAACGCTGCGAAGAAACAAAAAATACTCGCCAGCCGCACCGGACCGACGCGAGCCGTCGCGCAGTCGATCGCATCGCTCCCTGTGGAGCGAAGACCGAAGGTGTTCGTGTGCGCGTCCGCGATCGGCTTCTACGGGAATCGCGGCGCCGAAGAACTGACCGAGGATTCGGCCGCGGGCACAGGGTTCTTCCCGGACGTGGTGAAGGCATGGGAGGACGCGTGCGCCCCGGCACGCGACGCGGGTGTTCGCACCGCGAACATGCGGCTCGGGATCGTACTCACGCCGAAGGGCGGCGCGCTCGGCAAGCAACTTTTCGCGTTCAAGGCGGGTCTGGGCGCAACCCTCGGAAGCGGCGAACAGTGGACGCCGTGGATCACAATCCACGACACGGTCGGCGCGATCTATCAGGCGCTGATGTCGGACGCGGTCAGCGGCCCGGTGAACACCGTGGGGCCGAACCCGGTGACGAACCACGCGTTCACGAAGGCACTGGGTCGCGTGTTGCGGCGTCCGGCTTTCATGTGGCTCCCGCGAACTGCGCTGCGCGTCATGTTGGGCGAGATCGCGGACGAGGCGATACTCGCGAGCATGAAGGTGCGCCCCGCGAAGTTGCTCGCGACCGGCTTCGCGTTCGACCACGCGGACCTGGAACCCGCGTTGCGGTTCTTGACTTGAGTCGCTTTCGCGCTCCGCTGCGCGTTGCGGCTACGCGACATTTCACTGGCCCGTTGCTTCCACACGTCGCTCGCCGCATAATCCACATCACTGCCCACTCTCCTCGTAAGGAACCTCTCTACCATGCGCCGCCTCGTACCCGTCGGATTACTCATCGCGTTCGGCTTCGCAATCGCGATCTCGCCCTCAACGGCCGCGGCGCCCAAGGCCGATGACGTGAAAATCACCTGGAAGAAGACCGTTCTCGACACGAAGTTCCGCTCCGAAGGCGTGGCCATCGCGGACGTGAACAAGGACGGCAAGATCGACGTGCTCAACGGCGAGTACTGGTACGAGGCGCCCGACTGGAAGGCGCACGAACTGCAACCGTACAAGGACCACAAAGACGGTCTCAGCAACTACAGCCGCGTGTTCGCGTGCTGGACCGATGACTTCAACGCCGATGGCTTCCTCGATCTCATCGTGATCGACTTCCCCGGCGCGCCGTGCTACTGGATGGAAAACCCCAAAGGCAAATCGACCGGTGAGGACGGCAAACCGCTGCACTGGAAGAAGCACATCATCTGGCACTCGGCCTGCAACGAAACGCCGATCTACACGGACCTCGTCGAGAAGGGCAAGCGAGTCCTGTTGATGGGCTTCCAGCCGCAGGGCAAGGGAAATGAAGGCCAGATGGCGTACTTCACCCCGAACCCGAAAGACCCGACGGCCCTTTGGGAGATGCACCCGATCAGCGTGCCGAGTACGCCAGCCAAACTGGAGAACGGTAAGGAAGTGCCCGGCACCCGCAAAGAGATTCCTGGCACGCAACGGTTCAGCCACGGCCTCGGCACCGGTGACATCAACGGCGACGGCAAGGCCGACGTCATCAGCACCGGCGGTTGGTGGGAACAACCGGCGAAGGCCGACGGCAAGACCGCGTGGAAGTTCCACCCGGCCAACCTCGGCGAAGCGGCGGCCGATATGTACGCCTACGACATGGACGGCGACGGCAAGGCCGACGTCATCAGTTCTTCGGCGCACAAGTTCGGCATCTGGTATCACAAGCAGCGCCCGGCCGACAAGGACGGGAACCCGACGTTTCAGAAGGTCGATCTGTTCCCGAAGTTGGTGAGCGAATCGCACGCGGCGCACTTCAAGGACATCGACGGTGACGGCCGCCCGGACTTCATCACCGGCAAGCGCTGGTGGAGCCACGGTAAATCCGAACCGGGTTCCGACGGCCCGGCCGCGATCTACTGGCTCAAGAACACGAAGGGCGCCGACGGCATCGTGACGTTCACGCCGACGACCATCGACGAGGACAGCGGCATCGGCACGCAGTTCGAGGTCGCGGACATCAACGGCGACGGACTGCTCGACGTGATCTCGTCGAACAAGAAGGGCGTTCGCGTCATCGTGCAGCAGCGGAAGTGAGGTTCGCGCGGCAGTTTTGACGAACGGCGCGAGTCCGCAGCGGGCTCGCGCCGTGCCGTTTGCCCCGGAGGTTCCATGAGTCACACGTTTTCCGTCGCAGCGCCGAAACCCCCTGATTACAAGAAGTTGATGAAGGCGCTGCCCTTTGATGACGTGCTCCCGGAAGGCGATCAGGAGGAACCCACCCGCGGGCCGTGGCCGGAGGGCATCCGCCACTATTACCGCGACGGCCTCTCCACGCGCGGCGCCGAGGTGAGCTGGGAAGATAAGGTGTTCGCTGTGCGGATCAACACGCTCGCGGCACCGGAAGACTACGACCTGGCCATGCACTTCATCGAACAGGCCGCGAAACTCCTCAAAGTCCCGATCGACCCCGAAGGCGGAGAAACCATCCCGGCCGACCAACTCCGTGACGAGTACGACACGGAGTGGGTGCGGCAGACCAACGAGGTCGGGCTGGCAACCGTCGGCGCACTGATCGCCGGCGACGACCACGATTCGATTCAGCTCGGCGGCGTGATTCGCTCCGTTCACATCGGCCCACGCGTCTGGGGCGAACTAACCAAGGCCGGGCCGAAAGGCAAGATGCTCGACCGGTTGGTGGAGTTCATGCGACGCGTGCAGTACGTGAACGCGGAGGAAGATTACTTCGCCGCCAATGTCATGACCCTGAATCGCCAGAACAAGGGCAAAGGCAAGGGCAAAGATAAGGACAAGGAAGTCACGGTCGCGGCCTTCGGACCGGGTGTACGCTACCTGTTCCCCTCGGTGGAGTACCTCGTGGTCGTGGGTCAGGAGGAGGGCGATCCAATCTTGTTCGTTCCGTCCAAGAAGTTGCCCGAACTGCTCAAGAGCTACGAGTGGGAATGGCTGGACGAGGAACAGACGCTCGTCGAACCGGTGCCCGAAGCAGAGTGGGGAAAGTTCCGCAAGCGAGCCCAGAAACTGTCCGTTCCGGCGCCGTGACCGTGCGCACGTTGAACCGGCCCGGCCTGTCCCTATCATCAACCCCGATCCTTCCTGATCGGGTATTCACCAATGCGGCATGTGCTTTCCGCTCTCGTGCAGAACCAACCGGGCGTCCTGGCGACCGTCGCCGGGATGCTCCATTCACGCGGGTTCAACATCGACAGTCTTGCCGTCGGCGAGACCGAGACACACAACCTCTCGCGCATGACGTTCGTCGTCAACGGCGACGACACCGTTCTCGATCAGGTGCGGAAGCAACTCGACAAGATCGTCACCGTTGTTCGCGTGGACGACATCAGCTCGGAGAACTTCGTCGAACGCGACCTGATGATTATCAAGGTGAGGTGCGCGTCTGCGCAGCGCCCGGAGGTGTTCCAACTGTCCGAGAGCTTCCGCGGTCGGGTGGTGGACATCCAGCACGACAACGTGATGATCGAAATCAGCGGTACCGAGGGGAAGGTCGAAGCGTTCATCGAACTGATGCGGCCCTACGGCATCCTGGAACTGGCCCGCACGGGGCGCATCGCGCTGGTCCGCGGCGCGGCGAAGCCGGCGGTCGCGGCGGAGGGCACCTGATGAGTACCGCGCCCGAGAAGATTGTGCTACCCACGCGCCGGCTCGACCCGGCCGTGGTGGAACTGCTCCGCGCGCTGAAGCCCGGCGACAAGGTCAAGATCACGCAGACGGTGCGTGTGGGTGCGAAGAAGTGGACCGCCGAAGCGACGGGCGAGTTCCGCGGCCTCGCGTATCTGCAAACTGGCGTCACTACGGAACGTGTCAAGGAAGACGATCTGGTGGTGCCCGTCGTCCGCTTCACCAAGCCCAACGGCGAACTCACCTCGATCAGCCTCGACGAGCACACCAAGGTCGAACGCGGTTGAAGTGTATTTGACGAGCCGGAAGCGAAAGTGACGGACAACCTCGTCCGTCACTTTCGCTTCCGGCTCGTCAAATGTAACCAACCTTACTTCGCTTTGATCGGTTCCGTGCGGAACGGCTTCTTGGCCTTGTAGAGTTGCAACCGCTTCTGGGCGTCGTCGCCGTACTTCTCCGCGACGGCAAAGAAGCAGTGCGCCTCGCGGAACGCGGCGTTCGGGCGCGTCGCCCGCAGCCCCGCCGAGTTGTTCAGCGCCAGCACATCGTTCGGGTACATTGCGAGCAGCGCCGCGTAACCGGCTTGCCGTCATCGCCCGGCGGGGCGTCGAACGGCTTTTCGCCGTACACCCCGAACGGGTCCGACTTCTTCGGCAGCACGGTCTTGCCGACCCACGGCTTGTTGTCGCCCTTGGGCACCGGTGCGGCCGATGCACCGAGCAACCCGGTGGTGACGGCCAGTCCGGTGGCGATCGCCGCGCGGCGCGAGAGCGGTGGCGTGGGCATTCTCCTACGGTGTTGTTCTTCTCTCACTCGCACTCACGCCCGCTATTTCTTCTCGTCTTTCAGGTACGCATCGTGGAACGTGCGAATCGCATCCGCGAGGTCTGTCGCCGTGGTCGTGTACTTGTCCTTCGCACGCAGGTTGGAGCCGAGTTCGACCTGGATCGTGTCGATCGCGAACGCGGTGTGGCTGCCGTAGGTCGCGACGATGTACCCGCCGGTAAACTGCGCCTCTTCCTTCGCGGTTTCAGCCGCGTCAGTCGGCGGCATGATTTTGTACCCGAGTTTCTCCATGCGGCCGAGGATGCTGTTCTGTCCGCGGATCGCGGGCATCCCGTTGCGGTCCTTGAGCAACTTCACGGTCTTGAGGTTCTGCGTACCGCGACAGATCGCGCCCGTGAACGCGGCCTGCCCGTGGATGTCGAGGAGGATGCCGCGTCCGTGCTTCTCCTTGACGGCCTTGCAGGCGGCCGCGAGCGGGTCGTGGTACGCGTCATAGTAGGGCTTGGCCTTGTCGCTCTCGTAGCCCTGTTCGCGCGACCGGTTCACGTCGAGGTACTTGCGCTCAAACCGCGCGATGACGACCCACGGCTTGGCACCAAGCAACTTCTCGATCTCGGTCACGAGCTTTTCGACGAGTTCGGCGGTGTTCTCGTCGCGCACAGTTTGGAAATTGGTGAGGCCAGTGCCGACGCGTTCGGGCACATCGGGGACTTTCTTGCGCCCGCCGTGGGGAGCCGAGATGATGATCGGCAGCGTGCCCTTCTGCACCGTGACGAAGTCTTCAGGCTTGGGCGCATCCGGCGCCGCAGGTGCGAGTGCGATGAACGCGAAGAAGACGAAAGCGAGCGCGACGAACGGCCGGGGCATGGGAATGCCTTTCGGTCAGTTACCGGTCACGGCCGGGCGACCGGTCGCGGTACTCCAACAGGTCAGTACTCGTACCTGCTGGTCGGCAGCGATCACCTCAAACTCGACGCCGAGCGGAGGGCGAATGTACTCGTACACCGTGTCGAACAGCGGCGCTCCGGCGGTGTGCGGGCGGGCCGCGAGTTCCGGATCGATCGCGCGCGCGGCGGTCATCGGGCCGCGAATCGAAGCCGCCAGCCAAAGGGTGTTCAACTGCACGACCGCCAGCGGCGTCCAGATGACCCGGTAGTTCATACCGCGCCTTTCTGCTCGTCGAGCCGCCGGAGTCGCTCGAGGACTTCTGCTATGGAAAGGCCTCGCTCCGAGTGCTCTCGGGCCTCGGCACGCGCGGCTTCCAGTTCCTCGCGGGTGTACGGCGAGTGCGGGAACCGGACCGGTTCGCAGACCGCGATCACGGTTCCCTTGTCGTCCACAATGTTCACCGGGCCGTCGGCCGCAGCCAACTGCTTCGTCATCTCTTCGTTGGCGAGAATATGGGTCATCGCTCGATCCTCTTCGGTTCGTTCCATCAGACCAGAAGGTCGCGGCAGTCCGCGATGGTGCCGGCCAGCGCGCTCGCGGCCACCGTCAGCGGGCTGGCGAGGAACACTTTCGCCTCCTTGTGACCCATCCGCCCGGGGAAGTTGCGGTTCGTTGTGCTGATGCAACTGATCGGTGTGTTCAATCGGCCGAAGGTGTCCGACGGCCCGCCGAGGCATGCGGCGCAGCTCGCTTCGCCGATCTTCGCGCCCGCCGCGAGGAAGATGTCGCGAAGCGACTTCCCGCCGATTTTCTCAGTGTCCAGACCGCGCGCAACTTCGGTCGTCGCGGGCACCACGAACGTGTCGATCTTCACCGTCTTGCCGTTGAGCAATCCCGCGGCGGCCTTGAAGTCGGTTAACTTCCCGCCGGTGCAACTGCCGATGTACGCGCGGTCCAGTTTCGTGCCCTTTACCTCGGTCACGGTCGCCTTGTTGTCCGGCGAGTGTGGTTTCGCGATCACCGGTTCCATCTTGGTAACGTCGTAGACCCTCTCGAAGTCGAACTTCGCGCCAGGGTCGGTCTTCACCGCACTGTAGGGTTTCTGCCCGGCGTTGCGCTTGTTGACGTAGTCGAACGTGACCTGATCCGCCGCGATGATGCCGTTCTTTCCACCGGCTTCGATGGCCATGTTGCAGAGCGTCATCCGCTCTTCGATGTTGAGCGCGTACACGCCGTCGCCGTCGAATTCCATCGCGCGATAGGTGGCACCGTCCACGCCGATGTCGCCGATCACCGCGAGGATGAGGTCCTTCGCCATCAGGTACGGCGGCATCTTCCCGTGGAACACGAACCGCATCGTGGGCGGCACCTTGAGCCACAGTTTGCCGGTGCCGAGGACGAACCCCGCGTCCGTGTTGCCGATGCCGGTGGCGAACTCGCCGAACGCGCCCGCGGTACAGGTGTGGCTATCGGTGCCGAGCAGCACCTCGCCGGGCCGCGTGTGGCCTTCTTCCGGCAGCGCGATGTGACATACGCCCTTGTAGCTCTCGGTGCCCACGTCGTAGAAGTACTTGATGTCGTGTTCTTTTGCGAACGCGCGCAGCACGTCCACGTTGCGGTTCGCCATCGCGTCTTTGGTGAAGATGTAGTGGTCCGGGATGAGGACGAGTTTGTCCTTGTCCCACACCTTCGCGTTCGGGCCGAACTCCTTCTTGAACACGCCGAACGTGCCAGGACCGCAGACATCGTGCGTCATGAGCACGTCCACGTTGGTCCAGACGTTTTCGCCAGGGACAACGCTACTCTTGCCGCTGGAGCGGGCCAGAATCTTCTCGGTCATCGTCATCGCGGGCATCGCGGTAAGCTCCGAAAGTTGAGATGGTCTTACCGTATTGTAAGAGGGCGCGGCAGAAACCCACTCCCTTGAAGACGTGTGGACGCAGTGTCAGTTACTTCTTCTTGCTGGTCGGAAGTGAAAAGTCGTGCGGTTTGGCCTCGGCGGTCACGGTCGCGGTCAGTTCGGTCTTCTCGCGGTCGCTGTATTTGGACGCGAGCAGTTCGCGTGCCGACGATTCGATCGGCGGCACGTTCGGGTCCGGCACGCTGCCATCGGCGTTCCGGCGGTAACTCACGGTCACCTTGTACTCTCCGGGGGCGAGTCCTTTCTTCCCCTGCGGAGTGGTGATCTCGTACCGGCCGGTCGCGTCGGTGCTGCCGTGGCCGCCGTTGCCGGGCGTGCTGCCCGTGGGAACGAACGTCACCGCCGCCGCGTTGCCCGGTCCGCCGTCCACCGTGATTGTGCCACTGACGGGCGTGAGGCCGTCGTTTCCCTTGTCGCCGCACCCGACCGCGGCGAGGAGGGCGACCAACAGACCCGTTGCGAACGCAAAGCGCATGCTTCTTCCCCAATTCGCGGCACGAAAAGTTAATCGGTGGTCGCGACCGAGCCATCGGCCATCAGGGCCACCTGACGGAGTGTGGTGGAGGCGACCGACTCCCGCACGAATCGCACGGAGGCGTCGCCCATCGCGAAGTGGCACCCGGCGTTGTGGAGGCTCCCGGCACGGCCCCAACTCCCGAGCTGGCCCGGAACCGGCACCGGGAGACTGGACCAAGTCCAGTCGTTGATGCCCGCGGCCGGGTCCACCCCGGTCATCACCCACGCACGGTAGCCCCAGGAGTTTGCTTCTCCGTTGTACACCGCGACCGTGGACTCGCCGAGCATGAACGTGTTGCTCGTCCCGTCGGTCACGTCGGTGATCTTGGCGTTACTGTTCTCGCCGAACATGTACCGTCCGCCCGCCGCCGTTCGCTTCCAGTAGTTGCAGCCGTTCCCAGTGAACGTCAGCCCGGAGTCGTTCTGCGAGGTGATGAAGTCGTAGTTCACAAGCGCGCCGGTGTGCGAGCCGCTCGGGGAGTAGAAGGAACTGACCGGCTCGACGCGGTTACCATTGTCGGTCGGACACACGAACGTGGTGATCACCGTGGACATCAGCACGCCGTTGCCGTTGGTTGCCGGATTGCTGGCGAGGGTGCCGTTCAAGTTGCCCGAACTGCAGCAGTTACTGGGGATGAAGACTTGGTTGCTGAACGCGCCCATTGTGTCGAGCCGGGCGGCCAGGCTGTTCTGTTCGATGTACGGGAGGACGAGCACCCACCCACTCATGTTCTGAATCACGGTGTCGCCGGTCCCGCCCGGCTGGCTCCCGCACCACCCGTACCCTACCCCGGCGGGCGGGAGTTTGCCGTTGGCGTTCTCGTACCCGTGGCACGCGAGGGCAAGTTGCTTCAGGTTGTTAGCGCACTTCATGCGCGCGGCCGCCGCGCGCACCTTCTGCACCGCGGGGAGCAGCAATCCGATCAGGATTGCAATTATCGCGATCACGACCAACAGTTCGATCAGTGTGAACCCGCGAAGGCGGGAACGTGTGGTGGGCATGATGGTACCCGAAAGAATGTCCACGAAACGTGTGATGGGGAGAGCTTGATTGGAATCGACCCGCGCTCGGGACGCAAGCCGAAAAGAGAGCGTGTGATGAGGGGGCCTTGCGTTGGCCACGGCACGCGTACAAGGATAGAAACACTTACAGACGTACGCTTTGACCCACTGCCACAGGTGAACGCCATGCCCCGAAACAGGCGAAGAGACGAGGACGAGTCATCATCTGGATCGGTCGTAGTGAGCTTACTGTCCGTGGCGTTCTTCGTCGCCCTCGGCATCGGCGTCGTCGTACTCAAGGCCCAGCGACGGGCCGCGCGAAACCAGGACAACGTTCAGGTCAACGACAACCGCGGCGGCGGTGGTGGCGGATTCACCGCTCCTCCGGCCCCTCAACCGGTGATCCCCCCACCAGTGAACCCCCAACCTGCCGATCCTTTGCCGCAGAACCCGGACCCGAAACCTCAACCGGTCGATCCCACTCCGCCAGACCCGCCCAACCCGCCCGTGACGCCCGAACCAAAGATTCTCAAACCCGGGGTTCGACAGACGAACCCCGCAGGCGGCGCGTTCGCGAAGAACGACTACCGCGAGTATCGCGAAGACGGGGCGATCCTCGTTGGCTTCGAACTCGGTCTCGGGAAGGCGGGCACCACGGACGTCATCTCGGCCTTGCGCCCGATCTGGTTGACAGCCACCGGCGAGAAGGTCGGTATCGGCTATGGGTGGACGGACAATGTGATAACCGTCAAGGCGCGCGACGGCTACGCGATTGGCGGAATCGTGGTCGCGGGTGGCGGTGCGCTGGAGGGGGTCGCCTTCACGTTCATGAAGCGAGGAGCGAAGAGCCTCGTCGCGGAGGACGCTTACGTGAGCGAGTGGTACGGCGAGCAGAGCCGCAAGCCTTCGCCCGAAGCAATGCGCAGCGGCGACGGTTCGTTCGTCATCGGCATCTACGGCAAGCGGTTCGACAGCAAGGGCGGGAGGAAATTCGACGAGAGTGGTGCGATCGCCACCGTCGGCTTCTATTTGTGGGTGAAAGAGTAACGGTAGATGCGTTCGCGCTCACTCCGCAAACGCACCGGGTTCGACAACGCATCTCCAATTCGCTCGCGGTGGTACAATGACGCCTCACTCCAGAGGCTTGTGTCAATGCAGCACCCCGCGATGAGTCCGCCGCTGTTCACCGCCGACCTCCCAGGGACGGGCGGGCGCATTCGCGCGCAGAACGAAGACTTCGAGGTCGAAGAAGTGCCGTCCTACGAGCCGTGCGGCTCAGGCGATCACCTCTACCTGTGGATCGAGAAGCGCGGCGTCGCGCCGGAGTTCTTCGCCCAGACCATCGCGCGAAAGCTCAACACGCACCCCGGTAACGTCGGCACCGCCGGGCTGAAGGACCGACACGCGGTCACGCGGCAGTGGGTGAGCGTGCCGAAGGAGTGCGAACCACAGATCGCGAAGATCGACGGCGAAGGCGTGCAAGTTCTGAAGACCGGGCGGCACACGAACAAGCTCAAACCGGGCCACCTGCGCGGTAACCGGTTCGTCATCCTCATTCGCGACGCCGCGCGATCAGCGCCCGTTGACGCAATCCTCGACCGTATCCGCACGCACGGGATGCCGAACTATTACGGTCCGCAGCGGTTCGGCCACGATGGCGGCACAGTGGATCTGGGTTTCGAGTGCCTCGCGGGGAAAGCACCCCGGCGCATCCGACCGTTCCTGTTCCGGTTCGCGCTCAGCGCGGTGCAGTCACTTCTCTTTAACGACTACCTTTCGCGTCGGATGCGCGACAACCTGTTTCGCACCGTGCTCGACGGCGACGTGATGACGAAGTGGCCGTTCGGCGGGATGTTCGTTGCGAAGGACGTTCCCGCGGAGCAAGCTCGCTTCGACACGCGCGAGACGGTCACCGCTGGCCCGATGTTCGGCAAGAAGACGTTCCCCGCGGAAGGTGTCGCGGCCGAGCGCGAAGCCGTCGTGTTGAGCGACAACAAGTTGTCAACCGCGTCGTTCGCGGGGTTCGGCAAACTGGTGATGGGTACGCGGCGCCAGAACCTCGTGTACCTCGACGACCTCACTTCGGCCTGGGAGCCTGACGGCTTGCGGTTGAGCTTCACGCTCCCGGCCGGCAGCTACGCCACCGTGCTGCTCGCGGAGGTGATGAAGACCAACATCGCGGAAGACGACGCAACACCCGACGATGACGGCGAAGGCGAGCAGTAACCAACGAAATCGGAGCCGCTTACGGCTTTCGGCATGATTTTTCGCGCGGCACCTGAATTCGCGTTGGGGCTGAGACGGCATTTTCGACACACCGTGCCCATTCACGCCCTACACTTGCCTCAGACTCATGACCTCCTTTGCGCCAGCGTTTTATGCCACCAGTCCCGGCCGCTGAAAGCGGCACCTACCGAGCGTACACGAAACAGGCCGGCTCCGAGCCGCTGCCGGGCTACCGGTTGCTTTCCCCACTCGGGCGCGGTGGGTTCGGTGAAGTCTGGAAGTGCGAAGCACCCGGCGGGCTGCACAAGGCTATCAAGTTCGTTTCGTCCGACGCCGAAGACGGGCGCGGTGGCGAGCGGTTCGGTCAGGAACTCGCCGCGTTCGAGCAGATTAAAGCAATCCGCCACCCGTTCCTGCTCACCCTCGAACGCGTCGAACAACTCGACGGCGAACTCGTGATGGTGATGGAACTCGCTGACCGGCAACTTCAGGACCGGTTCCGCGAGTGCCGCGCTTGCGGGCTGCCCGGGATTCCCCGAGACGAACTGCTTGCGTATTTCGCCGACGCCGCCGAAGCGCTTGACGTGATCTCCGGGAAGTTCGGCCTTCAACACCTCGATGTCAAACCGGCTAACCTGTTCCTCGTGTCCGGGCACGTGAAAGTTGGCGACTACGGTCTCATCGCACAACTCGAAGGGCCAAACACCGTGAATCGCGGGCTGACGCCCCGCTATGTCGCACCGGAAGTTCTCCACGGCACACCGAGCAGTTGCTCCGACCAGTACAGCCTCTCGCTCGTGTACCATGAGTTGCTCACCGGCGACTTCCCGTACTTGGGGCGCACACCGCAACAGTTGATGCTTCAGCACGTCTCGACTCAGCCGAACCTTGTGGGGTTGCCGCTGGCCGACCAGTTGGTTGTCGCGAAGGCTCTGTCGAAGAAACCGGAGGATCGGTTCCCGTCGTGCCTTGCGTTCGTGCAGGCTCTCATGGTAGCCGAGAGCGTGACTGCGATTCCGAACGTCGGGATGAACATCCGCCGCGCGCGGGTCGATCGGTCCGTGGCCGAGATGAATGTCGGCGGTCAGGATGAGCCTGCCGGTGATGCTTCGTCGGTTGTCGAGCAGTCCACGTCGATGCGCACACCCGGCCGTAGTCACTCTGGTGTGCCGACCCAGAACTGCATGTCCCCGGCGAAGCCATACCTGACGGTGCCAGACACGAACCGCGGCGCGCTCCCGGCGCTGGTACCCGCCGTGCGCAAGAGCCAATTCCCATCCGACCCGCGGCGCGATTCTGGCCCCGTCGTCACCCCGCTCCCCCGGATGATCGAGACGCCAGCCCCGTTCATCGACGACGTTGCGGCCGGGCGGGTGCTGCTGCAACAAATCCGTTCCGTTGTCCCGGTTGGCCTGCTGCTCGGTATGGAGTCCGACGAACTGCCGCTGGACCCGCAGTCGTTTGCCGAGGCGGTGGTGGCCGCGGCCGCTGGCGGAGGGTACGTGCCGCACATTCCCGGCGACTTGGGCCGACTCGCGGACGGCGGGTGGGTGTGCCAGTTCCCTTCGACTGTGCCCGCGGCGGTGGTGCCGCTCAAGTTGAGCGTGATCGGCGAACAGTGGGGCGTGTCGGTGGAACAACCGGAGCCGACCCGGCTCCTGTTGAAGCGCAACGCGGGCGGCGGCGGGCTATTCGGCGGCAAGAAGTTTGGGTTCGAGGTGACGATCTCGCTGTCAGCGACCAGGCGTGCGGTGGGCGAGGTAACGGCGGCGGTGCGGCTGTTCGGAACTCCCGACCAGAAGTTCGCACGCGACGCGCAAGACCTGATGCCGAAGTTGTTGGCCGACGTGAGAACACAACTGGGGAATGTGCAGGACCGACGGCGCAGTCCGCGGGTCGCGTGGAACACCGCGATCACCTTGTATCCGGTTCACAGTGACGGCAGCATTGACACCGCGGTCCCGACCTGGTGCCGCGACGTGTCGGTCGGCGGGCTTGGGTTCGTCGTCGCCGCGCCACTCCCGACCAAGTACGTGTATGTCGCGTTCCCCGGCGCCACCGCGACCGCCGGCCAGGCAGTTCTGACGCGGCTCATGCGAGTCCGGTCTTCGATTCGCGAATCCGTCTACGGCGGCCAGTATCGCACCGACCTTTAGATCGTAGTTCTCACGCTTCGCGTGAGGAACCACTCACCTTGGCTTAGAGCGCTTTCCGGAAATGCGTAGCACCTCAACGAACCGCGACCGCAAGGGAGCGGCAAAGCTCAACCACTCCCTTGCGGTCGCGGCTCGTCGTTAAACAACGCTACACCGTTCCCAAACGCGCTCTAGCATCAGTGGCGTCTGGACCTCACGCGGAGCGTGAGGACTGCGAGTCCGAACCTCTAGCGCCACACCCCCCATCCGGTCAGCACCTCACCCAACCCGAACGAACACAGGTTTGCGAGTGTGATCGTCGCGAAGTCGCGGAGCGTCTCGCGATTTCCGGGTGGCGGTTCCCAGACTTCTTCGGCATCGTTGGTAACGGGTTGTTTCCGCAGCGTGTGTGGGCGCACGAACGCAAGCCAGAAGATCGCGCACTCCGCGACCGGTGCGAACGTCTCCGCAACGAGCAAGTAGAGCCACCGCTGGTCCGCGTGGAACAGCGGCGGTAGCACGAGCCACACGACCGGGTACGTACACGCGGTCACCCACACGCCGGCGAAGACGCGCACGCGAATCGAGTGTCGGCGCGCTAGCAACGCCACCAACACCGCCGTTTCGACGGCGATGGTGATGAGGTAGCCGACGAGCATCAACCGGAGGTATTCCGGGGCGGGCATCGCAGTTCCAGAGGACAGAAGGCAGAAGTCATCACACCATCCGCAGAAAAAACGGCACTTCCGCGAGGACGTGAAGCATCGCCACCGTGAAGTACACGCGGCGCGTCGTTTCGTAGTCGATGCCGAAACACACCCACAGCACCACCACAACCGAAAGGCCAAACAGCAGGATCGCAGCGACCGCGTGTGACCAACTCCGGCTCCGGCGCGCCGCGGGGATCGTTTTCAGTTGCCACGGCCACGATCGCATCCCGACGAGCGGAATGAGTACAACCCACACGCCATAATGCACCATCTCCAGGAATGTGTGCGCTGCGACCAGGAAGTACGGCGACACGCTGGGCATTGCCCACGCACCGGCGTGGTCGGTGAGCGTTTCGGCGCGCACCGCCCTCGGTGCGAACGCGAGCGTGACCTGATCCGTGCCCGGTAACTCCGGTGAGTCGCGAAGTTGCCACCACAATGCGAGAAGCAACAGCGGCACGCTCGCGACCGCGCGCCTGTACGCGCGGCGCCACGCGGGGTGCGATCGCGCGAGTTCGCGGTCGAGTAACCACAGCGCCATGAGTGGGTGCAGATACACGAGCGCCATCGGCAGCGCGATCGGGTTCAGCCACACGCCAGCGCATCCGAGACACGCGACCGGCCACACCCAGCCGCCGTCGAACCGCGGGTTCGTGCGTGATCGCATCCACACGAGAATCGCGATCCAGAACAGCAACGCGGTACACCACCCGGCGTACAGGCTCATGCCGAGGTCGGAGTACGACATTGCGAACGGCAACGCCGCGTATGCACCGCTCAACCCGACGATGCCGAACGCGGAGACGAGGAAGAAGCCCCACAGTTTCCCGGTGCGTGCGGGCAATCGGCCGAGCGCGTAGCGAGCCTCAAACCAGTTGTGCGGTCCGGCGAACAGGAACACCGTCGCGAACGCGAACGCGATTGGCAGTGTGCCGGACAGCACGGCCGCGCCAACCGCCAAGCCGACGAAGCCGAGCGCGAGCGCGAGTCCCGGCACGCGGGCCACGGGTGCATCGATGGCAGGAGCGACGACGGACATGCGCGGTTAGCCTTGCGGTTGCGTTCGGCGCCGCGAGCGCGCGACCCACATTCCCGCGAGTATCAACCCAGCCACAGTCGCAACGCCCGCGACAACGCCCCCGGTTGTTTCACCCGGCGGCGGCGGCGGTGGCGGAGGCGGAGGCGGCAGGTCGGCCCGCGCCGGCGCACCGAGCAACAGGAGCAGTAGCGCGGAGAGAACGAGTCGTCTCATGGGCGCACCTCGGGAAAAAGGATGTGGTGATTGTACTGACGAGCCGCCCGTGGCTTCGCAATCCGCGAAGCCGCAAGCGGCCTGACGTCACTTCAGCCACCTCACGCAGAACTCGATCGCGGCTTTGCGGTCGTCATCGGTGACCTTGTGACCAACACCCGCGTTCACGCGAACCACCAATCTATCCTTCGCGCCGATTTTCGCGAAGGCGTCTTCGGCCGCCTTGATCGCGATCTTGGCACCCTCCACAGGGCAGTTTCCGTCCATGTCGCCGTTCGCGATGAACAGCGCGCGCGCGCCGGTCGCGAACAGCGGCAACAGGTTCGGGCAGTCGTAGTCGTCGAGAATGCCGGGAATTACCTTCGACCACAGTTCGCGACACACCTTCTTATTCACTACCGGTTCGCCGATGTCCTTCGCGGCGGTTTCGTGCGCGGCTTTGATGGTGTTCGCGCGGCCCTGCCATTTGTCGTTTTCGAGGCTCCACTTGAAACTCTGCACGCCAATTAGCGGGGCCGCGACGGTGACGCGATCGTCCACCGACGCCGCGAGCCACGTCTGGATACCGCCCATGCTGATGCCCATCATGCCGATGTGCTTCGCGTCGATGTCGTCGCGCTTCGCCAGAACATCGACGAGCCGCCACAGATCCCAAACGGTGTCGTAGTAGAACGGGTGTTCCATCGGCTTGCCTGCGGGCGTCTGCCACGCTTTCGTGATGGCCGCGACGTAGGCCGTCGAACCCTTCCCCGCGTTCGCGCGCCCGCCGTGATAGCGTGCGTCGATCGCGATGCCGATCACCCCGAGCTTCGCGAAGTCTTCGAGCCACGACTGCACGCCGTCCTTGCTCCCGCCGGTGCCGTGCAGCACGATCATCACCGGTAACTTGCCCTTCGCTCCGGCGGGCGAAACCATCAGCACCGGCACGCGCTCGACCACGCCGTCTTTCTTCTCGCTCACGAACGACCAGCGCGAGTACACCAGTTTCCCCTTCTCGACTGGCTTCGCGTCCTCGGTCACCTCGGCCGCCACTTTCGGCCGGTCGAGCAACTTGAGGAATGCGGTCTTCGCCTTTTCCGGCGTGAGCAGTTCGGCACTCTGGGCGAGCGGGGGGCATAAACCTCCTGCTAGTACGACAAAGAAAGCAACAACAAGCAGGCGAACATGGAACATGGAAGATTCCTGAACGGGGTGAGGCGTTAAGCGGCAGGTGTTTTCAGCCCTCGGAGAGGGCGGCGGATGGTAGCCAGGGGTGGAGCGGGTCCTCGAGCGCAACCCCTGGGAAACTGAACGCGCGTGCGGGTTACGCCCACGATGAATGACCGGCGCGAAAAAGGCAACTCTTATCCGTCCGCGACTTCCGGCCCCGGCACTCGGAATTGACCAGAACACGAACTCTGCGTATTGTCCCGCCGCTCGCGCGTTTCGGACGTTTACCGGCGGCGCGGCGGCAACACACCGGGACTGGCACGGATGCGCGTTCGTAGTTGGCTTATCCGCGGGTTGATCCTCGCCGGGGTTGCGGCTCTCGCCGCGCTCGCGTGGGTTGCCAATTCGTGGATCAGCCCCGACCGCGTGCGCGAAAAAGTTATCGCCACTCTCTCCGAACAATTCGAGGACGTGGACGTTCACGTCGGCTCCGCGCGGATGCGGATCCTCGGCGGAATTGCCGTGACCGACCTGCGACTCACTCGCCGCGGCGACGCACCCGATCAGCCTTTCCTCGTCGTACCCAACGCGATCATGTTTCACGACAAGGAACAGTTGAACCGTGGCAAACTCGTGATCCGCAAAGTCGAACTGGAGAACCCCACGATCCGCATCGAGCGGTCCGTGGGCGGGAAGTGGAATGTCGCCGCGGTCGTGAAGACCGGACCAGCGGACAAGCCGGTTCCCACGTTTGTGGTGAAGGGCGCCACGGTCACGGTGAGCGACCGCGCAGCCGGCGGCCTGCCCCCCGCGACTTTCACCGACGTGCAGGGGACGCTGCTCAACGACCCCCTCCCGACGCTGACCGTGCAGGCCACCGGCGCATCGCAGCCATTCGGCCCGGTCAACGTCCGCGGGCGACTTAACCGGATCAACAATCACCTGTCACTGTCGGTGGAACTGGCTGAGTTCCCGGTGGGCGAGGCGGCCATTTCGACCGCGCAGCGGTTCGCCCCGGAAGCGGCCCCACACCTTGCGAAACTCAGCGCCGTCGCCAACGTAAAAGCCGATCTCACGTACGCGCCGGAAACCGTGCCGCAGTGGCGCCACGATGTCAAGTTTGACGTGAAGGGCGCGCGGTTTGAACACCCCGATCTGCCAGGCCCGATCGAGAAAATCGTGGCCACCGTGCGCAGCGTGGACGGGCGTGTCAAAGTGGACGACGCGACCGCGCAGATCGGCGCGGCGAAACTCCGCATCTCACTCGAAACGCGCCCCGACGCGCCGCCCGTTGCCCCGGTCGCGGGCGAAGACCCGCTTCGGCGCATCGAGGACCGGCTCCAGAAACTCGACGTGTCCGTAACCGGTGTGCCGCTCGATGACTCGCTGTTTGAGAAGCTCCCGGAGAAAGTGAAGAAGGGCCGGCGGATGTTCAGCCCGACCGGGCAAGTCGATCTCGCGTACAAGTTCACGCGCGAGGCCGCGGGCTGGAAACGCGATCTCGAAGTGCGCCCCAAACAAGCGGGTATGACCTACGAGAAATTCCGCTTCCCGGTGTCCGACGTGCGGGGACTGGTGAAGCGCACCAGCACTAATCTCGGAGCCGAGAGCACTACGATCGACCTGGTCGGCACAGCCGCGGGGCAGTTCGTCACGATGAAGGGCCGCATCGACGGCGACGGGCCGGACCCCGCGCTCAGTCTCCGCGTGACCGGCACGAACGTCCCGGTGGACGAGCAACTGTATACCGCATTCCCGCCCAAGTACGCCGCGATCGTGCGCGAGTTCCGTGCCAGCGGGCGTGGCGACTTCGTCGCCGAGATCACCCAGCACGCGGGCGTGAACTTGATCGAGAACGAGTTCCGCATCGACATCAAGGACGGGAAACTGAACTACACCGCGTTCCCGTATCCGCTGGAGAAACTCAAAGGCCGGCTTGTGGTGCGTACGACCTCGACAGACGCCACGCGACCACTCAGGCCCAGCGAACCGATTCGCACACCGCCGGACCGCGACGAGATCATCTTCGACGGTTTCACCGCGACTCACGCCGGCATGCCGGTGTGGATGAACGGCGCGAAGCGGCCGCTGCCGGATGGTCGCGACCGCAAGCTCGTGGTCCACGTCGGTGGGACGAACGTGCCTCTGGACGCGGACCTGCGCGCCGCGCTCGTGGCCGTGAAGGCGGATAACTTGTGGTCCGCTTTCCAGCCTAGCGGGAATCTCACGTTCGCGGCCGACGTGGAAGTGCTCGATCGCGCGCCGCCTCTCGATCGCCCCGACTTCAACCCACCGCTGGACCCGGCCACCGACGTGAAAGTCACGTTTGGGTTCTCTGGGCCGACCGTGATACCGAAGTTCTTTCCCTACGAACTGACCGACTTTTCCGGCTGGTTGGAGTACAAGAACAACCGACTCGACGTGGCACACATGGCCGCGCGGCACGGGCCGAGTCGCGTGAAACTCGCGGCTGGCGAGGTGCGGTTCTACCCGGACGGCGCGATCTGGGCAAACCTCGGCGGCATCGAGGTGAAACCGTGCATCGCGGACGCGGCGCTCAAGAAAGCACTGCCCGGCAAACTCGGCGCCGCGGTCGAGGAACTTCAACTCAAGGGCGGTACGGAACTGGTGGTCAGCCACCTTGTCGTGAGTTCACCGCCGGACGGGAAAGAAGGCAACCCCTCCCCAACCCCTCCCAAAAAAAGGGAGGGGCTTCAAGCAGACGGCACGCCCGTTGTCGCCCGCGCTTCTTCTCCTGGTTCTGCTCCCCCTCCCTTCTTGGGGGAGGGGGCAGGGGGGAGAGGTTCTTCACCCGATCCCGTCATCTACTGGGACGCGGAATTGAAACTGTTCGGCGCGTCGTTCGACACGGGCATCCCGTGGGAGGATGCGTTCGGGTCGATCGCGTGCCGCGGGCGGTACGAAGGAACACATCTGGGCGCGATTCGCGGCAACGTGTGGTTGGATCGCGCGCTGGTGTTGCAGTTGCCGGTCGCGGTGGCGCGGTGTCAGGTGCGTGCCGACCCGCAGTCGCCGGATCCAGCCCGACCCGGTCACTATTTGCCCACCACGCTCCAGTTCCTCAACGTGGCTGGCGACCTGTTCCACGGCTCGCTCGGCGGTCAGGCGCGTGTTGTCCTCACCGACGCGACCCGCTACGAGGTGCTGCTCACCGCGACCGACGTTCAGTTGGAAGAGGTGGCGAGGCACTACAAGCTCGGTTCCGACGCTGACCTCAAGGGCATCGCTCAGGCGCAACTGCTGCTGTTCAACAAGCCGGACCCGAAAACCGGGCGGCTCGTGGTCGAAGGAAGCGGCAAGGTCGATGTGCCCACGGGCCGCATGTACAACCTGCCAGTTCTCCTCAATCTGGTCAAAGTGCTGAAACTCCAGACGCCGGACAAGACCGCGTTTGAACAGGCGCACGTTGTGTTTCGCGTTCAAGGCGATCGCGTCAAGGTCGATCAACTCGACCTGATTGGCAAAGCCATCTGCCTGGGCGGATCGGGTGAACTCGACACCAGCGGCGACTACGTGAAATTCGAGTTCTACACGGTTTGGTCGCAGGTGTTGAAACAGATGCGGGACACACCGGTGGGCGACCTGACCGCGTTCCTGAGCAAGAACCTGTTTACGATCAAGATGGTGCGTGAGAACGGCGAGTTGAAGTACCGCCCGGAACCGGTCCCACTGATCACGGAGCCGACGAAGGCCGTGCTCGACCGGCTCAAACGCGGCGTCGGCCGGCTCACGGGGAAATAGCGGGAGAGTTGCGAGTCGCGAGTTGCGAGTTGCGAGCCGAACACAAAGCAGCGTCTCTGTTTTCGGCTCGTCACTCGCAACTCGTCACTCGCAACTCTCCTCGCCACAGGCGAGGAGAATGCGTGCTAGGCAGTACCCTGAACCGGATGATTTTCTGGGGACTGGTGCGGGTATTCCTGCTCTCGGTCGGCTCCCTCACCGGCTTGTTCCTGATCGTGGTGGCGGTGCAGCAGGCGGCGCAGCAAGGGCTGTCGCTGGCCCAGTTGATTCGCGCAATGCCGTTGCTGGTGCCGAGCATCCTGCCGATCACGATCCCAGCGACGACGCTGTTCGCGGTGTGCGTGGTGTACGGGCGGTTGTCGCACGACAACGAAGTGGTCGCGCTCAAAGCGGCTGGGGTCCACCTGTTCGGCATCGTGCGGCCGACCCTACTGCTCGGCCTACTCACCACCGGCGCGACCGCGGGGCTGTACCACACCACGATTCCGCAGACCCAGCAGATGTTCTACGAGCAGATCCTCTCAGACCCGGAAGAGGTGCTCTACAACACGCTCCGCCGGGACCGGCGGCTGGTTCATCCGAGCCTGCCGTACGTGCTGTACGTGCGCGACGTGCAGGGGAAGCGGCTCATCGACGTGGTCATCAAGCGGCGTCTGAAGGTCAAAGACGAGCGGACCGGGGCCGAGGTGGTGAAGGGGTACGACTTCGTCGCCCGGATGCACGAGGCTCGGCTGCGCGTGGATCTGGTCAACGGCACGATGTCGATCGAACCGGACCGGTTTGTCATCGACGGCAAGAACGCGACCGGGTCCAGCGCCACGAGCGGCGCGTTCACGATGGACCTGCCCGACTCGGTTAGTGGCAAGGAGGCGAAGCTGAAGATCAGCACGCTGACGTGGGACCGGTTGCCGGATCGCATCGCGGTCGTGGCTGCGGAGCGCGACCAGATTGTGGCCCAGCGGGACGTGAGGCAGATCGAGATTGACCGCCTCCCCGACTCTACCTCCCGCGCCTTTGCCCAGACCGAGATGCGGGCCTACAAGTACCAGATTGACGCGAAAAACCGCCAGGTTCGCAACCTGCAAGCGGAGGTGCACGCGCGGCCCGCGCTGGCGGTGAGTTGCCTCGTGTTCGCGCTGATCGGGTGTCCGGTCGGCATCTGGGCCAACCGCGCCGACTACCTCAGCACGTTCGTCGTGTGCTTCATCCCGACGCTGCTCGTCTACTACCCGCTGCTGTTGGCCGGGACCGACATGGGCAAGACGGGCAAGGTGCCGCTCGTGACCGGGTGCTGGGCCGCCAACGTCGTGATGGGCAGTGCCGGCATGCTGCTGACATGGCGACTGCTTCGCCGCTGACGTTCGGTGATCTTGGTCTTCGCCCTGAAGGGGCGGGACAGCATAGCCCAGGGCAACGCCCTGGGTACGAAGATCGGGATTTGTAGGCTGAAAGCCTGCGACAGGTGGCGTTGTCGCACCCCTTCAGGGTGCCAAGACAACGACGCACGAGCCCAGGGCTAAGTTGTCCTGCCCCTTCAGGGCGAAAACCAAACACGAAGACGCGCTCCGCGTTACTTCGCGGAAATCAGTTCGACCTCGAAGATGAGGACGGAGTTCGGCGGGATGTCGCGGCCGGCGCCGGCGGCCCCGTAGCCGAGGTTCGCGGGGATCTTGAGCCGGCGCACGCCGCCAGGCTTCATGCCGGGGATGCCCTCCTGCCAGCCCTTGATGACCCGGGTAAGCGAAAACGAGATCGTCTCGCCGCGAGCCACACTGCTGTCAAACTGCTTGCCGTTCGTGAGCCACCCGGTGTAGTGAACGGTCACGGTGCTACTGGGTTTGGCCGCGTCGCCCTCGCCCACCTTCGCGTCCCACACTTCCAGCCCGGACGACTGCTTGGTCCACTCGGCGGCGTCCACTTGCGGCATCGGAGGTACTGCTGGCATTGGTGTTCTCCTCTTGTAGGGTGGGTCAAGGCTTTGCGCAGGCCCACCGTGCCTTTGGTCGCGCTGGTGGGCCTGCGCAAAGCCTTGACCCACCCTACAAGAATACGGATTTCGTCTACTTCTTCTGCACGTAAGCGGCCCGGTCGCGCGTGAGGCGCGTCGTATCGGCCACCGATAGCACGAACACCTCGGTGCGGTTCTTGTCTACTACCTTTGCGTACCGCTGCTTGTCAGCCGTACCGCCGACCACGCCGCCGACCGCGAGCGTTCGCGTACTGCCGTCCTTGAACGTCACCATCAGGGTGACCTCCGGTGTCTCCAGACCGAAGAGCTTTGGGTCGCCCTTCTCGTCCACCGCGTATCGCTCCACCTGAATCGCGGTCAAGCCGCCGAGAAGTTCCGTGAGCGCGGGCACGCGGATCATGTCGCCCGGTGCCGCCGGATCGACCCACGCGGCGCCGCGCTTCTGCATGGCGAAGGTCTTGCCGCTACGCGTGATCTCCACCGTGTCCGCCTGGAAGGCGTCGATCGTCCACGGCTTCCGCACGCGGTACTCGGCCAGCACCTTCGCGGACTGCTCCTTACCCAACAGCGCGATCATGCCACCGGTCCCGGCGCTCACATGGATGCGCCCGTCCGGGGCGGTCTTGCCGATCAGAAGCGTGAGCACCACTTTGTCGCCGTTGGACACGGTCCAGGTGGCTTCCGGGCGGTCGAGGCCGAACGGCTTCAGGTCCGCGGGCTTCTCCGCGACCCAGTCCGCCGCGCGCAGTTTGCCGAGGTCGTTCACCAGATCGTCGAGCGCGGCCTGCTCCGCGTCGGCCATCAGCGGAGCCGTCACCTTCCAGTTGCCGTTCACTTTGGAGAAGGTCACCTTGCGGTCGCCGCGATCGAGTTGGAGTTTGTCCGCGTCCACGAACTTCACGATGGTGCGGTCGCGGAACGACGCCGGCGCGGCGAGGAGTTTCTGCGTGAGCGAGCCAGGCAGCACAGCCACGGCCGCGTCCGGTGCGGCGCCTTCGACGGCAACATAGCGGTCACCGTCCGGCTTCGCGGGATCTACCGGGCGCCCCAACCGCAGCATTTTCTGTTCGGCCTTGTCGCCCACTGTGAGCGTGAGCGTCGCTTCCGGCGGTTCGAGACCGTACTGCTTGAACACGTCTTCCTTCTTGCCGAACGCGACGACCTTCTCCGCACGCAAGCGGCCGAGCGCATCCGCGAGTTCGTCCATCAGCGGTTGGTCGGCTTTCAGCTTCGCGGGCTTCACCACGTCCCAGCCGATGGCCGCGGCCGGCGCGAGTTCGAGTTCTTCCTTGCCCTTCATCCGCGCGAAGGTCGTGAGCGTGGCCGGGTCGAACGTGAGCAGCGTGCGGTCGGCGAATTCGAGCTTGGTGCGCGCGAGCAGCGGTACCGCGAACGCGGGGATCACGCCCACCGCCTTGCCGTCGTCCACGCGCACGAACCGCCCGCCGAGCGGGTCCGGCTTGCCCAACTGAATCTTGTGCGTTAGAGGCTTGTCGCCGCTCACTGTGACCGTGAGCGTGAACTCAGGCTTCTCCAAACCGAAGTCGGCCCACTTCACTGCGTCGCCAAACGCGGCGAGCCGTTCGACCGGAAGCGGCGCGAGCAGCGAGACCAACTGCCCAGCCGCGACCGTATCGACAGTGAACGCCGCGCCCTCGGCCTTCCAGACGCCCTTGTCATCCTTCGCGAGCGCGACCGCGTTCTCGGGCTTGTCGCCGCCGATTTGCACCTTCGTGATCTTCGCCGCATCGAGGAAGAGGAGGTTGCGGTCCAGCAGCGTGAGCGGCGACGTTTGCACGCCGAACAGGTACTGCACCGGCAGCACGAACACGGGCGCGGTCGGTTCGTCGAGCTTCGCGTAGCGGTCGAACCCACCCGGTGTCACGCCGCCAATGGTGACGCTCTTCATGACGATCTTCTCTGCGTCGTTGGTCTTCTCGGTGTACGTCAACTTCACCTTCGCGAGTGGCTTGTCGAACCCGAACTTCGTCGGGTCCGGTGCGGCGATCGCTTCGTATTTCGCGGCGCCGAGGACGCCCAACCCGCTGAGCATCGGCTGCGCGTTCAGGAACGGCACCGGAGCCGTGAACGGACCGGAGAGCTTCCAGTTCGTGCCGTCCTTCGTGAGCGTGAACGTGTCGTCTTTGGTGTCGAACCGCGTGATCTCCACACCGGTGATCTTCTCCAGTGGCACGTTCCACACTTGCAGCGGGAGCAACCCGACCGGACCGGCCGCGAGTGAGTCGGTTGTGGTCGTGGCGAGGCCGAACACGTTGCCGCCGTCGAGTCTCGCGAACACCTCACCCGGCTTTCCGGGGCGTGCGCTGCCCACTTCGAGCTTGTAGGTGCGGTTGTTGCCGAACGTGAGTCGAACCGCGAACTTCGGCTTGTCGAGTCCGTACTCGGCCGGGTTCGCGGTGCTCTCCGCGAGGAACTCCGTCGCCTGAAGGTTACTCAGTTGCGCGAGCAGTCCCGCCACGGCGGCGGGGTCGGTATCAGACGCGAGGGGCGCCACGAGCTTCCACACGTCGCGGTCGCCCGCTTTTTCTTGCTTCAGCGCGAAGCCGTTGGTGCCTTCCACGGTGAGCGCGACGAGCTTCGCGTCGGCGGTGTCGAGCAACTTGCGCCCGCGATACGCGATGGCCGGGCGTGCGAAGATCGCGGAGACGCGATCCGGGAACAACCTGGGCGTGAGCCAGCCCATGTCGGCACCGGGCGGTCCAGTCACGATGCGGTCGTCGAGGAGTGTGATGCGCGGCCACCCCGCGAGTTGCAGCGGGAGTTTCCCCTTCGCGAAGTCGGGCGCGCCGACGTACATCTTGTACTCGCGCGCTGGCGCCTCCGGTTCGTCGTCGGGTCGGTTCTCGCGCACGACCACGGTGATGGTGGTCGCGGTCGCCGGGTCGAGTCCGCGTGTCTTCGGGTCAGTGCTGTAAAGATCGGTGGATGAATCGCCGCGGAAACTCACGAGCCGGTTGACGAGATCGTCCACGCGGGCCGTGTCCGCGAGAAGCGGGTTCGGCTTCTGGTCGATGAGCCACCGGTCCCGTTTCTCGTCTTCCTGAGTCGCCTTCGGGTTGCCCTTCTTCCGGGTGAGCGCGATCGGCGGCTTGCCCGGCGCCGCGATCGTGATCGTCCGCACTTCGTCTACTGCGAACCGCGCCACATTTGCCTCAACGAGATCGCCGGCCTTCGCGAACAACCCTTCGAGCTTGTCCGCCGGAACCGTGAAAAGCTGCGGGTTCCCTTCGATCTGCGCATAGCGGTAGATGGTCGGCACCTTCCGCGTGACCGTGCGCGGCGGCATTCCGGGCGGACTGGGGAGTGTCACCTGCTCGTCGCGTTCGGTGACCTTCGCGGTGCCGCCGAACTTCACTGTCACCGTGCTGCCGTCTTTCATGCGCACGCTCACGGATTGCTTCGACTTCTGCAGTTCTTCTCGCGGGTCGGCAAGGGTTTCAGGGTGAAGCCGCACGACCGCGGCGAAGAACGGTTCCACCGGGACCGCGAAGAGCCGCGCCATGGCGAACGGGTGTTCGGCCACGTAGCCGCCTTGCGCGGCGGGCACGAAATCTTCGACCCACAACTCCGGCAACGCGGCGAGAACCTGCTGGAGTTTCGCCGGGTCGAGACGATCGCGAACGGGCGCGTCGAGCGCCCATACATCCGCGAGCCGGTCCGGTTGCACGACCGGTTCCGCGCCCTTCGTGGTGACCGTCGGTGCGGGCGTTGGTGCGGTGCGTTTCAGGGTGAAACTGCCGTTCGATGCCCACGGCGTCAGTCCGAGAATCTTCACGCTCTTGTTCGTGATGCGAACCTCTTCGACCGCGTTACTGGGAAGTGTAACGGTCGTGGGCACGCCGGGTTCCGGCATCCCGGACGGCCCGAACGACGGTGCGCCCGCGAAGTTTACCCGCTCCACGTTCGAGAAGAGCTGGCGGCGCCGGTAGGTTTCGGCCGGGCGGCGCAGCACGGGCATCACGTCGGGGCCGAACTTCAGCACTTCGTTCGCGTTGTTTACGCGAACGAACGCGGAGCGCGTGAATGCGGTCTCGCCAGGACCGGCCTTCGGCTCGCCGCACTTGAGGACGTACTCCTTGCCGCCGGCCGTCACTTTGACGGTGAGGGGCTTCTGCGCGTCCGCGAGACCGTAGACCGCGAGGTCCGCGTCTTCGGGTAGCGCGATCGGCTGGAACCGCGTGCGCAGGTTCGCGAGCGTATCGATGAGTTCGCTCACCGTGGCGGTGCTGAGCGGCCAGTTGCCGGGTTGCTTCCAGGCCTTCCGGGTTTTGCCAGGTTCGTCGGTCGGGACTTCGTAGGACTCAAAGACGGACGTTTCACCCGTCACCGGCAGCACCTCGACGCGGGTGACGGTGTCCGGGGTGAAGTCGGCTTCGAACGCCGAGATCGCGGGCGCGTCGGCGGGCGCGGTGGCTCGGCGGCCGACGTTGGGCGCCCACGTGTCGCCCTTCCACAGCCATACGCCGACACCGGCCGCGAGGATCACAAGGGCGATGGTCGATTTCCAGTTCATGGGCAGTCACCAACGGGTTGCCGGTGCATTCAGCGATGGACGGGAGCAGAGACGCTACCGGAGCGTATTGTAGGGCCGGGCGCCTCGACACGGACAGCGTTGTCCGTCGCGGACGCTTCCGGCTCGTCAGAACGTCTCACTCCTGACCACCCGAATCAATTCCTACGCCCGGTCTGGGGTTGCCCGGCTTGCGTGGCTTCGCCACCTCGCGACGGCGGGGGAGGCGACCCGGTTTGCCCGCGTGCCGGTGACGGTTCAACTTCGCGCCGCAGGGCGGACGTAGCGTTTTTTCTTGGTGAAGGGCCGGTTTTTGGGGCGAAGATCGCTTGACCGGGGCGGGGCTGCCGTTATCGTCCCGCGACTTTCCGCAACAAGTGCGCGAAGTGCCGTATGCGGTTGAGCGGCCTCCCGGACAAACCGGGGCCGGGCCGGGGCGGGTTGGGGAGCCTGCCGCGGCCAGTTCATGCAGACTGTCGAAGGGGGAACTGGGTTATGCGCCATCGGTACATAGGGGGAGCCGTGCTGGCGGCCGCGATCGCGGTTAGCTGGCCGGGTGAGGTCGCAGCCCAGGAGGGCGGTTTCCAAACACCCATCAACAGCGGCGATGTGATCCCGATTCCAACTGGGCGGGCCGGGGAGCCGGGGTTCTACATCTCGGCCGAGTTCATGATGCTGACGCAGACGCGGGCACTGGGCCGCCAGGACATCGCGTACCGTGGGTTTTTCGATGCTCAGGGCGCGATCACTGGCGTACCGGGCACGTTCCTCGGTACGGGGCAAGTGGGGCTCAACACCAACAACATGGGGCGGCGGGAGTTCCAGCCCGGGTATCGGGCGGAGATTGGATACAAGTTCGACACGGGTACCCGAATCTACGCGAATTACATGCAGTTGTACGACGCCCACTACTCGTCGGGGGCGACGCAGTTCACGCGGGGGTTCCGTGCGCGGGCCGACCTGTCGGACACGTTCCTGTCGTCCCCAGTGTTCAATTTCACCGTCGCGTTTGGCGGGCCGGAACTGGACACCGCGCAGGACGTCGCCGGAGCCGGGTTCAACACAGCCGGCATCTGGAACGCGGCCGACGTGATGGACACAAAGTTCGTGCAGCGGTACCAGCAGGCGGAAGTCGGAATGCGGATTCCGATGTTCGCCACCGAGTACAGTAGCGTTTATGGGCTGTCCGGTGCCCGGTTCGCGTGGTTCTTCGAGCGCTATACCTGGCGCACTGTGGACATCGACCAGACCGGCAACGCCCCGCCGCAAAACGTCGCGGTCTACACCAACACCCTCTCGCAGCGCATGTACGGTCTGTTCATTGGGTGCGGGCACGAGATCTACCTGGGCAACATGTTCTCGGCCAGCCTAGACCTGACAGCGGCCGCGTACATGGACGTGGCCAAACAACGGGCCAAATACCGGCTCGGCGACGACTCCACGCAGTCGAAGTTCGGGCGTGAGTCGTTCGACGTGGTGCCCAGCGCAACCGCCGACCTCAACCTGTGGGTGTATCCGGTCGAGGGCGTGCAACTCCGTCTCGGATACAGCGGGATGACGTTCTTCAACACCCGGTACATGCGGGACCCGGTCGGGTTCAACTTCGGGAACATCGACCCGCTCTACGGCACCAAGTATTTCCGTCTGATCCACGGGTTCAACGTCGGCATCGGGTTTTTCTTCTAACCGGTGCGAGACGACCGCTCTCGCCCCGAAACGCGGTTCGCCGCGCACGCCCTTCGAAGGGCCGCGTCA
>SXID01000114.1 GCA_005772955.1 Planctomycetia bacterium
AACCTGTTCGGGCGCACCTGGCAGGTGAACGTGCAGGCCGACGAGAAGTTCCGGCGCCGCTCGGCCGACCTGAAGAAACTCCGCGTGAAGAGTGCCGGAATCGACCAGGAAAATCAGCGAGCGGCGCAACAAGCGAAAGCAACCGGGAAACCCGTGCCAACGCCGAAGGAGACGATGGTGCCGCTCTCCGCGTTCCTCTCGGTTCGCGACGCCTCCGGCCCGGTGATGGTGCAACGGTACAACCTCTATCCGGCCGCGGCGATCACCTCGAACCCGGCAGCGGGCGTCAGTTCCGGGACGGCGCTCGACGCGATGGAACGCACCGCGAACGAGAAACTCCCCTCGACCATGAAAGCCGAGTGGACCGAACTCGCGTTGCTTCAACTGCAAACGAAGGACACCGCGCTGCGAGCGTTCATCCTGAGCGTGGTGCGGGTGGTCCTGGTGCTGGCCGCGCAGTACGAGAGTTGGGCGCTGCCGCTGGCGGTGATTCTCGTGGTGCCGATGTGCATCCTGAGCGCCGCGATCGGTGTGCTGTACGCGGGTCAGGACGTGAACATCTTCACGCAGGTGGGTTTCGTGGTGCTGGTGGGTCTGGCGTGCAAGAACGCGATTCAGATCGTCGAGTTCGCGAAGCAGCGCGCCGACGCCGGTGCGCCGCGCTGGGAAGCGGCGCTGGAAGCGTGCCGCTTGCGGTTGCGGCCGATCATCATGACATCGGTCGCGTTCATTATTGGCGTGGTGCCCTTGGTGCTGGCCGAAGGCGCCGGCGCCGAGATGCGCCGCACGCTGGGCACCGCAGTGTTCGCCGGGATGCTCGGCGTAACCGCGTTCGGGCTGTTCCTCACGCCGGTGTTCTTCGTGGTGCTCAGCCGTCTGACGGGGTGGTGGGCGAGCCAGCGCGAACCGGGAGCTTAATCGTCTTGGTCTTTCAGCCCCTCCGGGGCTAGAGCGCGTTTGGGAACGGTGTAGCGTTGTTTAACGAGCCGCGACCGCAAGGGAGTGGTTGAGCTTTGCCGCTCCCTTGCGGTCGCGGTTCGTTGAGGTGCTACGCATTTCCTGAAAGCGCTCTAAAGACATTTCGCCTCATCACTTTTTCAGTCTTTGCAGTTACACTCGGCAATCGGTCGCACCTCTTCCAGTCGGAGTTACCCCATGCGCCTCTTCTTGTTTCTCGCCCTCCTCACGACCGCGAGTCTCGCGACAGCGGCCGACGCGCCCAAGCCGGCGGCCGAACTACCGGAGATCAAGGAACTGCCCAACCCGTTCACGTTCGCGGACGGCAAACCGGTGCGCACGACCGAAGACTGGGCCAAACGGCGCGACGAGATCAAGAACCTGTTCCAGGACTACGAGTACGGGCACCTCCCGCCGAAGCCGAAGATGACCGTCACGCGCGGCGAAGTAACCACGGACGCGGACGCGAAGGTGTCGATGCAGCAACTCACGGTGAAGCTCGAACACGACGCGAACTCGATCCAGATGCGGGTGACGGTGGCGTGGCCGAGCGAGGCGAAGGAAGCCGTGCCCGTACTGCTCCAGCCGGCGTTCTCGTTTGGCCCGCCCAAAGCGCCCTCGGCGAAGTCGTTCCGCACGTTCGCGAAGCGCGGCTACGCGGTTGCGTCGTTCAACCTGACCGACGCCGCGCCCGACGGCAAGGCGCGCACGACCGGCGTGTATAAGCTCTATGGCGACAAGATCGACTGCGGCGGGCTGATGGCGTGGGCGTGGGCCTTCCACCGCGTCCTCGACGCGCTCGGAGAGATGAAGGAGATCGACGCGAAGAAAGCGATCGTGACTGGGCACTCGCGGTACGGAAAGGCGGCGCTGGTCGCGGGCGCGTTCGACGACCGTATCGCGCTCACCGTGCCGAGTCACTCCGGCTGCGGCGGCTCGGCTCCATACCGGCTCATCTACGCGAAGAACGAGGAACTGAAGAACATCGTCGGCGCGTTCCCGAACTGGTTCCGCCCCGACTTCAACCAGTTCGCGGACAAGGTCACACGCCTGCCGGTCGATCAGCACATGCTCATGGCGCTCGTCGCGCCCCGCGCGCTGTTGCAACCCGAAGGGACGCAGGACACGTGGACGAACCCGGAGGGCGTGCAGCAGACCTACGCCGCCGCGAAGAAGGTGTACGAGTTCCTCAAGGCCGAGGACAAGATCAACATCCGCTACCGTCCAGTCGGCCACATCCCGAGCAACGACGACCTGCTCGACTACGCGGACTTCGTGTTCGCCAAGAAGGCGCTGCCCGCGGACTTCGGTAAACTGCAATACAAGGAAGACAAGAAAGCGTTCTCGTGGGACGTGCCAAAGTAGCGACTTTCACTTCCGGCCCAACGAGGAGATGCGATGCGCGTGGTGGTGTGCGTGCTGGTCGCAGTCGTGGCGATCGCCCTGCCGCAACCAACCGTCGCGGCCAACCCAGAACCGGCGGCGCGGACAAGCTGTTGAAGCGGTGAACGTTCCCCAAGGCGCACGCGAAGCCGCAAGCGGCTTTGTTGCCTCACTGCCACCGGACCGTGAGCTTCCCCTCTTCGCGGGCGCGGCGTTCGAGGTAGCGCAGCCCCCGGCGTGCCGCGAGGAAGAAGACCACCGCCAACCCACCCAACACGCTCAACTCGATCCACACCTCGAACAACCCGGTCGTGCGGAACAGCACCTGCCGCATCGCGTCCATGCCGAGCGTGAGTGGGATCGCGCTCGCGAACAGCGCCACCGCGCGAGGTAGGATGCTGACCGGGAAGTTCGTGCCGCTCAACAGGTACACCGGTTCTTGCAACACGCTGATCAAGTGCCACGCTTCGCGACCCCACAGCAGGAACAGCGACGCGAACAGCATCCCCAACCCGTACAGCGCCGCGAGCGTCACGCCGAAGCCCAACACCAGCAGCCACCAACTCGACGGGTTAATTGGCACATCGAAGAGGAGGACACCCGCGACCGTGATCGCGGTGGCCCGGATGATAGTCGTGGTCATGCCGCCAATCGCCATGCCGGTGAGAATCGCGGTCATCGGAGCCGGCGACATCACGTAGAGTTCGAGATTCCCGGAGTCGCGTTCCCAGTAGAGTTGTGCGCCCATACCCCAGAGCACGTTCAGCCAGAATGTGGTCATCGCAGCACCGAGCACGATGTACCCGGTCAACTCTGGCCGAGCGTTCATCGCGCGATACGCGAACGCGAACGCGGACACCGCCAGCACCGGCAGTACGGTTTCCTGAATCATCCACGAGTTGCTGCGGAACAGCCACGCGATCCGCGGATAGGTGCGAGCCTGGACAGCTTGGAAGAACAGCTTGAATGATGACGGCATAATATCGGGCTCTCGTTTCGCCGCGACCCGTAGTCTGCGGAGGGGAGCGAACCGCATCGCTGGCGCGCCCCCCTTGGCTTGCGGCTAAGCGGGTTGTGGGGCTGTGGCTTCGTCACTCAAGCCGTGGCCGACCAGTTCGATGAACACGTCTTCGAGCGTCGGCTCGACCTTCTTCATGGTGAGAATCCGCCCGCCGGCCATCACGAGTGATTGCACCACGGCTCCGATCGCCGGTTCATCGAGCAGCGACACCTTCAATTCCACCGTCGTCGGGGTGGTGGTCGCGGTCGCACTGTGAACGCCGGGGAGCTTACTCACGCCGTCCCAACTGCTCGCGCCTGGCGCGAGGCTCAGTTCGTAGATCGGGTATTTCTGAACCTGGCGTTTCAGGTTCGCAGGCGTGTCGCACGCGAGCACCTTTCCCTTGTCGATGATCGCGAGCCGGTCGCACAGTTCATCGGCCTCGGCCATGTAGTGCGTCGTTAACAGCATCGTGCGGTCGGGCTTTTCCGCCATCCATTCTTTCACGAACGCGCGGATCGCTCGCGCGCTGGTCACGTCGAGTCCCAACGTTGGTTCGTCGAGGAAGAGGATCTTGGGATCGGTGATGAACCCGCGACAGAAGTTCATCTTCTGCCGCTGGCCGGTCGAGAGGTGGCTGATGCGGCTCGTCGCCTTGTCGGTCAGTCCGACGACGCCAAGCATCTTGTCGATGCGTTCCTGGGCGACTGCGGTGGGCACGCCGTAGATGCGTGCGAAGAGCCACAGGTTCTCGCGCACGTTCAGGATGCCGTAGCCGCTCGACTCGCCCCCGGACACCATGTTGATGATCGGACGAATCTTCTCCGCGTCGGCGACCACGTCGAGACCATCCACCCACGCGGTCCCGGCAGAAGGGGCCAGGAGAGTTGTGAGTATTTTGATGAGTGTTGTCTTCCCGGCGCCGTTGGGGCCGAGTAAACCGAACAGCTCGCCTTGCCGGACCTCGAGCGATACCTGATCCAACGCGACGAACTCACGCGTTTCGTCGCCCTCGGGCTTCGATCTGGACCACCACCAGCGCCGCTTGCGGGACTTGCGGTATGTGCGGGTCAAGGCTTCGGTGCGGATCGCCGGGGATTCCATCACCACATTCTACGTGCGATGACGCCGGTCAGGGAGCGTGGGACAGTTGCTCTGGAACAGCGGCACTCTCATCTACCAGTCCCGCGTTGCGGGTGGGTGGCACGCCGAAACGGTCGCCCCGACCGGCGGGTTCACCACCGGCCGGTACGCCGCCGCGAAGGCATCGCAGACCGCACAACTTGTGTTCGCGTCCGACGGCCGGGTTCGTCGGTTGAGCGAGCTGTCAAAGACCGAATGTCTGCGCCCGCTCTTCAGGAGTGGGGGCTTTTTTGCGCGACGCCACCCGGTTACCATGTGCGGGACTGCCACCCACCCTCGCTGAGTCTCAGTCCATGAACCTCCGCGCACGCGCCGCACCGATCGTTCTCGCCATGCTCGTTGGCGTCGTCGTTTTCGCCCACGCCGACGCGAAACCCGAACACCCGATCCCGGCACCGTACAAGCAGGCGCCGCCGAATAGCTTCGAGTGCCGCTGGACGGATACCCCCATCACGCTCGACGGCACCGCGGACGAACCCGCGTGGAAACACGCTCAGTCGATATCCGCATTTCACGTGCCGTGGCTCGGTGACAAGGCCCGCCTGGCCCGCACCGCGACCACCGCGAAACTCCTCTGGGACCGCGAGTACGTCTACTTCCATTGCGACCTGGAAGATTCCGACCTCTTCGCGAACCTCACCGAGCAGGACGGTGAGCTCTGGAAGAACGACGTGTTCGAGATCTTCTTGCGCCCGGACGCGGACAAAACCGGCTACTACGAGTTCCAGGTGAACGCCGCCGGTGCGCACTTCGATGCCTTCTACCCCAAGTACGACCTCGACTCGATTGTGAAGCAGTCGAAGCTCGGCAAGTTCAACATGGAATCGAAGGTGAAGTTACGCGGCACTCTGAACAAGCGCGACGACGTGGATAAGGGCTGGAGCGTGGAAGGCCGCATCCCGTGGACGGACTTTGTTCGCACCGGTGGCCGCCCGGTGGTCGGCGAAAAGTGGAAGCTGAACCTCTGCCGATTCGACTACCACGTGGACTGGAAAAGCGAGGAACTGTCGTGCGTCGCGCCGATCGCGAAGAAGAAGATTCCGCCGTTCTTCCACCAGAGCGAAGACTACGCGACGCTCGCGTTCGTCGGCCCAGACGCGACCACTCTCGGCGTTGAGAAGGTGGTGCGGCCGACCACTTCGACCGTGGTCGGATTCCCGGACCCGCCCCCGCCGTTCGTTGCGGTTCGCGCGATGGACAAGTACCGGCCGGAGTTCCCCATTCGCGTCGAGCCGATTCCCGGCACGAGCGAGATGCTCCTCATCAATCAGCCGCGGTCTTACGGATCCACGCAGGTCTGGCGTTTCCCCTACGGCGCCGCGACCGTCGAGAAGGACGCGGTGAAACTGATGGACACGCCGCACGGCGGCACCGCGTACGACCTCACGTTCCACCCGAAGTTCGCGGAGAACCGCTTCGTCTATGTGGGCTGGGTCGGCAAGCCACCGGAACGCAAGGGAAAGGTGTGCGCGATCACGCGCTACACGATGAGCAAGGAGCCGCCCTACGAAATCGACCCCAAGAGCGAGAAGACCATCATCGAGTGGGAATCGGATGGGCACAACGGGTGTGCCGTCTGCTTCGGCGGCGACGGTACGATGTACGTTACCACCGGCGACGGGACTTCCGACTCCGACACCAACCTCACCGGTCAGCGTACGGACCTACTGCTCGCGAAGGTGTTGCGGATCGACGCGGACAATCCCGTGAAGGGCGGCAAGGCGTACAGCGTGCCGAAGGACAACCCGTTCGTGGGCAACAAGGATTTCGTGCCGGAGACATGGGCGATGGGGCTGCGCAACCCATGGCGCATCACCTACGACGCGAAGTTGAAACAACTCTGGGTCGGGCAGAACGGGCAAGACCTGTGGGAGCAAGCGTTCCTGGTGAAGAAGGGCGAGAACTACGGCTGGAGCGTGACGGAGGGTTCGCACCCGTTCTACCTGACGCGCAAGGCCGCGCCGGTGCCGATCACCAAGCCGACCGTCGAACACCATCACTCGGAAGCGCGGTCGCTGACCGGCGGCGTGGTGTATCACGGCGACAAGAACCCCGACCTGAAGGGCGCGTACATCTACGGCGACTACAGCACCGGGCACATCTGGGCCGTGAAGCACACGGGCGAGAAGATCGAATGGCACAAGAAGATCGCGATCACCACACTCAGGCTCACGAACTTCTCGCTCGACCGCGACGGCGAACTCCTGATCTGCCACCACGCCGCGACCGGCGACGGCGGGTTCTTCACACTCGCGCCCAACCGCGCCAAGCCCGACGAAACGTTCCCCAAGAAGCTCAGCGACAGCGGCCTCTTCGAGTCGGTTAAGGACCACACGATGAAGCCCGGCGTGATTCCCTATTCTGTGAACGCACCGTTCTGGTCCGACGGTGCGCACAAAGAGCGGTTCCTCGCGGTACCCGAAGGTACGATCCCTTACAAACGTAACGGGAGCTGGGATCTGCCGAACAAGTCGGTACTCGTGAAGAGCTTCGCCCTGGAGATGAAAGAGGGCGACCCCAAGAGCCGCAAGTGGATCGAAACGCGGTTCATGACGCGGCAGGGCGGCGAGTGGTACGGCTACTCCTACATCTGGAACGCCGAAGGCACCGACGCGACACTCGTGGATGCGAAGGGAATCGACGTGAACTACAAGATCAAGAACGACGCGGGCGGGATCGATATGCCGTGGCACTATCCGAGCCGCGCCGAGTGCATGGTGTGCCACAGCCGCGCCGCGAACTACGTGCTAGGGCTGTGCGAGGTGCAGATGAACAAGGACCACAAGTACCCGAACGGCCGCACGGACAACCAGCTTCGCGTGCTCGAACACCTCGGGCTGTTCGGCGCGCCCGCGCCGAAGGCCGCGGCCGGTCAGCAGCCCGACCAGCGCGAACCGAAACCGACGAGTTTTCTGCCGCTGCCGCCGTCGGCAATGAAGAAACTGGCCGACCCCTACGACAAGGCGCAACCGCTCGACCTACGCGCAAAGGCATATCTGCACACGAACTGTGCGACGTGTCACGTCGAGGCCGGTGGCGGCAACGCACTGATGGAACTGGGCTACCCGACCGCGTGGGACAAGATGCGGTTGGTCGACGCCTTGCCCGTACACCAGACGTTCGACCTGAAGGACGCGAAGCTCATCGCGCCCGGCGCACCGGAGAAGAGTGTGCTGATTCACCGCATCGGGAAACGCGGGCCGAACACCGGTCAGATGCCGCCACTGTCGTCGAACCGCGTCGATGTGCTCGGCGTGGAACTGCTGACCGAGTGGTGCAAGAGCTTGAAGAAGTGAGATCGCGGGACCGGTCGGGTACAGTCCGTAACCAACGCCCCTCATAGTTGCCGAACGGTGAAGCCATGACCCGCACGGGAATTCTCTCCCTCCTCGCCCTCGTGTGCCCGCTTAGTTTGACGGCCACAGAGCCGAAACCGACCGTCACGCCCCTGGTGCAAACGGTTGACCTGGACGTCGGCGGCTCGCAAGAGGTCGAAGTCGGTGGCAAGAAGATCACCGTCAAACTGCTTGACCTGAAGGAGACACGCGACGAGCTGCGTAACGCCGTTCGCACCGCGGAAGTGACGGTCGAGGTGAACGGCAAGAAGGTGACGCTGGTCTCTTCCAATTACCGGCTGCCGGTGACGATCGCGGGCGTGCAGATCGACTGCCCGGTCACGAAGGGGTTCCGCGAGCGGACTTCGACGGGCAACGTCTGGGGTCTGGAGAAGGACGCGCGCCTGCGACTCTGGCCGGAAGGTTCGCCACTGATGAACCCAGGCACGTTCCGCTATCCCGCGAAGCAGCGGTGGTTCGCCAGCGGCACGCAGATGGCCAACGAACCCGTTCACGTGGACGGTGGCGAAGTACCGGGGAACAAGCCGATCTATTACCACTATGGACTCGATATCGGCGGTGCCGAGGGACTGGTTGAGGTCGTCGCCGCAACCGATGGCGAAGTCGTCTCGTCGGGCAAGGAAGCGGCACCGGGCTACACCGATACGCCGGTCAAACCGCGGTACGATGTGGTCTACCTGCGGGACGCGCGCGGCTGGTACTACCGGTACAGCCACCTACACACGATCGATCCTGCCATCAAAGTGGGCGCGACCGTGAAGATGGGTCAGAAAGTCGGGCTGCTCGGCAAGGAGGGCGGCAGCGGCGGCTGGTCGCACCTGCACTTCGACATCACCGCCAAACAGCCGTCGGGCAAGTGGGGGATCGTGGAAGGCTACGCCTTTCTCTGGGAAGCGTACCTCGCCGAACACAAGCCGAAGTTGCTCGCGGTGGCGAGGCCGCACCAGCTCGCGAAGGTCGGGGAGAAGGTCGTTCTCGACGGCGGCCGGTCGTGGGCAGCGGACGCGGGCAAGAAGACTTACGAGTGGACCTTCACCGACGGTAAGTCCGCGACCGGCGACCGCGTCGAGCGGACCTACGCGAAGCCGGGTGTGTACAGCGAGGTGCTGAAGTTCACCGACGCGGCCGGGCGCGTGGACTACGACTTCGCGGTGGTGAACGTGCTCGACAAGGATAACCCGGACAAGCTGCCACCGTCGATCCACGCCGCGTATCACCCGACGACCGGGATCAAGCCCGGCGACAACGTCACGTTTTTGGTCCGCACGTTCCGAACTGTGGAAGGAAAAGAGACGTGGGACTTCGGGGACGGCAGTCCGAAGGTGGAAGTGCGGAGCGACGGGAACGCGGTGCAACTCGCGAAGGACGGGTACGCCCGCACCATTCACCGGTACGAGAAGGCCGGTCACTACCTGGTGCGGGTCGAACGCACCAACGGCCGGGGCGAGACGGCCATCGCTCGACTGCACGTTCGTGTTGGGGTGGAATGACCGCGGAAGGGCAATTGCAAAGGAGGAGGCACGCGGCGTGTGCCTACTCCTTTGCAATTGCCCTGTCACTTTCCGACCGACGGGACAAACGACATCACTTCATCTTCGGAGTCGGCCAGCGACGGAGAATGCCGCCCTCATCGCCGGAGTAGAGCGCGTCGCCCGCGGGCGAGAACGCGACCGACCGCACCGGCTTGTCGTGACCGGTGTACGCCATGAGGGGCAGACCGTCCTCGGCGCGGTACACACGCACGGTGCGATCGGCGCCGCCACTTGCGAGCAATTTGCCGTCGAGCGAAAGGGCGCAGCACGATACCGGGCCGTCGTGGCCGCTCAGCTTCTGGAATACACCGGAACCCGGTTGCCGCAGCGCCAGCCCGTCGCGCCCGGCCACCGCCACGCGCTTCGCCGCGAACACCATCGCGCCGATCGGCCCAACCAGGGCCGAGAGCGTGCCCTTCGACTTGCCGGTCTTCAAGTCCCACTGCCGCACCGTGCCGTCGGTACTCGCTGACAGTAGCGAGTCGACCGCCACGAACGTCACCGCCGTGACCGCGCCGCTGTGGCCCTTGATGCACACCGCGGACACTGGCTGACCTGGCTCGCGGAGCCACAGCCACACCATCTTGTCGGCGCTCGCAGCGGCCACCCCCTGCCCGTCGGGCGAAATCGCAACGCCGGCGATGTTGTCCGTCGGCCCGCGGAACCGCTTGCCCTCCGCCCCGGTGTTCAAGTCCCACAACTGCACGCCCATGTCGGACGAACTGAGACGGATCGCACACGTCGCAGCCCACTTGCCGCTTGGCGCGACGGCGAGGTGTACAACCGCGCCGATGTCGCCAGTGATCGCGCGTGTCTCTTTCAACGTTGCCGGCTGCCACAACTTGAGCGCGCCGTCGCCGCCAGTAAGGAGGAACGAGCCGTCCGGTGCGGCGGCCATCGCACTGACACTGCTGTCGTGCGCCTTCGCGAACACCGACGACACCGCCGGCGCGGACTTCGCGCCCGGCTTCGCCGGCGCATCTTTCAGCACCGCGTCGAGCGCGGCAACCAGTTCGATAGGTGTCTGATACCTGTCGTTCGGGTCGAGGGCCATCAGTTTGCGGATGATTGAATCCACCGCGACCGGCACGTCGGACCGCTTCGACGCGGCCGACGGCGGCGGCTCCGTGAGTTGCTTGCGGAGCTTGGCTGCAAGCGTTTTGCCGGGGAACGGTACTTCGCACGTGAGGCAGAAGTACATTGCCCCACCCAGCGAGTAGAGGTCGCTCCGGGTGTCCGCGGCACGCGGGTCGGCGGCTTGTTCGGGCGCGACGTAGTCCGGCGTGCCAACGAACACGCCGGGCAGCGTGAGGTCGTCGGTTTCCGGGTCCACGTGATCGACATCGACCACCCGCGCAAGGCCCATGTCGAGAATCTTCACCTTCGGCAACCGCCCAGTGCGCCCCGCGGCCAGATCGAGTGGCGACGGGCTGATCATCAGGTTCGACGGCTTGATGTCGCGGTGAACGAGATGAACCTCGTAAGCGTGCTGAAGCCCCTCGGCCACCTGGCGCGCGTAGTACACGACATCGACCACCGAGAGCGGGCCGGTCTGACGCACGAGCCGCAACAGGTCGATGCCCGGCACGTACTCCATCGCAACGAACGGGATCGCGCCGTCGAGTTCCGTCTGGAACACGGTGACGATGCACGGGTCGCTGAGGCGACCGGAAGCGCGGACCTCGCGCTTGAATCGCGCGCGTGTGCCGGGCTGGTCAAGTTTGCCCGGCGTGATGACCTTGAGCGCAACGAGCCGATTGACGCCCGGTTGACGTGCCTTGTAGATGATGCCCATGCCGCCACGGTTGATCTCCTCGATGATCTCATATCCGGCGATGACGCGGCCGGGGCCAATCGGGATCGCCGCCTCGCGGCGCTGACGCTCGGCGTTCGCGACCGCTTCCGGGTTGGTCACGAGCGTTCTGCTGGGCGCACCGTGGCTCGGCACGACCACTGGCTGACGCGTGTGCTCACTTACAAAGGTGCAGGACGGGCAGATGAGGCGCACGTCGGCCGGCACCGGCTCGTTGAGCGGGTGTTCCCAAACGTTGCCACAGGGGCAGGTGAGGCGACGCGTCGGCATTCGCGGTTCCGACCGGGAGCGGGGAGTTCTGAGTTGCGAGTCACGAATTCCAGTCGGAAGACACCAGACCCAGTGTCCGCTCTTCAACTCGGAACTCGCGACTCGCAACTCCTCTCTATTCTATCGCATTACCGTGGGCGCGCCACCGCGCGGATTTCCAACACCGGTTGCAAGTTCCGCGAGTTACAATCCTCAAGAATGGTTGTGGGGAGGAAATCGGTCATGGCGGTGCGCGTCGTGTGTCGGACGTGCGGGAAGCGGCTGAAGTTGCCCGAAGGGGGGACTCAGCAGCGGTCAGCGAAGTGCCCGAAGTGCCTGACGCGAGTCGATCTGACCGCCGCGTTGGAGGCGTCCGTGTACCTGCCGGCTATTTCCGCACCGGAGGCGGAGACCGAACGCAACGCGAAGAAGGCGACCGTGAAGAGCCCGGCGTCGCTGCCCGTACCACCGCCGCCCAAAGCAATACCGCCAGGTCAACTCGCGCCCCCACTCGCTAAACCGTCGCCGCCACCCGCGCCCGCAACTGCGAAAGCATCAGGGGGCTTACGCCCCCCGCTCGCCAAGAGCGTGGCACTGTCGCTCGATGACGAGGCACCGCTTTCGCTCGACGACGACCCGGCCCCGGACGGCGGGCACCCGGCAGAGACGCCCCCGTTCCGCATACCGGTGCGAGTGCTGGCGGACTCGTTGCGTCAGGTCGTCGGCCCGTGCTTCGCCGTGTTCGTGCCGCACGGCATGTTCCTTGAAGTCGAGCCTCTGAAACCGTTCCTCTACATCCCCGTCGGCTGCGCGGCCGACGCCCCCGCGCCCGGCGAGTTGACCGTCACGTTGCCGGACAAGCGTGCGATCACGCTTCGCGTCGAGGCCCGGTACGCGCGCCCTCTCTCGCGCGACGCGATCGCGTTCCTGGTTGGCGAGCGTCCGGTTCCGATCGCAGCCGACTACCGGCGGAAGTGGTGGCTCCTATGGCTCGCGGTGATCTTCGCGCTCGGGCTAGCCAGCGGGCCGCTCGTACTCTCGCAGACCGCGAACGTGGGGCTTGAATTCGGCCTCATGGTCGGCGGCGTGTTCGCGATTGTGGGGCTGCTCGCGAACGCCGCCGTTGTCCTCTTCTCACGCTGGTCCGTGTTCGGCCAGGTCGCGGTGATGGGCGTGCTGTGCGTACTCGTGTCGGGCGTGTTCTTCTTCGGAGCGACCGCGTACCTCGCTGGGCGGCAGAAGGCCATCGAGCAGGCACAGACCCCGCCTCCGGTCGTCGAGCCGCCCACCACGCCGAACCCGCCCGCCCCGTTGCCACCGGAACCCGGACCACCGCGCGCGCCTTCACACGTCGATAAGGCGTACACCAACGGTGTCAGCGCACTCGAAGACGGCCCTTCCGAGGTGACCGCGTTGAGCATCGCCGCGGACGGCAACCACCTCGCAATCGGGTACGCCGACGGCACCACTCGCGTCTGGCCGCTCGAACAGCCGACGTTCGACGCGATGCTCCCCGGCCCGAAAGCCGATGGCCCGGTGACCCGCGTACAGTTCGATTCCACCAGCAAGTTCCTGTTCGTCACGTCCGCGACCGGTGTGATTGCGGTGCCGCGGAACGGGTCGCCGGCGGCGCCCGCGAAGGTCAACGGCACGTTCGTCGCGGTGGCGCCCGAACTGTCGAGCAACCGCGTCCGGTTCGCCGCGGTCCGCGGTAATCTTGTGGCACACCGGTTCGTCGCGACGACGTTCGTGCTAAACCCACCGAAGGCGAAGGGATTCGCCGTCGTTGGCCTGAAGGACGAGGTCACGCCCGCGGCGAACGGTCCCGATCCCGGCAAGCCCAACGGGCCGACGTTCCTCGCGTGGACGGGAGCCGACCGGTTGCTGGCCGGTGCGCCGGACGGCGCGGTCACAGTCTGGTCGCCGCTGATGAAGTTGGAAATGGTGAACCGCGACCACAAGGCGCCGGTGAAGGCGTGGGCCCCGTGTACCGGGACCGGCAACTTCGCGACCGGCGACGATAAGGGGATGGTCGTGATCTGGCCGTACAAGAGCGGCAAGCCGACTGCGGAAGCGGTGTTCACGGTACCGGTCACGGGGTTAGCGTTCAGCCCGTCGGGCGCGTGGCTCGCGGTGACCGACAACACCGGTTGGCTCGCGATAGTGGACGTGGCAACCGCGAAGGTGCTTCAGCGCAAGAAGCTGGCCGCACCGATAAAGGCGCTGGCGTTCGGTCCCAACGATGACGCGATGATCCTCGGCAACGGCAAAACGGTCGAGGTGTGGCACCTACCGGAACTCATGAAATGAGGAATTGGGAAGGCCGCGTCTTGGTTTTAGCCCGGAGGGTCTAGAACCAAGACACAGTCCCTCAACGCCCCAATTCCCGCTCACCCCACAATTAGCCGGCCGAGCCAGAACAGCGCGCCCGCGAGCAGCATACACGATGGCAGCGTGAACACCCACGCGGTGAGGATCTTGCCAATGGTTTTCCACTGGAGGCCGGACCGGTTCGCGACCATCGTGCCGGCCACGCCGCTGTTGAGTACGTGCGTCGTACTCACCGGTAGCCCGGTCAGAGCGGCGATCAGGATCGTGCTGGCCGCGACCGCTCCGGCCACGGCACCCTGACCGTAGGTCAGAGGCTGTTTGCCGATCTTCTCGGCCACGGTCTTCACAATCCGCTTGTAGCCAATGGTGGTGCCGATCCCCAGCGCCAGCGCGGTGCCGATCACCACCCACAGCGGGACGTACTCCACCGCGGGCAGGAACTTCTCCTTCCGCAGCTTCGTGAGATTGTCGCGGAACTCCGACGGCAACTTCTTGTCCCCCTCGGTCTTCTTCAGGTCGCGAGCCACGGCCGCGATCGCTTGCCGCACGTCCCATCGTGTGTCCTTGTCTCGCGGCAGATCCTCGAAGCTCTTCTTGTCCTTCAGCTCCGTCTCGATCACCTCAAGGTGGTCGCCGAGTTTCGGCTTCTTCGGGTCGCCGGATCTTGGCACCTCGACGCCCGCGCTCGTGTACTCTTCGCGCAGTTTTCCCGCCGCGGTGAACACCTCCGTCGCGTGTTCCGGCTTGTTCACAGTCAGGGCGTAGTGGAGCGGGAGGAAACCGATGAGCACGAGCAGCAACAGCCCCATGCCTTTCTGCCCGTCGTTGGAACCGTGCGCGAAACTCACGCTGCCGCATGTCGCGATCAGCGCGACGCGGATTGCGGTCGGCGGGTGGTCTTCGCCCTGCGGCGCGCTGTACAACCGCGGCGAACGGAAGAACACTTTCATGAGCAACAGCAGGAGCATCGATAGAACGAAGCCGACCATCGGCGAGAACAGCAGCGCCATCCCGACCTTCTTGACCTCGTTCCAGGCCACGCCGTTCAGCCCGTTCCCGGTCCACAGACTGTTCGCGATACCGACGCCGAGGATCGAGCCGATCAG
>SXID01000115.1 GCA_005772955.1 Planctomycetia bacterium
GGGACTCCGGTCTTCCTGTTTTACCTTTTTCCCTTTCTCGATTTACATTCCCGCCGTCGCCGGGCGGAACCGCTGACCGTCGCCGCTCTCATCTAAGGTCCACGGGTCGCCGCGCATGTGGTAGCCGCCGTGGTCCCAACTCTCCCAATACCCCGGCTGGTCTTCTTCCATGAATTCCACCCCGCGAGCCCACTTCGCGCTCTTCCAAGCGTGGAGTTTCGGCACAAGCAGGCGCAACGGGTAGCCGTGGTCAGGGGTGAGCAGTTGGCCATTGTGGTGCGTCGCGAAGAGACAGTCCTCGTCGAAGAAGTCGTCGATTGGCAGGTTCGTGGTGAAGCCGTACTCGCAGTGAACCATCACGAACCTCGCTCGCGGCGACACCACGACGTGGTTCCGCAGTTCGCGTGTGCGGACGCCTTCCCACAGGTTGTCCAGTTTGCTCCAGCGTGTGACGCAGTGCATGTCCGCGAAGACCCGACTTCGCGGCAGCGCGGAAAACTCGGCCCACGTGAACTGCTTGACGGTGTTCACGAGCGGGATCGGAAACACGGTGAACATCCACTTGACGGAGTCGAACGGCGGCACGCCCCCGCGGGGAGTACCGGCCACTTGTGCGTGATGACCTGTCGCGAGGGAAGCCGGTTGTCGCGCCGCGTGTCAGAACTGATGATCGGCTCATCGAACATGCCCGGAACCCTTCTCGCCACTTCAATATTTCAGCCCGTTCTTGCGCACGTGAACCGTCGGTTTGCCATCATGCAGCACTGCCCCAGTCGTGACCCGACCGATGACGAGTGTGTGATCGCCTACCGCGATGCTGCCAACCACGCGGCAAACGAGATACGCGTGTGCCGCGAGCAGCACCGGTGGGGTGTCACGCTCGCGTTTCACGTCCAGTCCCTCGAAGGCCGGTACGCCCAATTCAAAGCCTTTTCCGAAGTGCGCGATGAGTGTCTTCCCGCCCTCAGGGACAACGTTCAGCACGAACACCGCGCCATCGGTGAGCCAGTCGCGAACGGCGCGCGCATTGTTCAGCGCGACGGACACCTGCGGCGGGTCGAAGGAGCACTGCTGCACCCACGACGCGAGCATCCCGCTTTCGGCATCGCCGCTGCGTGCTGTGAGAACGAACAACCCGCTGGGGATGCGTCCCAGCGCAGCGGCGAGCGAATCGGGTGTGTCGGCGGTCGCGTCGATCATGGGTGTAATGCTACCGTACGGGGACGTGCCCTGCTCACCCGTGTGGGTACGGCACCGTGAGCACGCGGTTGCCACCGGGGTTGAGCAGCGTCACCGCGGTTCCGTCGGGCCACGTCACCGTTACGCGATCGACCGTGTGCGATTCGCCTAACCCGAAGTGCGCCACCGGTTCCATCTGACACAGATAGCCGCTCCCACCGCAGATCCCTTTTATCCGCACGCGACCGCCGTACTCGGCACGAACCACCGCGCCCCGTGCCGGTGCGCCAAATCGCGTCAGCGGGCACACACGCAGCCAGTTCGGGTACGCGGCCCGTGCCTTGAATACCGCCAGCGGTTGCGCCGCCCGCTCTCCACGCGACACCAGTAGTTCTAACACGCCATCGCCGTCGATGTCGCAGATCGCCGCGCCGGTGCCGTAGCCGTCCGCGTCAACCGCCGCACCCGCGTCGAGCATCGCTAACGCGAACTCGGGGGGCTGACGCCCCCCGCTCGCCTCGACACGATAGAGCCGGTTCGGTTCGCCCATGTGATTGAGGAACAACTCGTCGTTGCCGTCGTTGTCAAAGTCGGCCGCGATCAGTGTTCGCATACTGGAAGGGAACGCGAACCCCGGTGTGGCCTCGTCTTTCCAGTGTCCTTCGCGGCGGGTCATGAGTCGGTGCGGGCCGTCCCAATTGCCCCACGCCAGCGCGAACTCGCCGCCCCAGTCGAACGCCGCGACGCCGCGTGCGTGTTCCTCGCAGTCCGACAGCCCCAAGCTGCCAGCGACTTCTTCGAAGGTGCCGTCGCCGCGATTGCGGTACGCGAAGTTTACGCCCTGCTCGTTGGCGCAGAAGATGTCCGGGTGCGGAGAGCCGAACACCGGGAGCGTGAGCACGCCCCGCCCGCCCCCTGTACGGGCCAGGTCCAGGGGCGGGGCGAGGTCTGCGAGCGCACCGCCGGGCGCGAGTTCGTAAAGGCACATCGGGCGCCCGTGGTTCGCCACGAAGAAGCCATAACGCCCCACGCCGCGCCGGTCGATAACGGCAACGCTCCGGCCCGCCGCGAGGTTCTGCACGCTCTGATTCGCAGGGCATTCGAACAGGTCTTCCCAGCCGCCATCGGACCGACGTTTGAAAAGGCGGTCCGCGAACTGCTTTGGACCAGTGAACGTGTCGGTTGTGAGAATAAATAGTTCTTCGCGTCCGTCGCCGTCGAGGTCGCCTGCAGCCACGCCAATGGCTTGGCGGTAGTCGTCGGCGAGTTCGGGTGGCGCGGTGTCTCGCAACGCGCCGCCGGACCACGAGAGAACTCGATTCGGTCCTGCGAACCCCGCGACGACGAACGAGTACCGGCCGCGGTCAAGGTCCGCGACGGCGACGCCGTAGTGAAGTCCCGGCGGGTTGTGTGCGACCGTTTCGGACATGTCCTCGAACATTCAGGCACCCGCGGAGCGGCGTTCAGAACGCTGTAACGTTAACTCACGAACCGCAAAGCGCAAGCGGAAAAGCTCGGCCCTCGGCACCGTAACCACCGCGACAGTATAGTTGAATCACCGTTTCCGGAACGGCGGCATCATACCCCGTCTCGCTTCAACACGGTAGTGGGCCGTCGGAGGTTCTTGCGCGTTCGGCGTGCGCCAGGATTTTCAGGCGTCGGTGGCGGTGGTCAAATCGCGTTACCCCAGTCCTCATTGGTGTTCAAGCGGTTTATCTTGTCTGGTCGATGACATTTCGTGATTTTTACCCC
>SXID01000116.1 GCA_005772955.1 Planctomycetia bacterium
CCGACGCCCTCCCCTGCACTCTCCCAACCCATGCGGTTACACGCGTTCCTTCTCGCTGTGATTTCACTCGCGTTCACGGCTCCGCTTCAAGCCGCGGACCCGCCGGTAACGTTCGAGCGCGACGTGCAACCGATCCTCACACGCTACGGATGCAACGCCGGCGCGTGCCACGGCAAAGCCCGCGGGCAGAACGGCTTCCAGCTCTCGCTGCTCGCCTACGACAACGACTTCGACTTCAACGCGATCATCACCGAATCGCGCGGCCGGCGCATCTTCCCCGCGAACCCGGCATTCAGCCTGTTGCTTCGCAAAGCGAGCGGTCAGGTTCCGCACGGCGGCGGAAAGAAACTCCCCGAAGGCAGCCCAGAGTACCAGACGTTAGAGAAGTGGATCGCGGCCGGAACGCCGCGAACACCCGCCGACGCACCAAAGTTAGAGAAGATCACGCTGTCGCCCGATAGCAAGCTCATGACCTTCAACGCGACACAGCAACTCGCGGTGACGGCTCACTACTCCGATGGCACGAAGCGCGACGTAACGCACCTCGCGCAGTTCTCTTCGAGTGAGGCGGTGTACGCTGCCGTAAATGCAACCGGCCAGGTGAAAGCCGGGCCGATTCCGGGTGAAGCGACGATCATGGCCCGGTTCGCGGAGAAGTTCGCGGTGTGCAGCGTGCTGATTCCACTGCCCTCCCCTGTCGATGCAGGTGTGTACGCGAAGCTCCCACGAACCAACTTCATCGACGATCTCGTGTGGGCGAAGCTCCAGAAGCTCAACCTCACGCCTTCCGAAGTGGCCAACGACGCACAGTTCCACCGGCGTGCGTACCTCGACGTGATCGGCCGGTTGCCCACGCCCGACGAGACACGCGCTTTCCTGGCAGGTAAAGATGCGAAGAAGCGCGAGAAGCTCATCGACGCGCTGCTGGAGCGCCCGGAGTACGGGGATTTCTGGGCGAACAAGTGGACCGACCTGTTGCGGCCCAATGCGTACCACGTCGGCATCAAGGCGACGTACAACATCGACCAGTGGCTGCGCCGTAGCTTCCGCGAGAACAAGCCTTACGACCAGTTCGCGCGCGAGTTGATCGCCGCGAAGGGGAGTACGTTCACCAACGGCGCGGTGGTGATGTACCGCGACCGCCGCGACCCGGCCGAACTCACCACGCTCGTGAGCCAGCTCTTCTTGGGTGTCCGGCTCGACTGTGCGAAGTGTCACCACCACCCGTTCGAGGTGTACAGCCAGGACGACTTCTACAGTTTCGCGGCGTTCTTCGGGCGCATCGGACGGAAGGGACAGGGCATCTCGGCACCGATCAGCGGCGGCGAAGAAGCGGTCTTCCTCGGCACCGGGACCGGCGGCCGGCGCAACGGCGGCGTGGTGAAGCACCCGCTGACCGGCAAAGAGATGACGCCGACGCCCTTGCTCGGCAAGTCGCTCGACATCGACGCGGACACCGACCCGCGTGAGGTTCTCGCGCAGTGGGTAACCGCCCCGGAGAACCCGTACTTCGCGAAGGTGATCGTGAATCGCGTGTGGGCCGACCTGATGGGTCGCGGAATCGTGGACCCCGTGGACGACCTGCGCGCCACGAACCCGCCGAGCAACCCGGAGTTGCTGGACGCACTCGCGAAGGACTTCCGCAAGAACAAGCACGACATGAAGGCGCTGCTTCGGTCCATCTGCCTGAGCCACGCTTACGGGCTATCGACCACGCCGAACGACCGCAACGCGGCCGACCTTCGCAACTACTCGCGTCACTACCGGCAGCGGCTTCGCGCGGAGGTGCTGCTCGACATGGTTAGCGACATCACCGGCGTGCCTGAGAAGTTCGACGCGATGCCGCTCGGCTCGCGCGCGATGGAAGTGTGGACCGCCCGTAGCGGATCGGTGTTCCTCGACAGTTTCGGCCGCCCCGACCCAAACCAGGATCCGCCGTGCGAGCGCACCACCGACACGACCGTTGTGCAGGCCCTCCACCTGATGAACAGCCCGACCCTGTACAAGAAGGTGACGAGCGACGACGGCCGGTGTGCGACTCTCGCGAAGTCCGCGAAGACGAACGCGGAACTGATCGATGAGCTTTACCTACTGGCGTACAGCCGCAATCCGACCGATACTGAGCGTGCCGCCGCGCTGAAGAGATTCGACAAGAAGGGCGCGACGAGGCGGAGCGCAACCGAAGACCTGATGTGGGCGCTAATCAACACCCCGGAGTTCGTGTTCAACGATTAAATACGTTTCCGCTCCCTTGCGGTCGCGGCTCGTTTTGCGATTCAACGAGTGTTCAACGATTAAATACGTTTCCGCTCCCTTGCGGTCGCGGCTCGTTTTGCGATTCAACGAGCCGCAACCGCAAGGGAGCGGGCGACACCTAACCAACCACTAAGCCATGCCCGCCCTCAGCTACTTCATCACGTTCTCGACCTATGGAACGCTGTTGCACGGCGATGAACGCGGCTCGGTTAATCGGAACCATAACGTCGCGGGTGAACCTCTGCTCCCCGCAGACACCGAACTGCAACACAACCGTCGAGCGCTGATGACCGACCCGGAATACCGGATGGGAACTCTTGAACGCGAAACGGTACTGGCTTCGGTCCGCCAACACGCCGGGTTCCGCGGTTGGTCCCTGTTCGCGGTTCACGTTCGGACGACGCACGTTCACATTGTCGTGGTCTGCGACGCGAAACCGGAACGGATGATGACGGAGTTCAAAGCGTATGCAACACGAGCGCTGAACCGAAGCAAACCCGCCGAGGCGCACCGGAAGCACTGGTCCCGGCACGGCTCGACGCGATGGCTGAACACAGATGAGTCGGTTCGCCGCGCGGTCGAGTATACTTTGGACGAACAAGGGGAGCAGATGGCCTTTTATCAAGCAAAGGATGAGGAGAGGCAAGAGCCGTGAACAAGCACTTAACGAGCCGCGACCGCAAGGGAGCGGTCCGCGTGCCCCGCTCCCTTGCGGTCGCGGCTCGTTTTGGTGGTGGTATTGAGTTGGGACAGGCGCAATAACTCGCTTGCCGGAGTTCGTGTTCAACGATTGACGACGAGGGAACCTATGACAACCTACAACGACTTCGCTGCGTTCGCACAAGCGGTCGAGGCGCATCGGCAAGCAAACCCGGATTGGATTCGGCTCAACGGACGACCTACGACTGGCTCCCGCGATCCCTGGGCGTACTTTCTGTACGCGGACCGCAAATGGAAGGTCGATGTAGATTCGTCTTTCCTCCCGATTTTTTACCGCCGCCAAACATCAACTGGAAACCGGTGAGTTCCCGTTCACACTTGAGCAAACTGAAACACAGGATTGTCTCGTGCCGATTCCTGCGGTACTGAACGAATTGATCCGTCTGGACGAGACTTACAAGAAAAACAAGTACCTGTACATCTACACCCCGCGCGAGAAGTAAGGTTCCACTTATGCCCATTTACTGCAACGGCGTCTCACGACGCGACACGCTTCAACTCGGACTCGGCACGCTGCTCGGCGGCGGGTTGCTCACCGCGCTCCGCGCGCGCGGGTTCGCGGCCGAAGCCGTCAACAAGCCCACCGCCAAAGCCAAGTCGTGCATCCTCATTTGGATGGACGGCGGGCCGACGCACTTCGAGACGTTCGACCCCAAACCGGACGCGCCCGTCGAGTATCGCGGCGAGTTCAAAGCCATTCCCACCGCGGTGCCGGGCGTCAAGTTCTCCGAACACATGACCCGGCTCGCGAAGAGCCTGAACAAGTTCGCGGTCGTCCGCTCGATTCGGCACGAACAAGGCAACCACGGCGCCGGCAACCACTACATGATGACCGGCGCGCCGACGCGAATCCCGGTCGGGTGCGGTGCGTTCGTCAGCTTCCACCCCAGTATGGGATCAGTGGTCGCCTGCGAGAAACCGCCGACCGCGGGACTGCCCGCGTACTTCTCGCTGCCGTCCCAGACGCGATCCGGTGGGCCGAACTTCCTCGGTGCCAAGTACGCGCCGTTTGTGGTCGGTGGCGATCCCAACTCCACGGGCTTCAAAGTCCGCGACGTGGCACTCCCCGACGGGCTGACCGGCGAACGCTTCGACGACCGCGCCGGCGTGCGCAGCGACGTGGACAACCTCAAGCGGTTCATGGACAAGGCCGCGGGCGACCCGGCGCTGGCGCTCGACGACCACTACAAGCAGGCCTTCGACCTGATGAACTCGAAAGCGGCACAGGCCGCGTTCGACATCGGTCGCGAGTCAACGAAGGTTCGCGAGAACTACGGCCGCAACCAGTTCGGCCAGCGGTTACTCCTCGCCCGCCGGTTGGTCGAAGCCGGGGTGCCGTTCATCACCATCAACGACGGCGGCTGGGACCACCACGCCGACCTCTTCGGCGCCTGCAACAAGCGGCTGCCGGGTTGGGACCAGTCGGTCGCGACGCTGATCGCCGACCTCGAAGAGCGCGGCATGCTCGACAGCACGCTCGTGATCGCGCTCGGTGAGTTCGGGCGCACGCCGAAGATTTCCACGCTGTCGGGCCAAGCCAAAGCCGGGCGCGACCACTGGGCGAACGCGATGAGCGTCCTCATGGCCGGCGGCGGCATTCCGGGCGGCAGCGTGATCGGCGCCACCGACGCGAAGGGCTTCGCCGCGAACGAGCGCGTGCTGGCCCCGGAGAACTTCGTCTCCACTGTGTACACGAAACTCGGCATCGACCCCGGCAAGATTCTGTTCAACGCGCAGGGCCGCCCGTCGCACCTCGTCAGCGACCCCACGCCGATCAAAGAACTGATGTGAGGCAAGAAAGCAGGATTAACCACAAAGGCACAAAGAAGACCAGAAAAGAACTTGAGATCATGAAATCTCGTGCATTCCTCTACTGTATTCTTTGTGCCTTTGTGGTTAATCCTGCTTTCTCCGCCCCGCCTGTGATCACTTCCCTTTCACCGCCCGGTGCGCAGCGCGGCACCACCGTCGAAGTCACTGCGGTGGGTACGCTCGATGCCTCCACGAAGGTGTGGGCCAGCAGCAAATCCGTGTCGGGCGAACAGGCGAAGGGCAAGCTGAGAGTCACGGTCGCGAAGGACGCGTCGCCCGGCATCCATTGGCTGCGAGCCTACAACGACGAAGGCGCGAGCAACCTGCGCCCGTTCATCGTCGGGACGCCGCCTGAACTGGCCGAGAAGGAACCGAACGACGACTTCAGAAAGCCGCAGGTACTCAGCGGTTCCTCGTTCACCATCAACGGCAAGCTCGAAAAAGTCGGTGACGTCGATTGCTTCGCGGTGGTGCTGAAGAAGGGGCAAACGCTGGTCGCGTCGCTCGACGCCAACCGCACGCTGCGCGCCCCGATGGACGCGATCCTGCAAGTCCTCTCAGCCGACGGCTTCGTGCTCGAAGAGAACCACGACTTCCACGGCCTCGACCCGCAACTCGCGTACACGGCCAAGAAAGACGGCACCTATATCGCCCGCGTCTACGCCTTCCCGTCGATGCCCAACTCCACCATCAATTTCTTCGGGTCGGACGCGTGCGTGTACCGGCTCACGCTCACAGCGGGAGCGTTCGCGGAGTCCGCGATGCCGCTCGCGGTGAGCCGCGGCGCGCCGTGGCGCGGTGAAGTCGAAGGGTGGAACCTCACGCCTGAATCGCACAAGCTCACGTTCGCCACCGGGCGCGATGACGACCTGTTCGCGCGGGCGCTCGGCGGCGACCTCGTGAACCCGCTCCGGTTGCGGAACGAGCCGCACCCGGTCCACGGCCTCAAGCCCGCCGAACCGCTCAAGCCGCCGTTCTCCGCGGCTGGGCAATTCGAGAAAGCGGGTGCGGAAGCGCGATTCGCGGTTCAGGCGAAGAAGGGTCAGGCGCTCACACTTGAGGTGGAAAGCCGGTCGCTCGGCCTCGCGGTCATCCCGGTCGTGCTCGTACTCGATTCCGACCAGAAGCAACTCGCACGCGCGGAACCCGCCAAGATCACGGGCGAAGTCACGCTCGCGTTCGCGCCACCGGCCGACGGGGTGTACACGGTCGCGGTCACGGATCTGTTCGGCGGTGCCGGGCGCCGCCACGCGTTCCTGCTCCGCGTGCTGTCGGAACCGGACTACGACCTCACGGTGACCGCAGATCGCTTCACTATCACGCCCGGCAAGCCGACACCGATCCCGGTGAAGGTGACCCGCGTTCGCGGTTTCAACACGCCCCTGGAAGTGACCGCGGAGGGGTTGCCTGACGGCGTGAAACTCGAAGTGACGGTGCCCGCGAAGCCCGACCCGAACACGGTCACGCTCTCGCTGACCGCGGACAAGCCGTGGTCGGGTTCGTTCCGGTTGGTGGGGAAGGTGAAGGACGACCCGAAGCTGGCGCGCACTGTTCGCGCGCCGCTCGTCGAGTTCGACGAGACGACCGCGGACCTGTGGCTCACCGTCACACCGCCCGCGAAGAAATGAGGCCGTGGCCCCGTCGGGGCCAACGCCACACCTTTCTCGAATCGCGCTGGACCTACTCCTGACTCGTCATCACGTCGCGATCTTCACCTTCGCCAGGTAGCTCACGGACTTGACCTAGTGGGACGAGTAGTAGCTCACCCACAGAACTCCTTCGTTCCACACCAACCCGCGAGGAGCGAAGAAACCCACGTGACTGGCTCGCTGGAGTTCGAGGCCAGCGAGCCTACAGAGGAGCGACCAACACGACGATCCCGTCGCGAAACAGGTGACAAGGGCAAACTCGTGTTGATGCTGACACGTGTTGCGCGATGTGACAGACCGATGGTCGGCCGAACACGCGATCCCCGTCTCTGTTGGCTTTCTACTTCTCCAACCCGAGGAACCGTTGGTTGGCGTCGAAGCGGCCAGCGAACGGCTTGTCCTTCAAGTAGTTCGCGCGCGTATGCCGCACCAGACCGCGACCGGTGATCGCGACCAGCATTTCCTCCGCGTGCAACTCGGACGCCAGTTGCGCATCGGTGTCGCCCAGGATCACGCGCCAACTGTGGCGTGACGCGTGGCCCGGCACGCCGAACGCCTGAAGCACCGCCGCGTTGTTCACGAGCGCCTCCCAGTTGTTCGGGTACAGCTTCATCATCTGGCTAAGGTCTTGCCAGAACGTCCACAGTTGCAACCCGTAACCGCGAAGCAGCGATACCGCCTGCGGCAACAGATCGAGCGAACCGAGTTGTGCCGCTTCGTCGAGCAGAAACAGCGTACGCTGCTTCGGAAGACGGGTGCGGCGCATCACCACCGTGAGCAGCGTGACCACCCACAGCCGCAACAGTGATCTGTGACTGTGCAACTTCTCTGGCGGCAGTACGAGGTAGATCGTCATCGGTTTGTTGTGGAGCAGGTCGTTCAGTTGGAATGTGGACCGCTCCAGCGAGCGAGCGACTGCGGTGCTGCCCAAACACTTCACGAACGTGGTCGCGGTGGTGCGGATGCACGGTCGGGTCTTGTCGGACGGCGCAGCAAGATACGCGACGAACTCGTCGCGCGCCAGCGGCGACATGGTCTTCTTTCGCGCGTCGAGCGCCACCGCGAGCGTGTAGTCGAGGTCGTCGTTGTAGAGCAGTTCGCGGAGCGTGCAGAGGTTCCGCTTCTCCGGTGGTGAGGAAGTGGCTACGTCCGCGATGAGACCCGACACCAGACCACGACCGGTGTCTTCCCAGTAGCGGTCCGTGCTGAACTCATGGCCGACCGAGAGCTGCGCCGCGAGCATTTCCGCGTCCGATTCCGGGTCGGAACCTGGAATGTGGAACAGGTCGAACGGGTTCAGCTTGTCGGCCTTGTCCTTCCCTGTGACCAACCCAAATGGATCGAGCACGACGACCTGTTGGCCCATCTCTCGCCGGTGCCGTGCGGTAACCTGGTAGTTCTCGCCTTTGATGTCGGTGACGATGACCGTGCCCGGGTACGTGAGCAACGCGGGGATGATCGCGCTGACGCCCTTGCCGGCACCGGTAGGGGCGATGGTGAGCAAGTGTCCGTCGCCGCCGTAAGTGAGCGAGTTGGTTGCGGCCGAACTCGTATCGGAGGGCTTGAAGCCGAGCGAGGGTTGGTGCGTGGTGCCGTCCCAGCCGAGGAAGAGCGCGGAGCCGTCGTCGGGGAGTTTGCTGGTCGTGTGGTGCGTGCGAGGCTTCTTCTTGGTCCCACGCCGCGCGGCCTTGGGTGAGCCGTCGGCTGGGTTTTCGGCTGGGTCAAACATGGGCTGCTCCTGCGTGAGCGGCAAGACGAGTATCCACCTTCAAACGACGCTGGGTAACCCGTGTAAGGTTCGCTCACCCATAATACGCGAAACTCGATCCGACTTTGACCTGATTTCGCGCGGTGTTGAAAGGGAGAATGGGGCCCCGGTGTGAACACGTTTGCGGTGCCACAAAAGAGAAGATACCGCGATTGGCGCGGTCGTGCGATGCCAGCAGAAAACGCCACCGCCCGGTGTGAACACCGGGCGGTGGCGCGTCGCGGATCGCGAACAGTTATTTGTGCAACTTGTGGCACTCGCCACAGTTGATCCCGCCGAGACCCTTCGCGACCGCCTTGGCATCCTTGTCTTCGGTGCCCTTCAGCACGGCCTTGGTGTTCGTGTGGTACTTATCGGTCAACTTCTTCCACGACTCGGCCTCGCCCTTCGCCGGCTTGTTCTTGCCGAGGTTCTCGCCGAAGAAGGCGAGCGTCTTGGCGTACTTCTGAGCGTCTTCCCACTTCCCGTCCTTGGTCGCTTCCTTGATCTTGGCGATGTAGCCGTCGGTCTTGTCGTGACCCTTCTTCATGATCTCGGAGATATCCGGCAGTTTCTCGTCCTTCTTCTTGTCTTGGGCCGTCGCCGTGGCGACGCTGCCGTAGGCCAGCAACATCGCCATCATCCCCAGCGCGGCGAACAGGCTCGCCCGAATGCACTTCCGCAGCATTGAAAACACTCCTGACACAGACCACCGATTGGAGCGAGTGACCGTCAAACGCTCCATCAGGGGACTATATTGCTCCGTCTGGCGCGAGCCGAACGGAAAATGGTCGGTTTCGGACAGAATCCTGCCCGCGAGGCGCGCAGGCGGCCGGCGCAGTTTGTACCACGGTAGAGACGCGGCCCGCGCGGTCGTTATTCACATGCGTTGTGTGCGCTCTACCAGTGCCGCGTCCCGCGCGATATTGTAAGTGCAGCAATCTGCTTCTGTTCCCCTTTGCCGGCCTCCGACCTTCCGGATGCAGCTTCGTGGGAGTGACCGTCTCCAGGTCCCGCGCCGACCTTCCGGCGACCCGGCGGGACACGATCCCCGTCTATCCGGGTAATCCGCTCATGACTCCCTGGCACCGCAACGAGTACATCCTGAAGGGTCTGTTCCTCGGGTTGTGGGTCTTCTTCGCGCTCCAGGTTCCCGCCACACCCGCAGATGCCTGGAAGAACACCTTCTGGGTTCTCGGTTGGGTCGGGACAGGCCTCTCCATCGGCCTGCTTCTCGGCACCGGTCGGCTCGTGCGGCGCGGGGTGAAGCCGTGGGACAACTGGAAAGCGTTCCCGCTCCTCGTGCTGCTCGAAAGCCCGCTGTTCATCTACAGCGGCATCATGTTCGGCCTGGGCTTTGGGTTGCTCTCCGGCAACGAACTCATCAAACCCTGGTCGGCGCCGCTCGCCGAAGTGTTCGGACTGGCTTGGGACGACATCAGACACAAGCCGCCGGTTGGCGACTGGCTCGGGTTCTGTGCGGTCGGCGGCGCGGTTCTCGGCTTCGGTCTCTACCGCCTGCGCCAGATGGAAGCCGGCGCAACGCGGTTCTTCGTCGGTGCGGCCGTAGCGGCGGGGATGGTGTACCTCGCGGCCGAATACATCCTCGAAATCACAGTGCCAGACCCGGCCGACCCAAACAAGCAGGTGCCGTTCTTCGCGAACCCCGATTCGCGGTTCAACCTCGGTGTCTACCTGCTACTTGGGCTGCCGTTCTTCTACCTGCTGACGTTCAGCGGCGAGGCGGAAGAGTCCGAAGTCGAGATCATGACGTTCTGCGCGGCGCTCGGCGTCGCGCTTCACCTCATCGGGTTCGCGGCGACGTTCCCCGGCATCGGGAATGCCGCCCCATTCCTCATCCCGGTCACGCTGTACTTCGTGTACGCGACCCGCGTCCTCCCGGGACTTCGAGTGTTCAAACACGTTCTCCGCGGCTTCAGCTACATGCATCTTGGTCAACTCGGACTCGCGATTAGGTTCTTCCGCCGTGCGATGGAACTTAACCCGGTCAGCGAACTCGCGGCCGAGGGGATGCACCGGCTCCACAACAACCTCACGCTCTCAACGCTCGACCGGCACCCCGACCTCGTTGAGGAACTCGACTTCCGGCTGTGCCTCGACCGCGCAAACGTGCTGCTGATGACGCCGCCAACGGCGCAAGCGCGAGACGAGGCCGACCGTTTCCTGAACCTCGTCGAGAAGAAGAAGCCGGTGTACCTCGCGCGGGTCGATTATCTGCGCGTAATCTCCCTGATCCACGCGAAGCAGTACGACTCGGCCGCCGACGCGCTCGCGCGGTTGCTCAGTCCCGAAACGCCGGGCTACCACCCCACCGTGCGCAACGCGGTACTATTCGACGCGTGGCAGTTGGCGATCGACGGCCCGAAGGGATTGACCGAGCGCCTCGGCTGGCCCGAACTGAACAAACCCGGTCGGCGGATGGAAGCAATCGCCGCGGTCGAGCGGAAGCTCGCGACCGACGCGGGCAACGAGAAGGCGAAGGAGTACCGGACCGTTCTCTACTGCGACCTGCAAGAAGGCGAGTTCGTCGCAGCGGTCGCGGTCGGCGGGTTGCCGAAGGACTTCAGTTACGAATACGTCGAGCAACTCGGTCTGCAACTCGCGGACGACAGCGACCCGGAACGCCGCGACCGGGGATTGGGCTACCTTCGAGTCGCCGGTCGTGGCCTTCCAGACCGCGCTCCGGGTATCTTCAAGAAACTCGCGGACGTGAGCGAGAAGTACGGCGACCCGCACAACGGACGCGGCTACACGGAGCAAATCAAACGGAGCGGGCGCGAGTTCGGACCGCGCAACCTCGCGAAGGACCAGAAAGAGCTTTACCTCAACGCACTTCGCAAACTCGCGGCGATTGCGGAGGTCGAAGGCGACGTGATCAAAGCGGAAGCGGACGCCGCCGACGAGCGTGGCGACGCAAACACTCGCGAAACGAAAGATGCCGAAGCAAAGCCCTACTACGAGGCCGCGGTCGCGGACCAACAACAGTACCGCGACGACGGAGGCGGGGCCGTGCTGGAAACGTACCGCAAGATCGCGGAGTTATACGGCAAGATGCGCGACCCGCTGAACGCGGTCATCAACGTCGCCGCGGCGTTGGAGTACAGCGGTTCCGACCACGACCTGCTCAGGAAACGCGACAGCTACTATTACTCGATCCCGATTGAGCGTCTGGAGCGTGCGAAGGCGAACGTCGGCAAGTGGTTTGACGTGGCCTACTGCGTGAAGAAGGCGATGACCGTGCTCAACCGCGCCGACGCGGACGCAGACCTACTCGACTGGGCGACGCACCTTGCCAGACTCGCAAAGGTGATGGAGCCGACCAGCAACCGCGTGCGCCTACTCGAAGGGCGATGTCTGCTCCGTCGCGGGGAACGCGATGCGGGCGTGTCGCTCCTTGAAGACGTGCGCGAATGTGAGAAGGGTTCGGGTGAGGAGGAAGAAGCCTGGTACAACGCCACGCGATTGCTCGGCCAGTTGTACCTGGAGGAACTGAACCGCCCGGACTTCGCGGTGAAGGCATATCTCGACTACAAGGATTACCACAAGAGCGGTGCGGACACGCTATTCAACATCGGAAAGTGCTACGAGGCGCTGGGCGACATCCCAAACGCGATCAAGTTTTATTCCGCGGTCACCGTGTACGAGGAACACCCGAGGTACTGGGAAGCAAAGGACGCGCTCAAGCGGCTCGGGAAAGGCTAGTCTCGTTTCCGGCTCCTTGCAACGAGCCGCTACCAGGTACTTGGAACCAGACTAACGATCGATCCCCGCCGCGTATCTCAACTGCGGGGATTCTCCTCAGCCCAACCCCATCACACCTCTGTGCGCACTGTCTTGCGGAAGACGGTGTCTTCGCGATACATCCACTCGCTTCGTTTCAGTAACTTCTCGCGTGCATCGTCCGCCAACACCGGGTTCCGCCCCGCGTGCATGCTACCTGTAAGGCCAGCGGTGGGACGGCGATTGCGGCGATTGCGGGTACCGCTATGCCGCGAGCGGCGAAAACCATTACACGGCACTGACCAGACTGCCGTGAACGAGGTTGCCGTTCAGCGTCAGGACCGAGCCGTGCCACTGGGCGCTCTCGGTCCGCTGATCCTCGCCTGCCCCGGCCGCCGCGACCGACTGCCACCGCGCGGTGCGCAGCGTTTCCACCGCGGCGGTTACGTCGGCTTCGGAGACGGTCGCGACGAACGCCTCCTCCATCGAGTCGAGCACCATCCCGCTGATCACGCGTGGCCACACCTTCCGACACGTCTCCGGCGCGTCGAACAGATCAACGGACACGATCTTCCCGCCGATCGCGACCGCCAGACCGCTTGCGCCCTCGCTGTACGCGACCTCCGCGATGTGGCGCTCGATGGCCGGTTGGTGCGAGGTCATCGTGTCGGACATCGCCATCGTCGCGGACGAACTGCCGAGCGAGTTCATCTGCCGGCTCACCTCGGTCCACACCGCGCCTTGGTCGGAACTGTGCCCGCCGCCGCTCATCGTCGAACTGTTCACGGACTTCTTGAGGACCGCGCGGAGTTTGGACGAACCGTGATTGCCGGACGACGTGAAGTTCTTGGACACATACCGCCAGCGACCCTGTTCGACGCAACTCACTGGCAGCACGGTCTTCGTCTTGGCGGCGATGAGCACGGACGAGTTCAACACGCGGTTCTGCTTCGCGCCGCGAAGCTCCTGTCCCTCGACGAACAGCACGAGCGTGTCGCCTTTGTTGTCCACCGCGAGGTTCGGAACGCTCCCGCCTTCGGTCACTTCCTCGACCACGGCTGTGCCGTCGGCGAGCGCCTCTTCCGATAGGCGGTAGATGGGTGTTAGGGGTGCTTCGAGGAACAGCGGGAACACGGTGAGTTTGTCGTGCGTGACCGGGGAACCGACGCGAACGTTGGGAACGGCGACCATGGGATAACTCCAGAGATGTGCAAGCCGCCCCGGCGGGGGCGACCGCTAGACGGACAAGAGTGAATCACTGCTTGTTCGCGCTATCTCGTCTCGATGCAGTACAGGTACTTCTCGCCCCGCAGGAACAACTGCTTGCCGACCGCCACGGGCGAGGCGTCGATCGGGTCATCGAGTTTGTTCACCGACACCACGTCGAGCGTCGCACCGGCTTTGAGAACAACCGTGGTGCCGCTTCGGTCGGTGAAGTACACCCGGCCCGCGGCTGTAATCGGCGACGCATAGAAGTTCTTCACCTGCGGCAGCCGTTCCTTGTCGATGATGACCTTGCCGGTCTTCGCGTTCAGCACCGTGAGCACGGACTCGTTCGTTGACGTGAAGTACAGAGAGTCGCCCACCAGTACCGGCGACGGCACGTAAGGCGTGCCGGACGCGTAGCGCCAGTTCACTTTACCCTTATCGCCGAGATCACCGGTCGAACTGAGCGGCACGGACATCGCCGCGGCGCCGCGATAGCCGCTGACACAGATGACGGAATCGCCGAACCGGAGCGGTGACGGGATCGGGTTCACGGTCATGCCGGCGCACTGCCAGACCATCTCGCCCGTGGCGAGGTCGTAACTGCGGACGCGCGTCGTACCGTTCGTGACCGCCTGCATTTTACCACCGTGGTCAATGACAACAGGTGTCGCCCAGGTGGTTTTCTCGTCGCGCTTTGCGGTCCACTTCGTTTTGCCGGTGGCCGCGTCGAGGCAAATCAGTTTGGAATCCGCTTCCTGGTCGTGGTTGAGCAGCAAGTAACCGCCGGCCACAACCGGCGTCACGGCTTCGCCCCAACCGAGGCGCGTGTGCATCCGGCCCAGGTCGGTGCGTTCCCACTTCACGTTGCCGTCGAAGTCGAGGCAAACCGTGCCAAACGACCCGAAGGACACGTACAGGAACTTGCCGTCGGTGGTGGGCGACCCGGCCGCGTACGAGTGGCTCGCGTGGTGGCCTTCGTGCGGCACCATCTCGGAGACGACCTTCTCCCACAGCTTCTTTCCGCTGGTGCGGTCGAAGCACAGCACGACGAACTTGTGGAAGTGCGTCGGCGGGTCGGTCTTGACATCAAACCGCGGGTCCGGCTTCGGCATTTCTTCGGGCTTGGCTTTGCGGTCGGTCTTGATCGCGGTCAGCACGAAGATGCGGTCGCCCCACACGATCGGCGTGGCGCTCCCCTTGCCCGACAGTTCGGTCTTCCACGCGATGTTGGTCTTCGCGTCCCACTTGGTGGGCGGGTCGGCTTTCGGCGCGGAGCCGTCGGCATTCGGCCCACGCCAGTTCGGCCAGTTGTTCGCCTTCTCGATATCAAAGTCCGCCGCGCTCGACGTGGCGGCGCAGAGCGCGAGCGAGAGAGTGAAGACACAACGCATCAGCATCTCCAGGAAGGATCCGTTCAGCGTCGGACCCGAAGGGTCCGCACTACTTAGCAAGATATGCCAGCGCTCGCGTCACGCAATCTTCAAGTGAGATCGCACCGGTGTCGAGCGTGAGTCGCGGCACCGTGAGCGGCACTGCGACCGCCTTCGCACGGTCGTACATGTCAGGCGTGCGATTGTCCGCGAGGTGCGTTCTGGCTACGTGGTCGTCCGCGATTCGCGCGCGGGCGACTTCGTCCGAACACACGCATTCGATGACACTGAGCAATTCGCCCAGGGACGCAGCCATCGCTAGCGGTGCGTCGAGTTGTCCCGGCTTGCTGAACGTGCGGCCGTCGAGAAGGACGGCGCGAGCACAATCCGCTTTCAGGATATAAACGGCGGCCTCGTACACTGCGGACATCGCGATTTCGTCTTGCGCGGAAGTGTAATCGAGAACGGGCGGCGCAAACAGCGCCGCCCGCACCACGTCTTTGCACAGCACCACGCCATTGAGCGCGATTGCGATCTGGTTTGCGAGCGTGCTTTTCCCGCTACCGGGTAATCCCGCCATCGCGATCAGCACGCTCACACCTCGACCTATATTCGGCCGCTCGCGGCTTCGCGAGTTTCCCCGCGAAGCCGCAAGTGGCCGCACGACAATTACTTCACACTCACCACCATCGGCGTCTTCTCGACGTTGCCCGCTTCATCTTCCGCGAACGCCTTCAACTCGGTTGCCGCGTCCAGCGTGATCTCCCACTCGCTGAAGTTCGCGGACGTGGACTTCGCGTCCTTGCCGTTCACGGTCACACGCTTCACGGTGCCGTTGTCAGATGTGCTACCGCGAACGACGAGTTTGCCGTCCTTCTTGGCCACACCCGTGATGACCGTGGCCGGTGGCAGGTCGTCCACGATTTGTGGGAACGCCGGGAACGCCACGTCCTTCACCTCCGCGACGCGGGACTCGTTGCCGGTCATGTTCGGCTCGTCGCGGAAGCTCTTCGGGTCGGCTTTGAACTCGCCCGACTTGACGCTCACCACCATCGCGTGCCGGTTCATCCCGAACCAGTCGTGGAAGTAGATCGGCACGCCCTTCTCGGATTTCGGGGTCGGACGCGGACCGCCGCCCAGGTTCGCGAGCGCCCGTTGCTTGCTGCCGTCGGCCCAGTTCGTGGTCTTCACGTTCCGCATGTGCGTTACCGCGAGGCCGGTTGGGTTGTCGTCGCTGATCTGGATCAGCGGCATCCCCCCGGAGCGGATGCCGTCGAACGTGAGGCCGTCCACGACGAGCGGCCCGTACTGCACGCTCAGGTCGTCGTGGCCGCGGTTGAACGGCTCCGTGTTCGTGTACCCGATGTAGACGTTCTTGTAGTAGTGGTGGTCGTAGTTCGGGTGATACACACCATAAGCGACCTTGTAGATGGTCAGGTTCTCGACGACGAGATTTGGCACCTGCGGGCGGAAGCCATAGTGAACGTCCCAGATCTTGAGGTTCTTAACGACGAACGGGTGCTTCGCGTCCGGCCCGACGCGGTTCACGCCTTCGCCCAAATTCACGCCATATAACCCGTGACTGCTGTGAACTTCGTTGTCCTCGAACCGCACGAACGGCAGCGTTCGCGGGTCGATGGTCTTGCGTGAACCGTCCGGCTGGCGAATCGGGAACATGAGCTTCAGCGAACTCGACGGAGTGGCCTCGTAGCGGAACCCGTAGTTGCCGCACTCGGCCGCGACGTTCCGCGTGAAACTGTTCAGACTGCACGTCCACCAGAACCCAGCGCCCTCGTTCCCGTCGAACGGAAGCACTTGCTTCGGCAGTCGCTTGCCCTTCGTGGCTCCGACTGCGAGGTTGCGGTCGAGGACGTTGTAAACCTCGGTGCCGTCTTCGAGGAAGTACCCATGCCCGACGCTTTGATAACCGACGTTGTCACGCACCACGAGGTAATCGGTGCCGTGAACCGTGACCCACCGGTTCTGGCTGTCCCAGATCGAACAGCCAACGACGGACGAGCCTCGCATCGTGTCGCGACAGAGGTGGAAGTGGATCGCGTACTTGCCGAGAATGTCTTTCTTGCCGAGGTGCCGGAACTCTGTGTAGCTGAGACTGCCGGCGGAATACTTGTGGTACATCGTGTGCCCGCGAACGCCTTCCGGCGCGGCCGATTCGACCACCACGTTGCGCGACAGGTTTGCGACCTCCGCGCGATACTCGCCTTCGCCGAGGTGCCCCATTGTGAGCGCCTTGTCGAACGTGAGTTTCGTTCCGTCGATCGCGGTGACGACGCGTTCTTCGGTCAGCGATTCGGTCTTCGCGATCCCGTGCGTCTGCGAGCCGGTGACGATGATCCGGTCACCGACCTTCCAGCCCGTCACCGCGTCCGCGAGTGACACCAGGGTGTCACCGACCTTCGCGGTGGCACCGAGTTTCACCCACGCACGCGACAGCGGTTGGCCGTGAAGGTCCATTCGCCCGCCGCAGCAGATGATCGCGGGGCACGTCTCCCGGTTCATCCCTTCGACGTGGTGCAACCGGATGAGAGCCGTCTTGCCGGCCGCGACGGGCGCGTCCGGGGTGCCGACGAGCAACGCCGCTCGCACCGTGCCAGCCGCGGGTTCTTCCATGTGACCTTCGCAGTCAAAGCCTTCCTCAGAGTATGCTTCGCCAGCCTGAATCTTGATGAGACCAACGTTCAGCACCGTATCCTTGTCGGTCGCGAACGCAAGCGTACCGGCGACGTTGATCCCGCGAACGACCGCGTCCGACTTCACGTCGTAGTTGATCGTATGGCCCGTGCGAATGAGTACGCGAGCACCGGCACCGGGAACGGCGTTCCCTTCCCAGGTCGCGGGCGCGGACCACGGTCCGCTCTTCGCAGACTTGAGAACGGGCGGGTCGGCAGCGAACGCACCGGACGCGAATAACGCGAGTGTGGCGAGAGAGGCGAAAAGTCGCACTGGAACGCTCCGTAGGTGTGGAATGGGTGTCGCGCTGGGATGATCCGCGACGGTGGGGGGAGAAGAAGAGTGTAGCCGAGCGGGGTGCGTCGCTCAACAGAGAACGCAGGACAATGCAATGCGGAATCGCGGCTAATGCGTTGACACACCGCGAGTTACTCACTCTCGGGACGGAATTCCTTACGCAGTTGGATGCGTTGTTCGCGGCGTGGCCCTCCTGGCGTGTGCTCACCAGGAACGCCTTGTTTTGCCAGCGTCCGCTGGCTCGATCGCGCATCGAATCCGAGGCGTGATTACGTTCTGGCGGTCAAGGACAACGAAACAGCCGACCTACGACGCGGCCTTCGAACTGTGCGTACAACTGGGCATCGAACTGCCGACACTCCCTAGCGTCACATAACAGGGAGGGCTTGTTTTTAGCCCCTCCGAGATCGACGAACAAAATCCTATCTCCCTGTTTCCCTCTCCCTGTCTTCTGCCTTCTCACCCCAACATGATCTCGATCCCAGTCATGTCCTCGTGCGCGAGGCCCAACGCGATGCGCGCGAACACCTCGTCGCGGGTCTTGTTCCGCGCTTCGTAGTCCTTCAGGAACCACCAGAACCGGTACTCCACCACCTTCACCGCGCCCTTCTGGTTGTAACGCACCACGGTCACGCCGTTGTCGGCGGAGACGTTCTTGCACTGACTCACCGCGCCCCGGATCACATTGATCACCTTCCCCGCGTCCTTGTCCGTACTGACCGTGACCGCGAGCGCGTCGTAGGTCTCGCCGCCCTTGGACAGGTTCTCCACGGTCGTCTCGGTAACAGTGCGGTTGGGTACACTGACCACCAGTCCGTTCGTGTTCTTCAGCGCAGTAGAGCGCCACGTCAGGCCAATGACGCGTGCTGGGTCGCCGCTGCCCAGGCGCACCACGTCGCCCACCTTGAACCGGCGTTCGGCGAAGATGACGACCGAACCGAGTACGTCCGCGATCATCGGCCTGGCCGCGAGCGCAATAGCAAGAACGCCGATGGCCAGTGCGAGCACGAGCGCCGTCACGTCGAAACCGAGCGTGCTGAGTATGAGCGCGATTGCGGCGATCCAGGTGCCCGCTTTCAGCGCGACGCGAAGCGCCGCGAGGACCGGCGACGGACTACCGGCCTCGTCCTTGCCACCGCGGATCGCGCGACCCAGGACGACCAACAGGATGCGCGGGAACAGCAGCGCCGCGAACAGGATGATCCCGATCTTGATCGCGGTTGTGCGAAGCCCGCGGAGCCGGGCCTGGTACAGTTCGTTCCGCGCGCGACCGATATCGCCACCGTTGGCCGCGAACTTGGTTTGCTCTGCGGTCTTGCTCGTGTCCGTCGGCCCGTTGCCCGTGAGCGCCTCGACCCGCCTCGCGTTCCCACCCGCGACCGCGTTCAGCCGTGCCGTTTCCTCGTGGTAGGTGTCCGTTTCGGCCTTCAGTCCGGTGGACGACTGCCGCTCGGTCAGCCATGTTTCCCACGCCTTCGCGCCCATGGAACCCACGACCTTCTTGGACAGGAGCGTCCGCAATTTCCCGATGTCGGCCGCCTCGCGTTTCGTGAGGTCGACCAAATTCTCAAGCGTCTCCTTCTGCCGCTGCAGATTGTCGGCCCGTTCGTCGTGGTCGATGAGTTCCTTGTAGTACGCCAAGAGGAGTTCGGACGCGTCCGCGCCCGGCCGCGACTGATCGACCGCGAGCGCCCAGTCCCACTCGCTCGCGTCCTTGTTGAGGCGTTCGATTGCCTTCTGGTCGAGGCGCTTCTGTTCGGCGTCCGGGCGGTCCTTCCGGGCGGTCGCGTAATCGGCCGCGAGCCGCTTCAATTCCGCGAGGAGTTCGATTCTCTCGTTTGTCCGCGCGAGCAGTGCGCCAGCGAGTTCCTTGATGTTCCCCATGTCCGCGTCCGGCTTGCGGAGCGCGTCGCGTTCCTGACGAAGTTGACGGAGTGTGAGGGCAAGAGCAATAGCATCGGTGTCGAGTTTCGTGCGGCCGGTGAATGCCAGGGCTTCGGTGGTTCCGTTGGGAACTTTCCCCGGTTCCAGATCGCCAGCCCCGACGCGGCGGCCGATCTCCGCCGCGAGAGCCGCCGCCTGACCCGCGAGCCAGCGGGCGTCGTTGAGCGTAGTCGAATACGCGACCGCTTTCTTCTCCAACTCGTCGAGCACCGCAACGCTCTCCAGTGCAAATTCCGCGCGCGCGTCGATCGCGCGCACCCGCGCCGCAAGGTACTGTCGAGCCGCGACCAGTTTCCCCGCAGCCGCTTCCAACGGTGGACCGGCAGGCGCCGCGGTGACCACGTGTTCCTTCTCGGCGGCCGCGAATGGGTCGCCCAACGCGTAACCCATCTTCCGAAACTCGGCCTTGAATCGGGCCTCCGCGTAATCCTTGTTGTCGCCCTCGATCGCGCCGATCTTTTCGGCCAGTTGCTTGCGGGTCTTGGTGAACTCGTCCGCGAGTTGCGCCGATGGCATCGTGCGTGCCTGTTCCTCGAACTTGAGCGCTGCGAGCGTGTCGGTCTGTGCGTCCTTCAGTTCGGTGAGTTTTGCGGTCACGAACGCGGCCACGGATTTCGCGTGCGCGGGTTCGTTCTCCAGCGCCACGAGATCGGCCCTCGCCTTTTCGGTGGCCGTGCGCACTTCGGCGGCGAGTGGCTTGAGTTTTACCGCTGCGTCATCGAGGTGCTTCGCACCGACCGCGTCTGGCAACTTGCCCGCACCGGCCTTCGTCGCGAGCGCGGCTGCGATTCGCATCTTGAAAACATGATTGTCCGCGGCGAGCGCGACACGGTCGAACTCGGTGCCCACGCTGACGACCGTGGCGAGCGCGTCCTTCAACCCTTCGAGGTGTTTGACGCGAGCGGTGGAGTGATCAGCCCGAATCTGTGCGTCCTTGATCGATGCTTCAACATCGGCGACGCGCAAGACGAGCGGCCACTGATACGGCGGCGGCTTGAGGTCGTCCAACCGCTGCCGGGCCTTTGTCAGTTCGTCGGTCTGGGCGGTGAACCGGTGATGCGCAACTTCGTACCCGCCCTTCCGCGTGGGCCACTCCTGCGCCAACTGCTCGACAAACGCGAGCACCTCGGCGGGCGACCGTCCGGCGAGTTTCGCTTCCAGTTCATTACGAATCTGTTCGCGGTCGTTGGTGACCGGTCTCGGAGGCGGCGTCTTGTCCTTCTCGTCCGAGCGGCCGGTGCCGGACAGGAACAGGCACGCGGCGGCGAAGAGAGCGGCGCCAGCGGGGCGGATCTGGGTGGTGAGCATGGCATCTCGCGAGTGCGGGTCGGGCGCACGTACTCGGTGCGCCGGCACGACAGGTTTGAGTTTAGCCATTCGACGGGGTTGTCGGAAGTGGCCCGACGGCAGGGGCAAGGAAGCGTATTAATCTGGGTGGTTTGGGATGTGACGTTCGGGCTTGGTGCTACCCCAGGAGAGGCGGAAACCGAAGCATTCTGAATGCCGCTGCCCCAACAACACACGCCCCAACTTCAATCTCTGAGTGGCCCCGGGCCCGGCGGGTTGCTGTTGCACCTCCCGCTCGGTGTCGGTATGCGCGACCCGAAATACTCTCAAGTTCGGGCCGGGAACGGCCGGGGGACGTTCGGATGAGGCGGTTCCGACGCGCTCTGTGGGCGTGGGCAGTCGCGGGTCTGGGGACCGCAACTGGTTGCACGCCGCCCTACATCTCGCAGGAATCGAAGGCGATCCTGCGTGAAGACACCGTGCCGCGCCCGCTACCCGCGTCGCGCCGCACGTCCGATTTCACGCCCCCACCCGCGTCGCTCACTGCGGGGAAAAGCCCGTTCGCGAACACCACGCCACCGGTCGAAGCGTCGGACGCACCACTGCCGATCAACCTCGCGACCGCATTCAGGCTCTCCAACGCGCGCCCGCTCGACGTGCAAATCGCGGGGAAACAGGTGGCCGCGGCGGCGGCGGTCTACGACCGCGCCCGGGTGCTGTGGCTCCCGAACATCTCTCTGGGAATGGACTACTTCAGCCACACCGGACCGCAGCAAGTGTTCGCGGGCGAAATCGTGAAGTCGAACCGGAACACGCTGATGGCCGGATTCGGGCCGAACGTGGTGTTCGCGTTCTCCGACGCGATATACGCACCGCTCGCCGCGCGTCAGGAACTTCGCGCACGCCATTCCGCGCAGCAAACCGCGGTTAACGATTCCACGTTCGCAGTAGCGGAAGCGTATTTTGGGGTGCAACAGGCACGCGGGGAGTTGGCCGGCGCGCTCACGGCCGAACTGCGAGCGGAGGAGTTAGTTCGCAAAACCACCGAACTCGCAAAAGGCTTGGCCGCGCCAGCGGAAGAACACCGGGCGCGAACGGAACTCGGGCGCCGCAAACAAGCGGTGTCCACCGCACGCGAACGCTGGCGCACGTCCAGCGCCGAACTCGCGCGCCTCCTGCGTCTCGACCCTACGGCGGTCGTCGAACCGGCCGAACCGCCGTTCCTGCCGATTACCGTCATCGATGCATCGGTGACCATAGACGACCTCATCCCTGTTGCGCTGAACGCTCGCCCGGAGTTGACCGGGCACCAGGCGTTCGTCCAGGCGACGCTCGCTCGCCTCAAGCAAGAGAAGATCCGCCCACTTGTGCCGAGTCTCGCGGTGCGCAGCGTGTCCACCAATCCCAGCGGGTCGCTCGGGTATGGCGCGTTCGGTGGCGGGCGCAGCGGTTCGCTGAACAACTTCGACAACCGCTTCGACATCGACGTGCAACTGCTCTGGGAGTTTCAGGCACTCGGGTTCGGCAACCGGGCACGGGTGAACGAACGGCGGGCCGAGTACGAGATCGCGACACTCGATCTGTTCCGCACACAGGACCGAATCGCGGCGGAAGTAGCCACAGCGTTCGCGCAGGGACGCGCCGCGGCGCAGCGTCTGAACGACGCGGAACCGGCGATCAAAGAAGCTGTCGAACTGGTGAAGAAAAGCGTCGACGGATTGGGCCAGACGCGACGCATCGGTGACTCGCTCACGCTCGTGGTACGGCCGCAAGAAACGGTCGCGGCGATTCAGGCGTTCGCACAGGCGAACACGGACTTCTTCGCAGCGGTCGCGGACTACAACCGATCGCAGTTCCGGCTCTACCGGGCGCTCGGCCACCCGGCGCAATGCCTCGCGGGTGCGGTTCCGCAAGTCTCCGCCGAGGCGCCCGCACCGCTCCCAGAACTGAAGCCGCCAGCGCAATCTATCCCGCTCCCGAGCGTTTCAATTCCGAATTCACCGGTGTTGATCGATGCAACGGTAACGCCCGCGAGCGCAACGGCGCCCGTGCTTCCGCCACTCCCGGCGCCCAACCCGGGCCTACCTTTGCCCGTGCAGGAATGGACATCGGTCCCCCCATCGGTCGAGAATCGCGTGCCGACCGTGACCGAAGAACCACCACCTTCGACACCGCCGCGTCCGCCGGTCGTGATGCTCGAACAGGGCTACTCAGAGATTGAAGCCGAGTCGTTGAGGAAGTCCAGGGCGAGGTCCGGTCGCGCGACCATGGCTCTGGTCGCGGCCGCCACGCTCGGGTAGTCGGCGTTGCGCAGGAGGTACACCGCCACGTTCCGCAGC
>SXID01000117.1 GCA_005772955.1 Planctomycetia bacterium
GCCGGTCGGCCTAACACGGGCCTTCGGTCGGCATAACACGGGAATTACCTTCCCCGATCTTAACCCCATTCGCTCCAGCGATCAACAGTTGCGCCAAAATCGCACATACGACAGGCGGTGTTAGGCCTCCCGGCTGGGTCGGCCTAACACAAAAAGTGTTAGGCCGACCGGGATTCACAGGCGGTCGGCTGGGCTTTGCACCCCGCGCCCGCCACGGTTCAGTACGTGCGTGTAGATCATCGTCGTTTCAACGTTGTTGTGGCCGAGCAACTCTTGCACCGTGCGGATGTCCGCGCCGTCCTCCAGTAGGTGCGTCGCAAAGGCGTGCCGCATCGTGTGCGGCGTTGCGTGCTTGGCGATCCCTGCCACGACCGCCGCAGTGCGGAACGCCTTCTGAATCACTGACTCGTGGAGGTGGTATCGGTGCCGGACATTCGTCTTCGCGTCGGTGTAGTGTGAGGTCGCCGGGAACACCCACTGCCAGCCCCATTCGCGGTCAATGCCCGGATACTTCCGCGCCAGGGCGTTTGGCAGAGGCACCCGCCCCAAATCGGCCCCGAGGTCGAGCGTGTGTCGCTCGCGGACCTCGCCCAGATGGGAGATGAGATCGGACTTCGCGCACACCGGCAACGGGACCACGCGATCCTTATCGCCTTTTCCCTGGCGCACGAGCACCTCATTGCGCACAGTGTCGATGTCCCGGACCCGCAACTCCAGGCACTCGCACACGCGCAAGCCCGTGCCGTATAACAAAACGCCGACGAGACGAGACGTGCCCTCCAGGTTGGCGAGGAGGACGCGAACCTCCTGCCGATTCAGCACAACCGGCAACCGCCTCGTTCGGGTTGCCCGGACGACGGTGAGTTGATTGAGCGGCTTCTCCAACACGGCGGCGTACAGGAAGAGCAGCGCTGCCATCGCCTGATTCTGCGACGACGGTGCAAGGTCGCGATCGACCGCGAGGTGCGTGAGGAACGCGTTCACCTCCGGTTCCGCCATCGTGTTCGGGTGGCGAATCTTGTGGAAGCGGATGTAGCGCTCCGCCCAGTCGTGGTACGCATCCGCGGTGCGCGGGCTGTAATGGCGTGCCCGGCACGCGATACGAACACGGTCGAGCAACTTCGGTTGTTTCGGAACAGGGGCGTTCACGTGAACCTCCGGGTCTGGTGGACGGGCGCAAACTGCACGCATGTTCGCGCGCCGACCGGGGCCGGTCAACTCCCCTAAAATTCTAATCCTCACCAGTGTTCCATGTGGAACGTATGTCCACGTCGCGCCGCCGTGCGCCCCAGGACTGTTTGCGGTGGAATTTACGCCCGTGCCTCACTTCGGGCGCGTGATTGGACTTCCCGCCCGCAGTGACTTACGGTTCAGGCGGGATTTTCTCGTAACCCGCAACACACGGAACGTCCTACGCACCAGTACAGGTTAAGCCTCCATGAACTGGCTCCGCGAGCGTGACGGCGAACCGCTGCCCGGATACCGGCTCGTCGAACCCATCGGTAGTGGCGGGTTCGGCGAAGTGTGGAAGTGCGTCGCGCCCGGCGGCATCTTCAAGGCCATCAAGTTCGTCTACGGTAACCTCAACGCCCTCGACGGCGACGACACTCGCGCCGTTCAGGAGATGAAGGCCCTCGAACGCGTCAAGCAGGTGCGTCACCCGTTCGTCGTGTCCATCGAACAGATTCAAGACATCGGCGGCGAACTCGTCATCGTGATGGAACTGGCCGACCAGAACCTCCACGAGTGTCTCGTCGAATACCAGGCAACCGGGCGGCCGGGCATCCCGCGAGACATCCTCCTGGGCTTCCTCGACGACGCGGCCATCGGACTCGACCACCTCATCGAGAAGCACAATCTCCAGCACCTCGACGTGAAGCCGCGCAACCTGTTCATGGTCGCGGACCGCGTGAAGGTCGCGGACTTCGGGCTTGTAAAGCAACTCGAACGCTCAAGTTCGTCCGCGCTTCTGGGCTGCGTCACGCCAATCTACACGGCCCCCGAAACGTTCCAAAACAAGATTAGCAAGCACTCGGATCAGTACAGCCTCGCGATTGTGTACGTCGAGTTACTCACCGGGAAGTTGCCATTCCCTGGCAAGAACATCCGACAGCTCGCGCTCCAGCATGTGAGCGAGCCGCCGGACCTGTCCATGCTGCCGGAAGGCGACCGCGAGTCGGTCAGGCGCGCACTGGCGAAGAACCCCGATGAGCGGTGGCCGAGTTGCACCGCGTTCATCCGCTCGCTGGCCTGCACGCGTGACGGCAACGGCAACGGCGGGCGTGAACCAGCATCGTGGGCGAACGCCGGTCACGCCGCGCACGACGTGGGCCGGACGCCACCCAGCGCGTTCGCCGCTCCCGGCGGCGTGGCCGTGATGCCCGACCCCGCAACGCGCAAAGGCGCGACGCCCGAACGGCAAGTCGAGATCGACGAAGACCACCCTCTCGGCGCGACCGCACCACAACTCGAAGTCGGTGTGCTGCGCCCCACCATCCTCATCGGTGTGGGCAGTTTCGGCCGCCGCGCGCTTCAGCAAATCCGCTACCGGCTCACGGACCGCGTCGGCGACGTGGTGCAGGTGCCGTGCTTCCGCTTCCTCTACGTTGATTGCGACCCGGACGCCGTGACGAAGGCCGTGAGCGCCCCGCCGGACGTGGCGCTCGCGACCGACGAAGTGTTCCCGGTGCCGCTCCAACCCGTGACGCAGTACCGGCGCCGGCAGCTTGGACAGATTCTCGACTGGCTGCCACGCGAGAAACTCTACGCGATCCCGCGAAGCCTCCACGCCGGCGGCTCGCGTGCGCTGGGTCGCCTCGCGTTCTGCGACAACTACCTTCGGTTCGTGACGCGACTTCGGCGCGAAACGCAGATCGCGATGCATCCCGAATCGCTAACACAATCGTCCGCCCAGACCGGCCTGACGATACGCGACCACACGCCGCAGGTGTACGTGTTCGCCAGCGCCAGCGGAGGCAGTGGCGGAATGCTCGTCGACCTCGGCTACGCAGTGCGACGCGTCCTCAAGCGGGTCACGGCTGTCAATGCGCCCGTGACCGCGTTCGTGTACGCGTCCGCGCCGAACGACCCGAACACCTCGGACCCGGAACTCGCGAACCTGTACGCCGCGATCACCGAACTGAACCACTACGCGGACCCGGAAGTGCCGTTCGTCGCGCACTACGGCGGTCCCGAAGGGCCGAAGGTGGAGGGTCGTGGGCTGCCGTTTACCTCGACGTATCTGATGCCGATGCCGGAACGCAGCCCAAGCGCGTTTCGCGACGGCCTCTCGCACCTCGCGGGGTACGTGTCGCACGACTTGACGACCCCGCTCGGGTCGGCGTTGGAGCAACTTCGCTCGCGCCCGGTTGGGTTCGACAATAGCCCGTTCCGCTCGTTCGGCACGTGCGGCCTCTGGTTCCCGCGTGGCTTGCTCCTTCGCGCCGCCGCACAGAAGATCTGTTTGAAACTGTTGAAGGAGTGGAAAGCGAACGCGGTCCCGGTCGATCCCACACCGGTGCAACAGGTCGTTGAGTACGCGATCGCTGACCCGCGTCTGACACCGGAAGCCGTTCGCGCGCAAATCGAACAGGAAGCCGTTCGCGGGCCAGACGGCGGGCCGGGCGATCAGATCGAGCGTTGGCTCAGCGGCCTCGACTGGCAGGTCGGCACCGCAGGCCGCCACCCAGACGCCAGAGCGTGGTCGCACACAGTCTGGGAACAGGCCCGCGACCTGATCGGCGCGCGACCCAACGGCGAGGGCGATAGCAGCGTTCGCCGCAGTCGCACGTCGAAGTTGTTGGAAGAAGCAGTCAAGCGTGTCGCGAAGATGTGGGGGAACGAGTTCGCGGAGGTCGTGCGACCGCTCGAAGAAGTACCGGGGCGCCGGCTCGGCGCGATCGGCACCGCGCTCGCGAAACTCGCGGCCGTCTGCAACGACTGGGCAACCGCCGCTGACGCCCGTGTTCAGCAAGTCGCGGTGAAGGCGCGTCAGGCGAAGAGCGACGTGCAATCCGCGCACGACGTCTGCCAGGCCGGGAGCGGGTCGTTCAGCTTCTTCGGCGGGCGCAGCGGACGCAGCATGAAACACTTCCTCGACCAGATTCGCGCGTTCGCCGGCGTCCGTTTGCAAGAAGACCTCGCGGACGCCACCGCGAAGTTCTACCGCGCGCTTCGCGTTTGCATCGAGGACCGGCTCCGCGAACTCGCCTACTGCCGCAAGCGGATCGAACTGCTCATCGAGGCGATAGAATCGCCGCTCGCGAACCTGCCGGTTTCGTCCGACACGCCGGTCTCGCTCTCGGAAGAGGCGATTCAGAACACGCTCCGCCCGGCGAACACGCTCAACGTGGTGCTCCCTTCGGGCGAGACGCACATTGAACGGGCCGCGAAGAAGGTGGTAGGCTCAGTCAAGCCGCAGGACGTGTTGCGCCTCGAAGTCGCGCTCCAGAAACTGGTACTCGAACCGCACAGTGGCTTGACCGCGCTGTGTTTGCTGAACGCCGATATGAGCCGCACGCTCGTTGCGCCGATGGTGGAGCAGACCACCGCGTTCCTGAGCGACCTGCTCCCGGTAACCGACGTGACGGAAGTGGAAGTGTCCACTTCGCACGCGCGGAAGATGGACCTGCCAACTCGCATCGCGGACTACCACACGCGAGCGACCCCGCCGTGCGGCGCCGAGGGTAACGGGCAGACGTTCGTGTTGGTACCCGAAACGGAATCGGGAAAAGCGTTCGGCGTGCTGGTGAAGAAGACCATCAGGGCCGCGCTGACGATCGCGGTGAACGGGGCCGCGACCGACCTGATGTTCTGTCGCGAACACGGCAACTTGATGCCGGCGGAAGTGGCGGCACTGTTGGCCGCGTGCCGCCCAGCGTACTACCAATCGCTCGCCACGCCGCAGACCGCACCGCACGCACGCTTCGACGTGACCGAATGGCTGCCGCTGGGGGAGTAGGTCGCGGTCGAGGAGGCTTTGCGACGAGGCCCGACGACCAGCCACGAAGCGGTTCTGCGAAGCAACGGCACGCAAGCGTGATTCGCGTGCGCGGTTGTTCGTCGGGCCTCGTCGCAAAGCCTCCTCGACCACGACCTACGCGCCCCCGAACGCGAGCCCCGGTTTGGGCGGGACGCCCGGCTCCGCGACCGGTTCCGGCGCGGCCGCCGGAATCACCGCGACCGGCTTCGGCACCTCGGGTCGTAGTTCCGCCAGCGGCACCCCGGCCATCAACTTCTCCACCTCCGCACGGTCTATCTCCTCGTGCAACAAGAGCGCGTCTGCGATCACGTCGAGCTTGTCGCGGTGGTTCTTCACCAACTCTTGCGCCCGTCCTTCGGCGTCTATCAGGATGCGCTGAATCTCCTCGTCGATCAAACGCGCCGTGCCTTCGCTGTACGCTCGCGATTCCACAATCTCTTTGCCCAGGAACACGTGCTCTTCGCCCTGCTGGTGATACACCGGGCCGACGCGGTCGCTCATGCCGAACTGCGTTACCATCACCCGCGCGATACGCGTCGCCTGCTTGAGATCACCGACCGCGCCCGAGAGTGGTTCGCCCATCACGAGTTTGTCGGCCGCGCGTCCGCCCATCGTCATCACGAGCATCGCGGTCAGCTCGCTCTGCGAGTGGTCCACGCGATCCTCGTCCTGATGGAACATCGTGACGCCGCCGGTGCGGCCTCGCGGGATGATCGACACGCGATCCAGTGCGTGCGCCGCTGACGGCACCAGGAAGGCGCAGAGCGCGTGCCCGGCTTCGTGGTACGCGGTTCGGCGCTTCTCGTCGAGCGAGAACGGTTCTTCCCGCTGACTGCCCAACCGCACACGGTCGGCCGCACGGTCGAAGTCGACCTGTTCGATCTTGTTCCGGCCCGCGCGCACGGCCAGGAGCGCCGCTTCGTTGGCCAGATTCTTCAATTCCGCGCCGCTCATGCCGACCATGCCGCGCGCGACGCGTTCGAGATCGACCGCGTCCGCCAGCGGCTTGTTGCGCGTGTGAACCTTCAGGATTTCGAGTCGGCCCTTCCACGTCGGGCGGTCCACCGTGATGTGCCGGTCGAAGCGGCCCGGCCGCAGGAGCGCGGCGTCGAGCACGTCCGGCCGGTTGGTCGCGGCCATCACGATGACCGTTTCCGTCGGCTGGAACCCGTCCATCTCGGAGAGAATCTGGTTGAGCGTTTGCTCGCGCTCGTCGGACCCGCCGCCGTAGCCGGCGCCGCGCATTCGGCCCACCGCGTCAATCTCGTCGATGAAGATCACGCACGGCGAGTGTTCCTTCGCGGTGCGGAACATGTCGCGCACGCGGCTCGCCCCGACGCCCACGAACATCTGAATGAACTCGCTGCCGCTGATCGCGAAGAACGGCACGTTCGCTTCGCCAGCGACGGCCTTCGCGAGCAGTGTCTTGCCGGTTCCCGGCGGGCCGACCAGCAACACGCCCTTGGGAACGGTCGCGCCGACGCGGGTGAACTTGGCCGCGTCCTTCAGGTACTCGACCATCTCGGCCAGTTCGCGCTTGGCCGATTCCATCCCGGCCACGTCGTCGAACGTGATGCGGCCCTTGCCCTTCTCGTACCGCTTTGCGGGGCTGCGGGTGTAGTTATTCATGAACCCGCCGCCCATCGGGTCGCGCATCTTCGGGAGGATGAAGAAGAAGACGAGCGCGATGAGGGCGAAAACGATTATCAGGTTCAGGATTACACCACCGAGCCACGGGGCCGGGTCGTCGCGCCGGTTGATGGCGACACGATCCGGTTCCGCCCCTTCCGCGTTCGCCTTCTTGTGGTCCTCGCGGTACTTCTGGTCGGCCTTCTCGATGTCGGCGGTGAGGGCACGCTGGTCGTTGGAGTGCGGCAGGTTTACCGCGAACCGGCCTTTAATGGATTCGGGCTTCTTGGCGAGTTCGTGGTTTGGATCGCGAACCTCGCCCTCGGCGCGGTCGGTGCCGAGCAGCGTCACCGACTTGAGTTGCCCCGCGTCCATTAGTTCTTTGAAGCGAGAGTAGTCGATCTCTTTGTGGTGGTTCCTGAACGCGAGGAACGCGAACGCGATAATGCCGAGCACGACAAGCGCGATCCATCCGCCGGGGAGCAGCGGGTTGGCGCGCTTGGGCGCGGGCTGCTGCGGTCCGCCGTTCGGAGACGGGTTCTCGTTTTGTTCGGCCATGCGATATCCTTGGTCGCGGGGCTCGTAACCCTCGCGGAGCGGCGATGCAAGTATTGGCCCGGTGACCAGACGGTGCAGAGGGCGTGCCGGTATTGTATGGGGGAGTGCGGGTGGATGTGAACCCGAAGCACAGGACGGAGCGCCGAACGCATTCGATCCGCGATAAGTGTTCGTTCAGAAGAGGGTTAGCGTCGGACCGGTCGGGTCCGTGATTGTTCCACAAGAGCAATCACGGACCCGACCGGTCCGACGCTAAACGTTCCTCGGCGCGGTTTTAGTCCTGGCCCTCAGTCTTCGGTACCTCGGCCTTTGGCTCTTCCTTCTTGGGTTCGTCAGCCTTTGGCTCTTCCTTGGGCGGTTCCGGCTTCTTCTCCGGTTCCGGTGGCTTGAAGAACGCGAGCAACTCACCGAACGTGTTCAGAGCGGCTTTGCCGGCCTTCTTTTCGGGCGTCAGGTTCGGCAACGGCTTTGGCTTACCCGGCGGCTTCGGTGGCGGCGGCTGAACAGGTTGCGCCGACTGAGCCGCTTGCGACGTCGCGGGCGGTGCGCCCTGACCCGGACCGCTCTTGTTGAAACGCCCGGCCGCGCCTTGACCCTGACGCGGTTGGAACCCGCCGCGATCGCCACCGGGTCGCGGCTGGAACCCGCCGCGGTTCCCCCCGCGATCGTCGCGCGCCGGTTGCGGTGGTCGCTCGCGCTGTTCCTGCTGTTGAGACGGAGGCGGGGCGGGGCGGTCGCCACGGGGGCGGTCGCCACGCGGTTCGCGCGGTGGGCCATCGAAACGCCCGCCGCGTTCCGCGCCGCGGCCCTGCTGTCGCTCTTGACCGGGCGCGATCATCGACAAGGAAATCTTCTTCTCGCCGGCCTTCACATCCATCACCCACACCGTCACCACGTCGCCTACCGACACCACGTCGTAAGGCGACTTGATGTAGCGGTTCGCCATCTGGCTGACGTGAACCAGACCGCTCTCTTTCAGACCGATGTCCACGAATGCGCCGAACGGCACCACGTTCAACACGGTGCCCTTCAGTTCCATGCCCTGCGAGATGTCTTCAAGGCGCAGCACGCCGGTCTTGAAGATTGGCGGCGGCAGGTCTTCGCGCGGGTCGCGACCGGGCTTTGCGAGCGAGAGGAAGATATCGTCGAGCGTTGGCTCGCCCACGTTCAACCGCGTCGCGACCTCCGTGAGGTTCACGCTGTTGAGCTTCGCGCGCAACTCTTCGACCTTCGTCCGGTCGCGCAGGTCCGCGGGTGTGAATCCGAAGTCCGTGAGAACCTGGCGTGCGAGCGCGTAGTTTTCAGGGTGAATCCACGTGCTGTCGAGCGGGTCGGCGCCGTCCGGCAGTTTCAGGAACCCGGCGGCCTGCGTGAACCGCTTGTCACCCAACCCCGGCACTTGAAGGAGTTGCTCGCGGTTCGCGAACCTGCCGTTCTTCTCGCGGTACGTGACGATTTCCCGCGCGACGAGTTGGTTCAAACCCGACACGTGACGCAGCAGTGGCACGCTCGCGCTGTTCAGTACGACGCCCACCTGGTTCACGCTCGACTCGATGACGCCTTCGAGCGATTCCTTCAGGAACTTCGCCTTCACGTCGTGCTGATACAGCCCGACGCCGATGTGCTGCGGGTCGATCTTCACCAGTTCCGCGAGCGGGTCTTGCAGTCGGCGGCCAATGCTGATCGTGCCGCGGGTGGTCGCGTCGAGATCGGGGAACTCTTCGCGTGCCACCGGACTCGCGGAGTAATCGCTCGCGCCGGCTTCAATAACGATGACGTAGGCGAGGTCTTCCGGCGCGTCGGGTAGACCTTCGAGCGAGATCGGCGGGGCGGGTGGCGGCGCAGGCGGAGGAGGAACCACAGGCACCGACGCGACAACGGTCGCATCGGTGTTGAGCGTTTCGCCCGCGGCCTGCGGCGATTCCGCGTGCGTGGTCGTCGTTTCGGCGGGACTGAGTGTCGCGGTCGTATCGGAGGTTAGTGTGGTCGCTTCGGTCGGCAGCGGGGGTGCGTCCGACGAGAGCGTCATCGCTGCGGGCGCGTGGGGCACCTCTGCTACGACCACCGGCGGCGCCTCGGCAGCCGCTTGCGGCGTAGCGGGCGTTTCGGGTGCGATCGTGGCCGACTGCGGAGCGTCGGGCACGGGGTTTAGCCTTCGATGATTGAGGTCCGCGATCAGGTCTGCGACAAGTTGCTCGGTATCGCGACAGCCAGTGCCGTTGCCGATCGCGATGACGGACAGCCCGTGTTTGCGGACGAGTTGCTCCATCTTCCGCTTCGCGTCGGTCGCGTTCTTCTTCTGGCCGTGTGGGTAGACGACCGCGTCTTCAAGGAACTTGCCGGTTTCGTCCAGCACCGCGAGCTTGCAGCCGGTGCGGATGCCGGGATCGACTGCAAGCACCTTCCGCCCGCGCAGTGGTGGCTGCAACAAGAGGCTGCGAAGGTTCTTCGCGAAGACCATGACCGCGTGCTCGTGCGCGCGGTCGGTGAGTTCACGCCTGATCTCGCGTTCTAGGCTCGGCCGGAGGAGCCGGTCGAGCGCGTCCTTCGCGACTTCGAGAAGTAAGCCGCGGTGCGGGTGGTCGGCGAGGCCGAGGTGGTAGGTGGTGATCTCCAGCCCCATCGCGGGGTCGGTATCGACACGCACCTTGAGGATGCCCTTCTCGCCGCGGTTGATCGCGAGAACGCGGTGCGGCGGGATGTCCTTGATCGGTTCGCGGAAATCAAAGTACGGTTCGTACTCCTTGCCCTTACCTTCGGGGATGCCCTCGACGCGGTGCGAAACGAGGACGCCGGTGTCCCACGAGAAGGCACGCAGCGGCCCTCGCACTTCCGCGTAGTCGGCGATCATGTCGGCGAGGATGTTGCGAATCCCGGCCATCACGTCGTCGGTGTTGAGCAGCCACTTGTCTGGGTCCACCAGACCCTGTACCACCTCCGCGAGATTGTCAACAGTCGGGTCGCGGTGGAAGATCGCTTCGGACACCGGCCCCAGACCCTTCTCACGGGCCTCGGTCGCGAGCGACTTCTTCTTGGGCTTGAACGGCAGATACAGGTCTTCGAGGCGCTTGGGAGTTTCGGCCGCGAGGATGGCTTGCGTGAGTCCGTCGTTTAGCCGCCCCTGAAACGCGATGCTCTTGAGGATGGTGCGTTTGCGGTCGGTGAGCGCGCGGAGGTTCGTGACCCGATCCTGAATGCGCCGGATGACTTCTTCGTTCAGCCCGCCGGTGCGCTCCTTGCGGTAGCGCGTGATGAACGGCACCGTGTTCTCGTCGTCGAGCAGTTGAACGACGGCTTCGACCTGCGCCTTTCGAATCTGCAAGTCTTGGGCGATGCGCGAGAGGTCGTGCGGTTGCGGCGACGACGACACCTCGGGCACCGGCTGCGACGGCAGTGCCGGTTCGCGGTACGCAGGCGCGACCGCCGCTTGCGGCGTAGCGGGCGTTTCCGCAGGCGCAGCGCCTTCGGTCGGCTGCGGTGTCGGCGTTGCGTCAGGGGTCGATGAAGAGTCGGCGGGCGGGTTGGTCGGGTCGGACGGGGTCATGTTGCGAGCGTCCTGGTGACAGCGGGGCGGCTCCGGCGGCCGGAGTCGAGACGGTCGGAAGGCCGTGCGGGTTCGCGCGCCCGGCCGGTCGCGCCTGAAGAGGCGTTCAGAGGTTCATGATTACGGGCGGCTTCGGGATGTGTCAAGGAAACCGCCGCGGTCGGTGTGGGTCCGCGGTTCATTTGCCGCGATCCAAACTCCAGAGTTTGATGTTGCCCCCCCGGCTCTCCCCCGTTGCCAACAACTTCCCGTCTGGGCTGAACGCCACCGCGACCACGCTCCCCTGGCCCTTGAGCCGGACCGCATCCTTTCCGGTGGCAACGTCCCACAGGACGATGTCCCGGTCGGCCCTGACCTCGCCCCTTAACGTCAAGCCCCCGGCGGCGAGGGTCTTGCTGTCGGGGCTGAAGGACAGACCGTAGGAGAAACCTTTGAGCGTGTGGAGGAGTTTGGGCCACTCCTCCTGTTCTGGCCCCGCAGCTCGGGCTGAGCCAGAGCAGGTCAACAGGAGGACTACAAATACTGTGCGACCTCGCATGCACATCCTCCAAAACTCAAGTGGGAGGTATGCTACCCTGTCGTTGAGCAATTAACTCAAACAGGCACACCGAGGAAGTTGTATTGGGTCAGGTATCCGGCGTAAGAGTCTGCGTTCTCAATGAGGGTTGCAGTCGTCGAGTAGATTTGTTCACCGAGCCACCAAGTCACTGGCGCGAGGTCGCTGTTCACATCGTCTGGGTCAGAGAAATACCCACCCCAATCTTCGGTGTGCCCCAGATTCTCCGAGTCGGTGTGAGTCAGTTCGTGGATAACGGTTCCGAACCGCACAGCAGGCGTTGCCTCAGTGAAAGTCGTGCCGGAAGTCTGACTGAAGTAGAGCGCCCCGATCTCAATCGTGCCCGCAAAATTCGGGTTCTTGCCGTAGGCGCTCGCGTAGCCCTCAGCCAATCGCTTGTTCACATAGAGGATCTGGCGGGTGCGAGATCCCCGGCAACGAACTGGTAGAGGCTGAGGATCGTCCCCGCTTGCTGTTGGGTCGGAGCATCGCTGTCCTCCAATTCTTGGCCTTAGAACCAACGGTCGATGGCAGTTTTGACGCCCGACTCGCTGTAGTTGTTCGCGAGATCGTTCTCGACGTCGCCGATTGCCGCGTGGAGCGCGTACCGGACATCCGCGATATGGACGACCAGATCCTGACCATCTGCGAACGTGAAATCGACCAACTTCGATTCCACCACTTTGGGGTCGAGTTCTGTGGACACTTGAACGTGGACGGCATCTCGAACATCGGCGAGTTTCGTGCCGAAGATCGTGTAGGCGACACCGACAGGCCCACCCGCGCCAACTGCGAGCGCAAAATGGAATGGCACATCGTGGACAATGAAGAAGTCAGTCGCGGGGGCGTAACCTGTCAGTTCGCGCTCGTAGGTCACGGTACCCGCAGGAGCGGCCGTAGGTTCGTTCGGTGCGAATACAGCGCCCGACCCACCGACCCACAGGGCCGCCGTCCCGTGGCTCGCGTTGGTGCCGTCGGAGAAGTCGAACCGGAACAGGAAGGCGCCGGACGCAGTTGCGTCGGGGTTGAACGTGAAACTGCCGTCGGCACCGTGCGGTCCTCGAACGCCTCCAGCATCGGGCGGAAGCGGTTCGCGTTCCACGCCTTTACTGACGTTCTAACGCGGTGGCGATTGTGAGGACAGGCTTGAACGAGCGGAACATGGGCGCGCTCCTGACGGGTATTTGGAACGTAACCCTGCTCGGCTACGCCTGTCAACGAGATTCGACACCCGAACCGGACACGCGATACGCTCTTCACACGATATTCGTGCCGTGCCGTCACACGCTTCCCAGTCGTTCCGCGAAGAGGTTGTTCTTGGGGTAACTGTGGCCAAGGTGCTGGCGAAACTTGTTCCGCGGCGGTTGGGAATCGACCGCTTGGGATGGAGCGCCGCGGCGGCTACGGGTAGAGTTAGAGCGATTCAGCCGCTGAGGGAGGTAGCCGATGCGAACCGCGTTCGCCGCTGTTGTGTTACTCGGTGCGTCCGCGCTCATTCACGCGCAGCCGCCCAAAGACCCGGACCCGCGGTATGGCGTGACCGCGCGCGTCAAAATCTACTCGCAGGCCACACCGAAGGCCACGCTCAAGACGGCACTCGAACTCATCGAGGCGGGCGAATATCCGTACTTCGTCGCGCACGTGCTCGACCCCAAGTTCGTGGATGAGGTGGTGACCGACCGCGCGAAGACGCTCGAGGCCGCTGCGGAGCGCGAACTCGCACAACTACGCGACTTCCAGCGCGCCAATCCGGACAAGGTGAAGCCAGAGAACCGCGTTCCGCTAGACCCGAAGGAGTTCCGCGCCCTCGCCGCGGCAACAGCCCGCGAGCGCGGATTCAAACAACTCCTCCTCGACATCGAAGCCAAATTGAAGGACGACCCGCAGGCGCTGAAGGACATACGGAAGATCGCGCGCGACGGGATGTTCGCGGAGGCGGACCCGATGGCGTCCGCGATGCACGACTCCGTGAAGGGTCGCACCCTGTACTTCCGCAAACTCGGCGACCGCTGGTTTCTCGAAAACCGTCAGGCTGAGGAACCGAAGAAAGACCCGTAACGCGAAATCGCGTTCTCCGAAAGACTCATCACTGCGCACCTGGAAACCTGTGCGCCCCGACGCGCTTTTCCATTTCCAAACAGCGCGATCGATGGCACAATACTGTTCCCTCCAACAAAACCGGGCGGCGTTCACCCCACAAGCACCACCCTCAACGGGCCGCGAATGCGATTCCCAACTACGCCCCTCACCCGCCGCAACTTCCTCGGGCTCGGCGCGTCCGGCATCGTGTTCGCCGGACTGCGACCCACCTTTGCGGCCAACAAACTCGCACCAGCGAAGAACGTGTTGGTGGTTCTCGAACAGGGCGGGTTGTCCCAGATGGACACCTGGGATCCGAAGCCGGACGCGGTCAGCGAACACCGCAGCCCGTTCAAGCCGATCGCCACCAATGTCAACGGCATGCGGTTCACGGAACTGCTGTCGGAAACGGCCCGCGTCGCGGACAAACTCGCGGTGGTACGGTCAATGTGGCACCCGAAGGCCGGAGCGAGCGGGCACGGCGAAGGCACACAGTACATGCTCTCCGGCGCGCACCCCGGTAGCGCGATCCACATGCCGGACCTCGGCTCGGTCGCGGCGCACACGCTCGGCACCAGGGCGCATTTCCTGCCGCCGTACGTCATGGTGCCGGGGAACCACGAACAAGCGAACGTCACCAGCACCGGGTTCCTGCCGGTCGGCACGAAAGCGTTCAAAACCGGCGGCGCAGACCTCGCTTCGCCCAACTGGAAAGTGGGCGCGCTCGAACCGCGCGCGGAGACTTCGGCCGAACGCCTCGCGGCCCGGCAACAGCTCTTGAACGGGTTGAACGCGCGCTCGTCGTCGGGAAGCGGCCAGTCCTTCGGTGGGATGGAACGCTTCTACGACCAGGCGTTCGACACGCTCACCAGCCCGAAGGTCGCGAAGGCGTTCGATTACCAGTCCGAACCGCTCCCGGTGCGCGAGAAGTATGGGAAGGGCCATCGCGGTGCGTGCTACCTCGTGGGCCGAAAGCTGATCGAAGCCGGGGTGCGGTTCGTGACGGTGGACGTGCGCTGGCCACTGGCGAATGAGTACCCGGGCGGCTTCAACATGAACTGGGACCACCACGACCTGATGTACGTGAAAGGCTCGTGCGGCACGGTTCGCGACAAGGCCGGCGGCGAAGGCCGATACGGGATCGGCACGTGGCCGATGATGGGTTCGACCGACCGCGCGTTCGCGGCGTTGATCGAAGACCTGGACCAACGCGGATTGCTCGAGGAAACGCTGGTGTGCTTCGTGACGGAGTTCGGGCGCACTCCAAAACTCAACAAGTTCCAGGGACGCGACCACTGGACAAACGCGTATTCGATCGCGTTCGCGGGTGCGGGCGTTCGTGGCGGGCAGGTGATCGGCTCAACGGACAAGGACGGCGGGCAGGTGAGCAACGACCCGTGGACGCCTGAAGCCTACGGCGCAACGGTGCTGGAGAAATTGGGCATCGATCGTGCGAAACCGCTGTACACGACGAGCAACCGCCCGGTGTTCCTCGGCAACGAAGCGGATCCCATCACGCCGCTGATGTGATCCGCTTCTTGTCGGACTGGCCTCCCGGCCCCGTTCGTAACTGTTTCGACCGATCAACGTGGACAGAGGTCTGGCGCGGGAGTAGTTTCGGGCGGTTGTACCGCCTGCCAACCGTAGCTGCCTTATGGCAAAGTCACACTCCGTTGCCTTTATCCTGTTGGCCCTTCTGATTCTCGGTCAGATCCAGGCCGCGGCCAACCGATCGCAACCGGACGGCCGGGATTCGAGAGAGCGCACCGACCCACTCGCGAAGAAAGACGGGGGCAAGACCCCGCAACGCGGCGTTCCGGCCCGCCCCAACCCCTTACCGAAGTGGATTCGGGATTTGGACACGGACGGGGACGGGCAGGTCAGCCTCAGCGAGTGGCTGACCTCCAAGCGACCGCTCTCCGAGTTCACCGAGTACGACCTCAACGGCGACGGATTCATCACGCCACAAGAACTCCTCCGGCGACCGGGTGCGAGCACGGACCTGACCCTCGACAAAGGTCGGCTGACGCATGCTGGTACGATCGAGGGGACCGGCGAGACGTACCGGGGCAAGACGGCTTTCAAAGTGCTGCGGGTGCGCCTGGAGACGGGCAAGACATACCAATTCGACCTCATCAGTCCGGTGTTCCAGGCGTTCCTCTTCCTCGAAGACGCCAACGGCAACCCACTCGCCGACAGCGGCGCCGCCGGTATCGGGGACAACTGTCGTCTCACCTACCGCGCCACCTTCGCCGGCACCCACCGCGTCGTTGTCACCAGTGTCGGCGGGTTCCGCGTCGGCGCCTTCAACCTCACGGTGCGCGCCCAGGACCGAGGGAGTCCGTTGCCGAACTGGTTCCGGGATTTGGATTCGGACGGTGACGGACAGGTTGACCTCAACGAGTGGCGAACGGCCAAGCGGCCCATCACCGAGTTCAACGAATACGACGTCGATGGCGACGGGTTCATTACCCCGCGGGAGTGCGCACGCCGCACAACCGAACGGACGGAGTTGGTATTCGACAAGGGCAAGGCGACCCACGCCGGCGTGTTGGCGGAACAGCCCGAACCGCACCGCGGGAAGACCGCGTTCAAGGTAGTGACGGTGCGGTTGGAAGCCGGGAAGACCTACCGATTCGAGCTTCTCTGCCCGACGACCCGAGCGTTCTTCTTCCTCGAAGACCCACACGGCACCCTGCTTGTCGAGCACGGTACTCAAAATGGTGGCGAGAGTTGTCGCCTCAAATATCGCTCGACCCAGACCGGCTCCCATCGGGTCGTGGTCACCAGTATGAACGGGAGTCGCATTGGACCGTTCACCCTTTCAATGCGCATCGAGGAACGCGCCGATCAACAGCCACACTGGTTCCGGGAGTCGGACACCGACCGTGACGGGCAAGTCACCCTCGGCGAGTGGCTGACGGCCAATCGCTCTTTCGCCGAGTTCAAAGAGTACGACCTCAACGACGACGGCTTCATCACACCCCAAGAACTCCTCCGGCGATTGCGTGCGATCCCGGACCTGGTTCTCGACAAGGGGCTACTGGCACACGCCGGCGTGGTCGGAGAAGTGGACGAACTGTATCGCGGCAAGACCGCGTACAAGATCCTCACGATCAGGTTGGAGGCCGGGAAGACGTACCAGTTCGATCTGTCCAGCGCCGCGTTTCAGTCGTTCATCTACCTCGAAGATCCCGACGAGACCCCACTCGCCGAAAGCGGCAGTCGCGGGGTGGGGGACAACTGCCGGCTCGTCTACCGCGCCACCCAGACGGGTATCTGCCGGCTCATCGCCACCAGCGTCGGCGGAGTCCGCGGCGGGCCTTTCAAACTCGCCGTGCGCGACGGGAAGCCGTCGTCCCTGCCCCCGTGGTTCGACGCCCTCGACACGGACAGCGACGGGCAGGTCGAGTTGAGCGAGTGGCGGGCGGCCGGGCGTGCCATCCCCGGATTCGGGGAGTATGATCTCGATGACGACGGACTTATCACCCCGCGAGAACTGACACGGCGCCGGGTAGCGCCGGCAGAGTTGGTGCTGGAGAAGGGCAAGGCGACACACGCCGGAGCAATCGCGGATGGCATCGAGGTGTACCGGGGCAAGACGGCCTTCACGGTCGTTACGGTCCGCCTTGAGGCGGGTAAGACGTATCAGTTCGACCTGATCAGCCCGGTGTTCCAGGCGTTCCTCTTTCTCGAAGACACGAACCGCAACCCGCTCGCCGAAAACAGCAGTCCCTTCATCGGCGGCAATTCGCGCATCGTGTACCGCGCTCCCCGGACCAGCACTTATCGAATCGTCGTCACCAGTCTCGGCGGGTTCCGGATTGGCCCGTTCACTCTCACCGCCCGCGACGGCGCCCCGCCGCCCGGCATGCCTCGATGGTTCGCGGACCTGGACACGGACGGAGACGGGCAAGTAAGCCTCAACGAGTGGCTGACCGCCGGGCGCGCATTCGCTGCATTCAACGAGGACGACTTCGATGGCGACGGACTGATTACTCTCCGGGAAGTGAAACAGAAGGCCACCGCTCGCCCCGACTTGAAGTTCGAGAAGGGCCGGCTGACGCACACCGAAGTGATCGTGGCAGCGGGTGAGTCGTACCGTGGGAAGACGGCGTTCAAGGTGCTAACCGTGCGGTTGGAAGCCGGAAAGACCTACCAGTTCAGCCTGATTAGCCCCGCGTTCCAGTCGTTCCTCTTTCTCGAAGACGTGAACGGCAGTCCGCTGGTCGAGAGGAGCAGCATCGGTATCGGGGCCGAGTCCCGGCTCGTCTACCGCGCCACCCAAACGGGCACGTATCGCGTCGTCGTCACCAGCTTGGGCGGGTTCCGGGTTGGTTCGTTCGCCCTTACCGCTCGCGACGGCGCCGTCCTCCCAAGCTCAGTGCCGGCGTGGTTCCAGGAACTGGACACGGACGGGGATGGTCAGGTGGGACTCGACGAGTGGCGTGCCGCCGGGCGCACCCTCGACGGGTTCCGCGCGTTCGACCCCAATGACGACGGGATCATCACGCCACAAGAACTGCTCAGGAACATGAGCAAGTAAGGCATCCCGCCTCACCACGCCCGTTCGGGCCGCAGTTACTCACCTCGTATCCCCCTGCCCCTTCACGGTAGAATCCCCCCACAACAACAACGGGGTGTTTCGTGCCAAGCCGTGCTGCACTCTTGGTTGCAGTAGAAACGTTCTTTGAAGCCGGGCCGCTCGTGCAGTACGCGGCGGCCGACTGCGCCGAACTGCTCCGCGTTCTGCCCGCTGTCGGCTACGCGCAGGAGCGCTGCACCTTACTTGCGGCGCACCGCACCACCAAAGCCGTCATCGAAGCCACACTGAAGCGGCTTACCAAAATCGCGGGCGACGCGGAATCGCTCCTCGTACTGGTCGTGTCGCGCGGCTTCAACGTGAAGGGCCGCGGGTACATCGCGTGCGCCGACACAATTGCGCCCGACCCGCTCGAAACGGCGCTGTCGGTAGCCGATCTCTTCGCGGCGATCGGCAAAGTGAAGGCGAAGGAAATCACCCTCCTGCTCGACATCGACCCGCTTGCGCTCGCGGAGAACAAGCTGGTGCAACCGGGTTTGGATGACGCGGAACTCGCGGCTTTACTTGAAAAGTCGCCGAAGTGCACGGGCTTGACCGCATGCGCCGAAGGAGAAAGATCATTCGAGTCCGCTCAACTGCGGCACGGCATCTGGCGACACCACCTCATCGAAGCGTTCACCGGCAAGACGCGAGCCGGAGTAAGCAAGGACGGCACGTTCACGGCTGCCGCGTTACACGAGTTCCTGGCGGACGCCGTTCCGCGAACACTCCGCCGCACCTACGAAACGCAGCAGGAACAAACACCAACGCTGTACGGTGAAGCAAACAGCGCCGCGGTGGTCGCGGAGTTGGGGAAACTGCTCGGCCCCGGTGGCGACCTGCTCGACCCGACGCGCATGAAGCGCGTCGTGTTCCGCTCTGAGAGCCGCTCTGATGTGAAAAACCTTACAGGCTACCGCAAGGGTCAACCGATCCCCGATCGCGCGAACGAGTGGGCGCGGAAGTACGTGAACCGCATCGCGACGCCTGACATCAAAGTAGACTTAGATAACACGTTCGACATGGTTCGCGAGACGTTCGGCTACAAACGGAAAGACCTCGACGTGTCCGCCGAACGCGACGGCATGGGCTTCATCCGCACGCCGGACTTCGAGTACACGGTGTCGCTGAGTGTCCACGAAGAAGACCCGTCGGAAGTGGTGTGGCGTCGCGAAGTGAGCCGCATCTCCGGCCCGGACTTCGTGCGGAGTGAAGGTTTCCGCAACGTGTTCGGGACGATGTTCGACAAGTTGGTGTTCGAGTTCGCGACGCCGGTGGACGTGGCCGACTTCGTGGACCGGATCGAGGACGCGCCTCCAGAAGGGGTGAAGGTGAACATCGCGAGCGACCTGGGCGCGGCGGTGATCGCGCTGACCGGCTTCGCGGGCAAGATCAACGTGACCCGCGACGCGGTCACGATCGAAGGCCAGGCCGGAAACCCGTCGAGCCTGATGGAGCAGTTCTTGGTGTTCCTGCGCAAGTTCGGCGCGCTGGGCGAACCGAAGGCGCTTACCGCGGGCGGGTGAAAGGGACTGGGCAGGTCGTTCGATTCGGCTTCGCGGGCGAGGGCTTCTTCCTCACCTCATTTTGCGGTGATAACTGATAAGCGGGCCGTCCGTCGGCGCGAACGCGGTCGGTCGGATGCTCTCCACATACACCGGCTTCCCGTTCTTCTTCGCGACAGGCGGTGAACCGAAACATACGCGCAAGCGGTCGTCGTCGAGTACCTCGTAGATCGCGCGAACCGTGAGTCGCTTGCCGTACGCGTTGGTGTAAATCAGATCGAGTTGCCCGGGCGTCTTGCTCTCATCGAGCCGGTACTCGAAGTCCTCGAACGTCTCCCCCTGGAACTGCTCCGACCATGTCCCTTCCGAAATGATCGCGAGTTTGCGGAGCTGGCTGCGGTCCTCCGTCACCTTCGGCGAATGGAAATCGACCACTACCCACGCGCCCAAGATGCGGAGCGCGTCGGGTTGCGGCAGTTCGGCGCAACCGGCCAGGAACACGACGGCGATGAACGGGCAGCGTTTCATGCCGCAACCCTAGTACGCGGTCACTCCAGAGGCGGAAGGATGTCGGGTTCCACCTGATATCCTTCCGCGATCGCGTTCGTGCTGTTGAACA
>SXID01000016.1 GCA_005772955.1 Planctomycetia bacterium
CGTGAACGACTACCTCGCGCGTCGCGACTGCGAGTGGATGCTTCCCATCTACAACGCGCTGGGCGTTTCAGCCGCGTATATCCAGTCCGACATGGACCCGGAGGCGCGGCGGCACGCTTACGAGTGCGATATTACCTATGGCACCGCGAGCGAGTTCGGCTTCGACTACCTGCGCGACAACATGAAGATCTCGCGCCACGACGACGAGCAATACCACCCGTACTACCGACAGGTGCAGCGTGCTCACCACTACGCCATCATTGACGAGGTGGACAACATCCTCGTGGACGAGGCCCGCTCGCCGCTGATCATCAGCGGCCCGGCGTTCTCCGACGCCAAGCGGTTCCTCGAAGCCGACAAGGTCGCGCGCGCGCTGACCGAACTCGAACGCAAGGCGCGCAAGGAACTGGTCGCGGCTGGCACCGTGAAGGCCAACGGCACGGAAGGCGACGCGCTGACCACGCTCGCGCCGATCGACCCGGCGAAGGTGGACCCCGCGAACCCGCCCCCCAAGGGCGTGTACTTCGAGATCAAGGAGAAGGAACGCACCTGTCACCTGACCGATGTGGGCGTGCGGAAAGCGGAAGAGCTGGCCGGCGTGGAGAGCTTTTACACCGCCGGGAACATGGAATGGCCGCACCTGATCGACAACGCGCTCAAAGCGCACCACATGTACCAGATCGACCGCCACTACATGATCGACCGCGACCAGCGGGAGAACAACGAACTGTCCATCGTTATCATCGACGAACACACCGGGCGCGCGATGTACGGGCGCCAGTGGTCCGACGGGTTACACCAGGCGGTCGAAGCGAAGCACCCGAAGGAAGGCGTGCAGATCAAGCAAGAAACGCAGACGATGGCCACGGTCACGCTGCAAAACTTCTTCAAGCTCTACGAGAAGTTAGCCGGCATGACCGGCACCGCGAAGACCGAAGAAACCGAGTTCTGGAAGATCTACAAGCTCGACGTGGTGGCGATCCCGACCAACATGCCGATGCGCCGGCTCGAACACAAAGACCTCGTGTACCGCACCGACAAGGAGAAGTGGGACGCGGTGCTGAAAGAGATCGTGGAGATCAGCAAGAGCGGGCGGCCCATCCTGATCGGCACGAAGGACGTGGACAAGAGCGAGAAGCTCTCGCAGATGCTCAAGCGCAACGGCGTGAAGCACGAACTGCTGAACGCGAAGCCGGAGAACGTCGGCCGCGAAGCCGAGATCGTCGCGCAAGCCGGGCGCATCGGTGCCGTGACTATTTCCACGAACATGGCCGGTCGCGGAACCGACATCATTCTCGGCGGCAACGCTGAAACGATGGCGTGGGCGCGTCTGAAGCAGGTCAAGGACGCGGACAACCGCCCGCTGTACCCCACACGCCTCGAAGTGCCCAACGATGTGTGGACCGCCACCGTCAACGAAATCGAGGCGCGCGAGAAGATGAAAGAAGAGGGCCGCAAGGTCGCGGAGATGGGCGGGCTGCACATCCTCGGCACCGAGCGGCACGACTCGCGGCGCATCGACAACCAGTTACGCGGACGCGCCGGGCGCCAGGGCGACCCCGGCTCCAGCCGGTTCTACCTGTCGCTTCAAGACGAACTGATGCGCCTCTTCGCGGGCGAGTGGGTCGGCAACATCCTCACGCGACTGGGCATGCAGGAAGGCGAGGCGATCGAGTCCGGCATGGTGAGCCGTCGCATCGAGAAGGCGCAGAAGAAGGTGGAAGAATACCACTTCGACCAGCGCAAGAACCTGCTCGAATACGACGAGGTGATGGACCTCCAGCGCAAGCGGGTATACGGCGCGCGCCAGGAGATTCTGGACGGCAAGAACCCCCGTGCGATGGTTCTGGACATGATCCGCGTGCAGATTGCGAGCGCGACCGAGCGGTTCCTCGCGGACAGCTATGGTTCGGCGAGTTTCGCGGAGTTCGCCAGCAACCGGCTTGGCATGGAGTTCGAGGCGTCGGACTTCCGCACCTCTTCTTATGACGACGCTTCGCGCCAGGCGCTCGACCAAGCCATCGCGAACGTGCCCACGTTCATGCAAGAACGCCTGGAAGAGAACCTCAACCGAGAGGAGGAAGAGAAGGACTGGAAGTGGTCCGAACTGACGCGCGCGATCAACGCGAAATACGACCTCAAGGTGAGTGAGAAGGATCTCCGCAAGGTCGGTCCCGAGAAGCTCGCGGAGTTCCTCGTCGTGAAAGCCGAGACCGCGGTGAAAGCCGTGAACCTGGACGACGGCGCACGCTACCTCACTCGCACTTACGGCGCCGAAGCCCTGGCCGGGTGGTGCCGGCAGAAGTTCGGTGTGAAGGTCAACGTCGAGGAAATCGCGCCGCGGAGCGGGGCGGAACTCAACGAGTACCTGTACCGCAAGGTTCACGTGGCGTACCGGCAGAAAGACATGGAGTTCCCGGTGCGTGTGGCGATGCAGAACTTCATGGCGGACAAGCCGGCGGCGGGGCAGCAGCGGTACGACCGCGACGGGCTGTATCGCTGGAGTGCCCAACGCCTGGGTACGGTGCTGGCCGCGCGCAAGCACGGCCCGCAGGTGCTCGCGGACGCATCCGGGTTCTTTGCGGTCGCGTTCAAGGCGCTCGACGAGGAGGGCTGGACGGAAGAACTGATCCGCACGGAGCCGCGCTCGAAACTCCGTGAGAAGCTCACGGAGATCGCGCCGAAGGCGATGCCGACGTTCGACGTGGACGAGATCGACAAGCAACTCGAATCGATCTTCAGCGGCGCGAAGGTGGCCGAAGCCGAAGACGCGAAGGAACTGACCGAGTGGGCGCAGCGGGAACTCGGCTTGACGCTCGACCCGACGAAACTCACCGGGCGCACGCCGGACGAAGCGCGTCACAGTCTGCTGAACGCATACGACGAGAAGTACCGCCCCGAGATGCACTCCGTCGAGCGCACGTTGGTTCTGGAGCAGATCGACAGCGCGTGGAAGTCACACCTCCTCGTGATGGACAACTTGCGGAGCGGCGTGGGTCTTCGCGGGTACGCACAGGAAGATCCGAAGATCGTGTACAAGCGCGAGGGTATGCAGGAGTTCGACGTGATGTGGGCTGGGATTCGCGACCGCACCTCAGAAGCGGTGTTCCGCATGGAAGAGATGGGCGACGAGGAAGCGCAAGCGGCGTTGTGGGCGGGCGCGCGTGCGACGCACGCGGCAGCGCAGTCCGCGTCGCAGTCGCGTCAGGCGCAACTCGACGCAAGCGAGCAGCAGACGAACACCGGCGGCGAGGCGAAGAAGGCGGAGCCGATCCGCAACACGGCCGCGAAGGTGGGCCGCAACGACATGTGCCCGTGCGGCAGCGGGAAGAAGTACAAGAACTGCCACATGAAGATGGAGGCGGGGAAGAAGTAACGCTTCGCAGTGTGAAGCACGAGTGTGGGTGTGAGTACAAAGCAGCAACGTTTAGCGTGCGACCCAGCGGGTCGCCGCATTGTTGGAGAGACGATGGGCGACGAACCGCGCGAACCAGAAGCCGAACTTGCAGGGCCGGCGCTTCAGTCGTTTGTGGATGCCGCCCACCCTGTTACCGACGAGGAACGCAATCGCCCACGCCTCGGTCGCCCGGAGCAATTCGTCACGGCAAGCGGACAGCCCCGGATCGGCTTCCCTGCTCTCAACGTTTCGCGCAAGACGGGTGTCGAACCGTTCCACGCGGGTGGCGCGGCACTTGGTTTCGATCTCCTTTCGTTCTGGCAGTGGGCAGCATCGGACGTTACGAACAACGCTCTCCGAGGGATTATTGCTGAGTACCTCGTTGCTCAGGCGCTGGGGCAAGCAACGGGAGTTCGCGTCGAGTGGGACCGGCACGACTTGCGAACCGCGGCGGGCGCGGCAGTCGAAGTCAAGTCTGCTGCGTACTGCCAATCTTGGGCGCAGACCAAACTGTCGGATATCGTGTTCGACATCGCGCCCACGTTCGGATGGGACGCGGCTACAAACACCTACGAAGCTGCTTCACGGCGCCAGGCTGAAGTCTACGTTTTCGCACTCCTTCACCACCGCGACAAACCGACCCTCGATCCGCGGAACGTGAACCATTGGTTGTTCTTCGTTCTCGGCACGTCGGCGCTGGACAAAGCCGTGCTGACACAGAAGTCGATTCGACTGGCGCCCCTGTTAGCGCTGAAACCGACGGAAGTGACGTTTGACAAACTTCGCGACACAATCGAGCAGATCGCAACCGCCAGTTAACCGCGCGTGCCGTCAGGGAACGGATTCCCATGCTCCTGAACCTCGTCTATCTGCTCGCGCTCCTCGTACTCTGGCCCTGGCTGGCGTGGCGCCGAGTTCGCACCGGGCGCTACCGGCACGGACTCAGGGCCAAGTTCCTCGGGCGCGTCCGCATCAGCAACCCATCGCAGAAGCGCGTCGCGTGGTTCCACGCGGTTAGCGTCGGCGAAGTGAACCTGCTCGGTACGCTCGTCCCCGCGTTCCGCAAGCGTCACCCCGATTGGCTCGTCGTTGTTTCATCCACCACCGACACCGGACTCGCGGAGGCACGCAAGCGGTTCGCCGACCTCGACGTGATCGGGTGGCCGCTCGACTTCACCTGGGCCGCCGCGACCGCGCTCGACGCGGTGAAGCCGTCGCTCATCGTCCTCGCTGAAAGCGAACTCTGGCCGAATTTCCTCGCCGCCGCGAGTACGCGGAATGTGCCCGTTGTCGTCGTGAACGCGCGCATGAGTCCGCGAAGTTTCACTCGTCTGAAGCGGGTCGCGGGCTTCGCGCGGCGGATGCTGTTCCGGCACGTCACCAAGTTTGCCGTGCAAGAAGAAGAATACGCCGACCGCCTTCAACAGCTCGGCGTGCCTGACGTGAAACTCGTTACCACGGGGTCGATCAAGTACGACGGGGCTGCTTCACGCGACGAGCAAAAGACACGCGCGCTGGCGCACACACTTGGACTTCGCTCGCTCACCCCTTCGCCCCTGGTTTGGCTTGCCGGAAGCACGCACGCGCCAGAAGAATCGCTTATCCTCGCAGCGTTCGCACGCCTGCGAACGTTATTCCCGCACCTGCGGCTCATCCTTGTTCCCAGGCACCCAGACCGCTTCGCGGAGGTGGCGCGGTTGGTCGAAGCGTCCGGGCTCCCCTTTGTGCGGCGCTCGGCAATCGCGTCGCCGCTTCACGAGATACCGGCGGTTGTGCTGCTCGACACTGTGGGCGAACTCGGTGCCGCGTGGGGGCTGGCCGACATCGGCTTCACCGGTGGCAGTCTCGATGGGAAGCGTGGGGGCCAGAGCATGATCGAACCGGCCGGGTACGGCGTGCCGTGTGTGTTCGGGCCGCACGTGTGGAACTTCAAAGACGCCGCGAAACGCCTCGTCGAAGTCGGCGGAGCCGTGATGGTGAAGGACGCAGCCGAATTGGAAACCGAACTCGCAAAGCTCATCGGCGATGCCGATTTGCGCGCGCGAATAGGCGCCGCAGCCCACGCGCTGGTGTGCCGACAGCAGGGCGCAACGCTGCGCACGCTCGACGTGATCGACTCCGTGATCACCTCTCCGGCGAGCGCTCGCGCCGCGTGAACCGCGTAGAATTGAGCGAACAGAAGCGGATCGTTTACCTCTTCGCTGAGTTCGCGATGTACCGCATCACACAGTGTCTGTCGGTTGGGCCGTTCGCGTCGCCGGAGCGGGCCGAGAAGTTGCTCGCGGCCGGGGTGACGCACGTGCTGAACGTGTCGGACGGCCCGAGCCACGTGTCCGCAGGCGAAGGCTCGTTTGCCGAGGTTGCGTGGGTGCCGATGTCCGACTCCCGTTGGTTGCTGCCCTCGACCGCGGTGCGGGCGCTCGACGCGCTTCACGGGTTGGTCTCGGTGCCGGGCTCGCACGTCTACGTTCACTGCGTTATGGGAATGGCGCGCGCGCCAACGATTCTCTGGCTGTATCTGATCGCCTGCGGGCTGTCACCGGAGGGCGCGCGCGACATCATCGAAACGCGATCCCCGGACGCCACCGCGGGCCATTTCCGCATGGTTGATCAGGGGCACGTTCTGCTCGCGCAGAAGCATGGCCGGATGTACTTCTTCCCGCACCCGCGCGCCGACATCATCGTGCCGTTCCCGATCGTGGAGGAAGAGTGAATACGCCGCTTGCGTACCTCAACGGTCGGTTGCAGCCGTTCACGGAGGCGGCGCTGCCGCTGCACGATGCCGGGTTCGTCTCGGGCGCTACCGTCGTCGACAACGCGCGCACGTTCCGCCACAGGCTGTTCCGCTGGCCGGACCACCTCGCACGCTTTCGGCGCGATTGCTCAGCGTGTTACGTTCCGCTCACCGCGACCGACGAGCAACTCACCGCGACCGCCGAAGAATTGGTCAGTCACAACGCGAGTTTGCTCCCTTCTGGGGGAGAGTTGCAACTGGTCACGTTCGCCACGCCCGGTCCGCTCGGCTTCTACCTGGGCGAAGCCGACAACGGCCCGGCAACGTTGGGAATGGTGACGTACCCGCTGCCGTTCGCGCGCTACCGCCGATTCTTCACCGAAGGCGTCACGCTGGCCGAATTGCAATCGTGTGAGAGCCGAGAGCCGGAGTCGATTCTACCGCCGACTGTCAAGCACCGGAGCCGGATGTTCTGGCACGTTGCCGATCACAAGGCGCGCGAGTTGACACGGAACCCGCAGGCGCTCGCGATCCCGCTAGGCGCACAAACTTCGCTGACCGAAACCGGCGTCGCGAACTTCCTCGCGGTCATCGAAGGCGTTGTCGTCTCGCCGCCGCGGAACCTCATTCTCGACGGCATTAGTCTGCGGGTGACGCGGGAACTGTGCTACGCGCTTCGCGTGCCGTTCGTCGAAGCCCCCGTGACGCCGGTCGACATTCGGCGCGCGTCCGAGGCAATGTTGACCGGGACGGGCTTCTGTCTCGCCGGGGTGCGAGAACTCTTCCCGTGTTGGGTGTCGGAGATGCGCAGGTTCGATTGGCCCGGACCGGTGTTCGGCAAACTGCTTGCGGCGTGGAGCGACCTGGTCGGCGTGGACGTCGCAAGTCAGTTCACAGACACAGGGGCGTGATGGCTCTTTGTCTTGCCGCTTGCGGCTTCGCGTGCGATTACGCGTCCCCGCAAGCGGCTCGGCGCGTTGTGCAATCTGCACGGTAGACGGCCCCTTCGTCACACGATATTCTTACCTCTCTTGACAGCTTGTGACAGTTGTCACAAGCTACGTATTCCGTCCCGGTCGAACCGCTGACGGGGGTGACGCGATTGCCTCTCCCCACCCCCGCCCACTCGCAGTCGAACGGGTTATTGTCGAACGCCTAAAGCGCCAGGATAGCCACATGGCCCTCTCTCGCTCTCGCGCACGCCGGCCACGGTTCCCGTGGTTGCTCATGCTCATTTGCGCCCTCCCGGTCGGCCTTCTCGGCGCGTCGGACTTCTCCGGGGGTTCCCACACCTTGTTCGGGGGTGAGTGGGAACCGTTCGCGTTTCTCACCTCCGATGTCTACGGGTTTGGCGAGAAACTCGGGCTGCTCGGCTGCCTTGTCATTGCCGTCGGCGGCTTGGGCTACGCCGCGTGGTTGATGAAACAGGTGTACGCGGCCGACACCGGCACGCCAGCGATGCAAAAAGTCGCTCAGGCTGTCCGCGAAGGCGCCAACGCTTATTTGCGGCGGCAGTTCGCGGTCGTTGGCGTGCTGATTGTGCTGCTCACGGGCGTCATCATCGCATCGAAGTGGCCGTGGACTGTCGGACCCGGGATGCACTCCGCCGAGGAACTGAAGACGATCGCAATCGGCCGCGGAATCGCGTTCCTGATGGGCGCGCTGTTCTCCGCGCTGGTTGGGTTCGTCGGTATGCGCCTGGCCACCGCGGGCAACCTTCGCGTCGCCGCAGCGGCCCGCACGAACTTCGGCAACGCGATGCGGATGGCGTACAAGACCGGCACCATCACGGGCATGTTCACGTGCGGTCTCGGTCTTCTCGGCGGCACGATCATCCTGCTCGTGTTCGGCGAACTCGCTTACGAAATCCTCATCGGCTACGGCTTCGGCGGCTCCTTACTTGCGTTGTTCATGCGAGTCGGCGGCGGCATTTACACGAAGGCCGCGGACGTGGGCGCGGACCTTGTGGGCAAGGTCGAACAGGCGATGGCCGAAGACGACCCGCGGAACGCCGCGACCATCGCGGAGGAGAACGCACTGGACAGGCGTTGGGTCAC
>SXID01000118.1 GCA_005772955.1 Planctomycetia bacterium
GCCGCGCCGACGCGCCCATCGTTCTTGTTTAGCTCACTCACCATCTCGTCGATGAGCGACGTATCCGAGAGCGTTGTGGCCCGACCTAAAGCGTAACCGAGGAGCCGCTTGCAGAACAGACGCACCACCACGTCTTTCTTCTTCGTCAGCAGGTAATTGCGGAGTCCGTCGATGCCGTCGAACTCGGTGCCGTCTTTTAGCTTCGCCTTCGTATCGATCGGCAAGCCGCCCAAGTCTTTCTCGCGCAACCGGCCGATGGGGTCGTACTTCTCCAGCGCGAAACCGAATGCGTCGATGCGGACGTGACACACCGCACACGCCTGATCCTTCGCGTGCCGCTCTACCATCGCGCGCACCGTGAGCTTGTCGGTGCCCTCTTCCTCAGGCAACTGCGGCACGTTCTTGGGCGGTCGCGGGAGCTTCTCGCCGAGCAGCGTTTCCACCACCCAGTTGCCGCGAAGCACCGGACTCGTGCGCGACGCACCCGCTTCCTTTGACTGCACACTCGCAAGGCCGAGCACGCCGCCACGACCGTACTTCTTCACGCCATCGACCTTGCGCCACTGCGGACCGGTCACGCCGGGAATGCCGTAGTGCTTCGCGAGCGTTTCGTTGAGATAGGTGTGGTCCGCGTCGAGGATCGATGTCACCGCGCGATCCTGTTGGAACAGGTCGAGGAAGAAGAGAATCGACTCTTCGTAGATCGCTTTGCGGAGATCCGTGGTGAACATCGGGAACAACTTCTCGTTCTTCTCCTTCAGTTCGTCAAAGCCGCGAACGTGAATCGACTGCGTGCCGAACTCGATCGCGAGCGATCGAGTTCGCCCGTCCTTCAGCATCCGCTGAACCTGCGCCGCGAGTACCTTTGGGTCGCGGAGTTGGCCGGTCGCGGCGAGCGCGCGGAGTTCGTCGTCCGGCGTGCTCGACCACAGGAAATAGCTGAGCCGCGTCGCGAGTTCCCAGTCGTTCACTGGGCCAGCAGCCTTGCCGTTCGGTGCGCCCTCGATGCGGAACAGGAACGCAGGCGCCACCAGCACGCGCGACATTACCCCGCGGAACGCTTCGTCGTGGGCCGCGCCCTTCGCACGAATCGCCTGGTACAGCGCGAGCAAGTCGGCCTTCTCCTTATCCTGAAGCGGCCGACGGTACGCTTTCTCCGCGAACGCCAGCACCGCATCGAGATGCTTAGGGATCGCGTTCTCTTCGTCCTTCACGAATTCGTCCGCGAGCTTCTTGAACAACGGCTTGCGGTCAATGAAGAACTGCTGAAGCCCCTTGGGCGTGTCCTGCGTGGTGAAGCCCATGAACTGCGGCAGGTAGTCCCACTCCATGACCGGCTGGCGGCTGACGAATCGATGTTCGGTCCACAGCCGATCGAGGTGTCGCGTTTGCTCGTCGGTGAGGAAGAGTCGCATGAGTGGCTCATCCTCGCGGTGGAACATCTTCAGCGACACGACCTCGTCGGTTGGCACCACCTGTGGGAAGCAGGTGTACAGCGGGAACACCTTGCGAAACGCGCTATTCCCCAAGATGAGTTGCTTGTAGCCCACGCCGGTCGCAGAACCGATGAGCGGACCGTCGAACTGCATCTCCGGTGTTGGCGCGGTGGTGGCGACTCGCGGGCGGACCTGTCGACTACCGGCGGGGGCGCCGAACTCCGCATCGACAACGAACTCGTGGTTGGCGAACAGCGCAGCGGGCAACTTCACTTCAATTGTCTTGTTTGAAATCGACCAGAGGCTCGCCTCGGTGAACTGCTCCTTCGGCAGTCCGAAAGCCCGAGCCGTTTGCGGCTTTGCAACGTTCGCCAGATTGACGCCTGGGAACAGCGAACTCTCAACCGTGACGAGGTTGTCGTACAGCACGCGGTCTGCGGACTTCTCCAGCGCAGGCCGCTTGCCCGAGAGCAACGCCTGCACCTGGTCCGCGAGATTCACGGCCTCGTCCTTCTTCTTCGGATCGGATGCAACGTCCCGCCACTTGCCGAGCAGCGACGTTTGCGGAATCGCAGTGCTAATGCTCTTCCCGAGTGGCCGCGACGGACCGTGAACGAAACTCCACACGTCCTTGTTGCCGTGTTTGTCCGCGTGCGGGTTACCTTCTTGAACACTCGTCGCGATGTCGGCCGCGAGGTTCCACACACGCTCCGGCTTCTCGGTTTCGGTGAGGGTGAACTCGATCGCGGTCATGTCGCACGTGTGCTCGCCGTTCTTCGCGTCCACCGCGAGGATGACGATGTCGCCCTTCTCGACCTTCAGAATCTTCGCGGCCGGTTCTGCCGTTCCACCGAGGTCGATCGGACCTTCACCGAACACCGCAGCTCGGTTCCCTCGTCGGTGTTCGAGCCACCACGCGACACCGTTGCCACACGCGGGGTGCGCGTGAATGATCTTGGCGTTCACGCGCACCGCCGTGGCGACCGGTGCCGTCCACGCCACCGCGACGAACTCCTTCGGCATCGGGTGAACCCCCACGCCCTTCGCGGGAACGCGCCCGGGAATTTGCTCCAATTTGTCCGACGAGTTGGTGACGAGAACCGGCAGATCGGTGCCCTTCTTCTTCCAGCCGTTGATCGCGGGGCGGGCGTCGTTCTTCACAGTCTTGTCTACGAGCAACGTGAGTTCGACCGCTGGCACGATGCGGCCGATCGCTTCCGCGTCCTTCGCGAATGGCTCGACCGCGAGCACCTCGCTCCATCGCTTCAGAAAGACCGGATCGAGCGCGCGACCCTTCGCCACGACTTCGGGGGTGAGTTGCTTGTCGTTCGCCAGTTCCACGACCGCGGCCAGATACTTCGCGCTGTTGGCGAACACCGACGGGTAGTCGATCTCGAATCGGAGACCGAACTTTTCGTACTCGCTTAACAACAGTGGCGGCTTGCCGGGCGTCTCGAATCGCGGTCGCGACCAAACGACCTCTCCACTGGCGCCGACTTCCTGCGCCGCGAGGTAGAGCACGACTTCTGATTGCCCCGGCGCCGGCTTGACGGCGAGCCGCAGCCGCGCCGACTCCGATACCGGCGGATCGACGGGCACCTGCCGTGCGTGGCTCTCCAGGTAATCGCCCTTCGCCTCGCCCCACTTCGCCTGAATGTAGCTGCCGACGCGGACGATCCGCCACAGAGCGGTCTGCTGCGCGACCACAACCGCAGCGAGCGCGGGCACGTCCTTCTCCGCCGCGCCGCGCCACTTCGCCCGGATCGTGTCCAGCGGTTGCGACGGCGTCTTGTCGTTGAGCGTTTCCCACAGCACGCGAAGGTATTTCGCGTTCAGCTTCTCCTTTGCCGCCACGTCCTCGAACTTGCTCGCGGTCAGCGCGTCGCGGTTGCGCACGGTCGCGAGCAGGTACGACTGCACCTGCAACTTACCGTCGCCGGCGGCGTGGGGCGCATAGAACCTCCGCAGCGTGGCCGTGCCCTCGTCGGTCCAGTCACGGCGCGTTTTCGACGGCGAGAAGCGAAAGCCATCCGGTAACAGCACGACGTGATCGGCAACTGCTTTGGAAGCGTTCAGATACTTGGTGAATAGCGCGGGCGAAATGTCCGTGAGCGATTCGGCGGCGTTGGTGAAGCCCTCGCCGGCGGCGCCGTCGGCGGGGAACTCGCGCGTCGGTTGAAGATCGACACCGGTGAGATCGCGAATCGTGTAGTTGTATTCCGCGTTACTCAATCGCCGCAGCGGGACATAGCCCGGGTCGCCTGTGTTTGCCTTCGCCTCCGTGTCGAGGAACGCGCGAATCCACGCGAGCAGTTGCTTCTTCTCCTCCGCACTCGGCTGCGGCTTCTCTTTCGGCGGCATTTCGCCCGCTTCGATTTGTTCGATGATCCCCTGCCACACCTTCACGTCTTTGCGCACGTCGTTGATGGTGGCGAAACGTTCGAGGTCAAGACTACCTTTCTTGGCCTTCGTGGAGTGGCATTCGAGACAATACTTCTTCACCATTGGCTGAACGGTGGTCGCGTAATCGCCCGGCTTCGCGTCGACTTTCGGTTCCTGCGCGGCCGTGGGTTGTTGATCACGCGTCAGCGCGAACGCGAGCATCGCAATCAGCGCGAACCCGAACACGCCTGTAAGGCGAGAGTGGAGTAACCGTGTCTTCATGGCGTTCACCCGCGTTTGCCGAGACGTTCTTTCTGACAGCATACGCGGTGAACGCCCGCCGCGTCAGGTTGCCTTCGCCTTGCGCTTGCCGCTCCCCTTCCCTTCGCTCGCCTCGGCGTCGACGCCGTCGATGAATCGCTTCGCGTCCGGGAGCGCGTCGAGGAACACACGCCCGTAGGGTTTCGTCAGCACGCGCGGGTCGAACAGCACCACGATGCCCGTGTCCGTCTGCGTGCGGATGAGCCGCCCGAACCCCTGCTTCAGTTTGATCGCGGCCTGCGGCACCTGATAATCCATGAACGGGTTGCCGCCGTCGGCCGCGATCGCTTCCAGACGTGCCTCCGTGAGCGGTCGGTCTGGCACCGAGAACGGCAACTTCGTGATAATCACGTTCGACAACGCTTCGCCACGAACATCCACGCCCTGCCAGAAACTGTCCACGCCGAACAACACCGCTTTCTTCGTATCGCGGAACTGCTCCAACAGTTTCTGAGCGGAAAGCCCCGTTCCTTGCGCGAGCAGGGTGTACCCGTTCTTCACAAGCCACGGCATGAGTTGCGCCGCCGCGCGATTGAGGAACCCGTAGCTCGTGAACAGTACGAACGCCCGGCCTTGCGTCTTCGCGATGTACTCGGGGATCCTCTTCAGCACCTCGTCTTCGTACTTCGCGCTCATCGCGCTCGGGTCCGGCATGTCGCGGAAGAGGTGCAGTTCCGCTTGTTTCTGGAAATCGAACGGGCTGCCGAGTTGATTCGTCTTCGCGTCGTCGAGACCAAGCCGCTTCTGGCAGAGTTTGAAGCCCGTTTCGCCACCAACGGAGAGCGTCGCGCTCGCGAGGATCACCGACGGCACCTTGTCGTAGAGTTGCTCCTTCAGTGCTGGCCCCACCTCAATTGGCGCGCTGGCCAATGCAATGCGCGGCACGCGTCCGGGCTTCACCTCGACCCAATACACTTGCCCCTTCAGTTCTTGGTTGAGCCACTCGCGTGTACTCCGCGCAATCGCGTGGAGCCGGTCGCCGCGGCTCGTCAGTTCCATCTTGTCTTCTTCGGCGTCGCGTGCCTTCGCGAGTTCGTGGAGTGTGTCGCCGAGTTTCGTGAGTTCGCCGCTGAGCGTGTCGGGCACCACATGTTTCGCACGCACGCGTCCGCTGCCGCCACTCGCGTTCGGGCCGTTGCCCTTTGGTTGTGAAAGTTGCCACTGGTACACCGACAGAAAGAACTTCTCCGCTGCCTGTCGCGTCGAGTCAAGTTGTGCGACCGCATCGCCATCGCCGAGCGTCGCGAGGATGCCCTTGTGCGTGCGCGGCGCGAGCAATTGACCCAACAGATATTCGACGCCGCCCTGCGAAACGCTAATGCCGAGGTGGTCGGCGGCCACGTCTTCGAGCGTGTGCGCCTCGTCGAAGACGACCGCGTTGTAATCGGGGAGCACGCCGCCGCCGCCGTTCCGGCGCAGCGCCAGGTCCGCGAAGAACAGCGCGTGGTTCACGACGAGAATGTTCGCTCCGAACACCTTCTTCCGCGCCTGAAAGTAGAAACAGTCTGCGTGGTGCGGGCACTTCCGACCGAGGCAGTTGCTGCTGTCGCTCTGCACCAGATCCCACACCGGCTCGTAAGGCTGCACGGGCAGGTCGGTCTTGCTCCCATCCGTGGTCTGGCGCGACCAGCGCCCGATCTGCACGAGTTGGTCGATCGCGCCGGGAGTGTCGAGGAGCGTGCTCGCTTTCGATTGCGAGACACGCAACCGGCGGAGGCTGAGGTAGTTCCCGCGGCCCTTCACCAACACCGGCCGGTAGTCCCCGGGAAGCACCGATTGGAGGAACGGCAGGTCTTTGTGGATGAGTTGTTCTTGCAGGCTAATCGTGTGTGTGGAGATGACAACCTTATGGTCTTTTCGCGCGCAGACTGCCTGAATCACGGGGACGAGGTACGCGAACGACTTCCCGATGCCGGTACCGGCTTCGACGAGAAGTTGCTTCTTCTTGTCGAGGGCGTTCGCGACCGCGTCGGCCATGTCGAGTTGCTGCGGTCGCGATTCGAAGCCGGGAAACTTCTTCGAGATCAGCCCATCCGGGCCGAGTATTTTGCGTGAGTCCATGGTGGGGATTGTTGCCGAAGGATAGCGTCGGTGGAAGGCGAGTTGCAAACCGGGAGAAAGGTAAAAAGTAAAAGCGAAGGAAGAAGAACCGGCGGGTCGCGATCCCCTGCCGGCTCTGCTGTCTTCGCCTTTGCTTCTTACCTTCCGCCCACTGCGGGCAGTTCTCACCAGAACTTGACGCGCCAGTAGTCGTGCGGGGCGGACTGACGACCGAGATACCAGTGCCCGTCGTCCCATTCGAGGGTCACTTTCCGCCAGCCGAGAGGAACCTTCGGGAACGGGTAGTACGGCCCGATGTACGGGAACGCGTTGTATGGGTATGCCTGCGGGTATGCAACGCGACTGATGTTGCCGTAGGGGGCGTAGGTCGGCCACGCATAAGGAGGCATGTTCGGCGCCTGGAAGTCCGGCGCGGCCTGACCGGGCATACCGAGCGGGGCCGGTTCCACGAGCGGTCCGCCGCCCGGCGCGGCCGGTGACATCGGCGGAAGGGTCAACGGCGTCCCGGTCGGTCCCAGCGGCGTCGGCGCGGTCGGAGCCAGCCCAATCGGCGGGTCTTGCACCTGCACGACACCAGCCGCGAGCGAGCGGAGGTTGTCACGAACGAAGATCACGCCGGTTACGGACTTCGCGTCCGCTACGAGGCGTACCTTCTGAGCTGCGTCCTTGACGCTGCCGCTGAGGGTAACGGTCCCCTCCTGGGCCACGATGGAAAGATCGGCCCCGCTCGCGTTCCCGGTAGAACGGAGACGGTACGCCACATCGTCGGCGAGGGTCTGGTTGGGATTCACGCTCGGCGAAGATGCAGACGCCGGGAGCGGGGCGGGCGGATTCGCAATCGCGGAACCGGATAAGCCGGCAGCAACGGCAAGAGAGAACAAAGTGCGCACTTTCACAACGGACCTCCTTGTACGGGAGAAGTGCGGGGCACTCATCACCATGAGAAGTTTTGCCCGTGTTCGCGTGGTCGTCAAACGCGGCGCGGCGAAGTTTCTGTCCGACTGGCGAGCCCACCGCCACATGTCTGGCACAACCGCGTGAACGGCTAGACCCGGCAGGACGCAATGCACACTGGTATTCGCGGGCACACGCGGAGCAGAATTGTTAAAGTCAGGGCTGCGTCCCGACCGGCTGAGTCGGCGGCTTCCTCGCCAAACCAGACACGCCCAGAACGCGTTACAACCTCGGGAGTGTGTGCGGAGTGCTATCGACGCCCGCACTACGCGCGGGTAGAATTCCCTTGGTTTGAGAATGGCTGTTCCGCGACGGAGTTTGTGTGATCCGAATTGCCGTGACGTTGCTGGTCGTCCTGCAAGCGGTTCTGCCGCCGGGCATGTGCCTGTGCTGGCTCGTTCCGCATGTGGCGACCGCGCGGCCCGAACTCGGATCCGTTCCCACCTCTCCAACCTCAACGGCCAACGAACCGTGCTGCACGTGTACCAGTTGTCGAGTGGCCCACACCCCGACAACAACTCCGACGGGCGAGCAAACAGCGAAGGGTCACGAAACCCAGTCCGATCTTCCTGCCCCGCTTCCTGTTCCGCCTGCGCCGTGTTCGGGTTGTCCGACGGTAACTGCCGGTCCCGAGGCTCAGGCCGCGATTCTGACCGGCGCGGAGCAGACCCCAACCGACACCGCCATTTACCTCGTCTTCCTCACCGATGAAGTAATCCGACCGCGTGTCGAACGGCCCAGACCCGTCCCCGCTTCGGCGGCAACTCCGCTCTTCGTCCGCTACCGCGCGCTTTTGATTTAGCCACTTCTTCGGCGCCCACTCCGGCGTGCGTTCTTCCCGTTCTGCTACGACGAGTTCGATCACGCGCCGGCCCTCGGTCCGCGCGTCGTCGTCGTTGATCCGAACGGCGCCAATTGTTCGTTTGGGCACGAAATCGAGTCCCGCGAGTGGAAGACATGCCAGACGCGACAACACACGCAAGCGATGCGGGCGCGGCCTACACGGAACCGACCGCGACCGGGTTCGGTCCCTGGCTGCGACGCGCCGTCCCGGTCGTTCTGGTGACGGCCGGGCTGGTCGGTGTCGCGTATTGGGGGAATCGCACCGAGTGGACCTTCACGCAAACGCACAGACCGGCGGGGCATTCACCCGCTGAGGCCGATGGTCTCGCGAGCGTGCGGGTCGGCGCCACACTCCCGGCGCGGCCAGACCTCCCGTCCACCCTGCGCCGCGCGGTGACGATCGAGTTCGACTCGGTAGACACGGTGGACGCGCTCGCGCTCGGGATCGCGCCAGTGTGGCCGGGAGCCATCACCGATGCCGTCGAAACGCCCGGCGAAATCGGGTTCGACCCGGCACTTGTGACGCGGCTCGGGCCACGCACGCCGGGGATCGTCTGGCGGGTAATGAAGACCGCGGGCGACCCGGTCGCGGCGGGCGGGGTGCTGGCGCTGGTGGACGCGGCCGAGGCGGGCAGGTCGAAGGCCGAATTTCAGCAGGCGCTGGTGCGAGCACGGCTCCGCGAGCGGGCGCTGGCCGATCTGCGAATGGCCGGAAAGTTGGTGCCCACACAGACCCTGCGTGAGGCCGAGGCCGCGCTCGCGGAGGCCGAGACCCGGCTGTTGGCGACCGTCCAGGCACTCGCCAACCTGGACCTGACCATCGACAGTGCCGGCGTGCGCGACCTTCCAATCGACGCCGTGGGCGAACGACTGCGGTTGCTCGGCGTGCCGCCGGGCACGCCCGGTCTCGACCCCAAGACAGCGACCGCGAACCTGATCCCGATCCGCGCGCCGTTCGCCGGGGTGGTTCTGTCGGCCGATGCGGTCGCGGGCGAAACGGCGGAACCCAGCCGCGCGCTGTTCGTGGTCGCGGATACCAGTCGTGTGTGGATCACACTTCACGTCCGCGCCGCCGACGCCGGACGCGTGGCCCCCGGCCAGGACATTCGGTTCCGCACCGACGGCGCGACAAAGGAGTTTGGCGGAAAAGTGGAGTGGATCGGCCGGGCCGCGGGCGAGGCCACACGAACCGTACCGGTCCGGGCGGCGCTGCCCAACACCGACGGTCGCCTCCGGGCCGGGACGCTCGGCCAAGGCCGCATCGTCATCCGCCAGGAGGCGAAAGCAATACTCGTTCCACACGCGGCCGTGCAGTTGTTCCGCGGCACCCCGGTCGTATTCGTCCGCGACCCGGCGTACCTGAAGCCCGGCGGCCCGAAAGCGTTCCACGCCCGCCCGGTGCGGGTCGGCGCGCGAGACACCGAGAACACCGAGATCGTCGCCGGCCTCGACGCGCGAGAAGTGGTAGCGACCACGAACAGCGGGTTGCTACTCAACGAACTGACACGCGCGATCGACGGTACCGATGCCGGCCGCTAACCCGCACAACGCCCGCACACAAGGGGATGCCATGAACGACTCAGTACCTGTGACCATGCTGCCGACCCCCGCGCCACGCCGCACGATTGGCCGGTTGTTGCGGCTGGTCCCGACTGTTGTCGCGCTTGCCGCGCTCGTTGGTGTCGTCTGCACCGGTCAGGACGGTGGCTGGACGGTGCCCAAGTCCTCGGCGCTCTTCAGCGTGGGTGCGCAACCGTCGGACGACTGGTGTAAGGAACACGGCGTCCCGGATTCGACGTGTGTGGAGTGCAAACCGAACCTGCTCCCGCGACCGCCCCGCACCGGGTGGAACGAGGAGTTCGGGGTTCACGACTGTCCGTTCAGCGACCCCGGCGTGGCACAGACCACGACTCCAGCGAGCGTAACACCCGCCGACCTGGGCCGCGCGCGACGCGCACTCGCGTTCGCCCCGCGCGCCCCGAACGGCAAGAAGTGCAAGCTCCACGAGCGCCGCGTTCAACTGGCCTCAAGTGAAGTCGTTGCTCGGCTGGGAATCGGGATCGAGTTGGTCGGCACCTCGGCGGTTGTTGAAGGCGTCACGGCGCCAGGCGAGATCGGGTACGACCCGACCCGGCTGGCGCGGTTGTCGGCGCGGCTACCGGGCGTGGTCCGGCGCGTCGAGCGGCAGGTCGGCGATCGCGTGAAGGCTGGCGACATCCTCGCGCTGGTCGAGGCGGCTGAGGTGGGTCGCGCGAAGAGCGAGTTCCAGCAGGCGATCGCTTCAGTCGAACTGAAAACCCAGACGCTCGCCCAGAAGAAGTCGCTAGAAGGAGACACGGTCACGGGCCGGGAAGTGCGGGAGGCCGAAGCCGATCTCGAGGGGTCGCGGGTACGGCGACTCCTGGCCGAACAGGCGCTCGCGAACCTGGGGCTACCCCTCCGCGCCGACGACGTGAAAGGGTTGGACCCCGCCGAACTCGCAGCCAAGTTGCGGTTCCTCGACATCCCCGACCCGCTCCGGTACGAACTCGCGAAGGAGACCGCTTCCGCCAATTTCCTCCCGGTCCGCGCACAGTTCGACGGCGAGGTGGTGGCGCGGTCGGCGGCCCCCGGTCAGGCGGCCGACCCGACCAAGCCGCTGTTCGTGATCGCTGACACGACTCGCGTGTGGCTCACGCTCCGGGTGCGGTTCGAGGACGCCGACCACGTGAAAGCGAAACAACCGGTTCGGTTCCGCGCAGCCGACGGGAGCGCCGACGGGACGGTAACCTGGGTCAGCCCAGCGGCCGACGAGCGGACGCGGGCGGTCCCAGTACGGGTGGAACTACCGAACCCCGACGGGCGGCTTCGCGCCGGCACGTTCGGGACCGGGTTCATCACCCTGCGTGCCGAGAAGGACGCGGTCGTGGTGCCCACTGACGCGGTTCACTGGGAAGGGTGTTGCAACGTGGTGTTCATCGCGGACCGAGGCTTCGACCGAGCGGACGGGTTCGCGGTGTTCCACGTCCGCAAGGTGCGGCCCGGCGCGAAGGACGTGACCCCCGCGGGCGTTCCGATTACTGAGGTGATCGCCGGCGTACTGCCCGGCGAGCGCGTCGCGGTGACGAACAGTGGCGTCTTGCGGTCGGAGTTGCTCCGCAACAACCTCGGCGCGGGGTGAGCAGACTGCAAACACTAACGGCCCGGTCGGGCCGTCCATCGGATTGAGTAGGTGCCGCGAGCCGAGCGGCGCAACTGAACGGCGCAATTGGCTTCGCGCGAAGGTGAATGAGTTTCGCAGCGGTGCCGCTCGGCTCGCGGCACCTACCAGTAGAGTGACGACGTGCTGAACTGGGTCATCGACGCTTCGCTCCGCTACCGGCTCGTGGTGGCTCTTGCCGCCATCGGGTGCGCGGTCGCGGGCGCGGGCGCGCTCGCCGGCCTGGACATCGACGCCTTCCCCGACACCACCCCGGTACAAGTTCAGGTCAACACCACGGCCCCGTCACTCGCACCGGAGGAGATCGAAACGCAGATCACGTTCCCGGTCGAACAAGCCCTCTCCGGGCTGCCCAAACTGCAGTTGCTCCGGTCGGTGTCGAAGTTCGGCCTCTCGCAGGTGGTCGTGACGTTCGAGGACGGGACCGACGTCCACTTCGCGCGCCAGCTCGTGGACGGGCGGCTGAACTCGCTCGCGATCCCCGCCGGCGTTGCCCGGCCAAAGCTCGGACCCGTCTCGACCGGGCTGGGCGAAGTGTTCCATTACACAGTCTCCCTCAAGGGCTGGAACTACGAGAAGGCGACCGAGGCCGAGCGGGTCGAGAAACTCACCTACCTGCGCACGGTCCACGACTGGACGATCCGACCCGCGCTCCGCACGGTGCCGGGCGTCGCCGAGGTAAACACGTGGGGTGGATACGAGAAGCAGTTCCAGGTTCGTATCGACCCCGACCGGTTGCTCCAACACGGCGTCACCTTCGCCCAGGTCGTGACCGCGTTGGAAGAGAACAACCAGAACGTCGGCGGCGGCGGCATCCGGCAGAACAACCAGTTCCTTCTGGTTCACGGACTGGCCCGCACCGCCGACCCGGAACAGATTCGCGGGATCGTCGTGATCGCCAACCGCGAAGGCGCCGCGGTCCGCGTGCGCGACGTGGCCGACGTGCAAGTTGGACAAGAACTCCGACGCGGGTCGGTGACCGCCGACGGTCGCGGCGAGGCGGTTCTCGGTCTGTGCTTCGCGACAACCGGAGAGAACTCCAAGACTGTCTCCGCCGGACTTCGGAAGAAGCTCGATGAGATCCGCGCGACGCTCCCGCCGGACGTGGAAGTTACCGTCGTCTACGACCGCACCGAACTGGTGGACGTGGTCATCGACACCGTGCGGCGGAACCTGTTCGAGGGCGGGTTGCTGGTGATCGCGGTCCTGTTCGCGTTCCTGGGCAACATCCGGGCCGCGTTAATTGTCGCGCTGGCGATCCCGCTCTCGATGCTATTCGCGTTCGCCGGCATGTGGCGGTTCGGAATCGCGGCCAGCCTCCTCTCGCTCGGCGCGATCGACTTCGGGATGGTCGTGGACTCGTCGGTGGTGATGGTCGAGAACTGCGTGCGCCACATCGCCCACGGCGACCTCAGAGGGCGCTCAAAGCGCGAGGTCGTGCGAGACGCTGCCATCGAAGTGCGCAAACCCACGCTCTTTGGCGAACTCATCATCATGATCGTTTACCTCCCGATCCTCACCTTGGAAGGCGTCGAGGGGAAACTGTTCCGGCCGATGGCGCTGACCGTCATCTTCGCGCTTGTCGGATCGATGATCCTCTCCATGACCCTGATGCCGGTGCTGGCGAGTTTCGTGTTGCCACGCCGGATTGCGGAGCGCGAGCCGCTCCTCATGCGACTGGCCCTGGCGCTCTACCGCCCGGTGTTGCGGTTCAGCATGACGCACCGGCTCGCGGTGGCCGCGTTCGCCGCGTCGATCCTCGTGGTCGCGTTCGGGATGATCGCGCCAAACCTCGGCTCCGAGTTCGTGCCGAAGCTGTCCGAAGGTGCGGTCACGGTCAACGTGGTGCGACTCGCGGGGACCGATCTGGGCGAGTCGAATCGCGTGAACACCGCGATGGAGCGGTTGGTGCGCGAGAAGTTCCCGGACGAGGTGAAGCACGTCTGGAGCCGCGTCGGAACGGCCGAGGTCGCGACCGACCCGATGGGCATCGAACTGACCGACGTGTTCGTCACGCTCCACCCGCGCGAGAAGTGGACGCGAGCGAAGACTCAGGCGGAACTCGTGCAACTTCTGGAGAAGGTGTTGCGGGTGTTCCCCGGTCAGCGGCCAGAGTTCTCGCAGCCGATCGAACTGCGCATGAACGAGATGACTTCCGGTGTACGCACGGACCTCGGCATCAAGCTGTTCGGTGACGATTACGCGGTGCTGGTCGCGAAGGCCACCGAGATCGAGCGAGTGCTGAACGCGATCCCCGGCGTGGCCGATGTGCGGGTCGAACAGGTAACCGGGCAACCGGTGCTCCAGATCAAGGTGAAGCAGGACGAACTCGCCCGGTACGGTATCCCCGCGAAGACCGTGACCGACCTGATTCGCGCGATCGGGACACTGGAGGTAGCCGAAGTGGTCGAGGGCCAACTCCGGTTCCCGTTCGTGGTCCGGTTGCCGGAGAAGTCGCGCGGCAGTGCTGAATCTGTCGGGGCCATTCTGGTGGCAGCGCCGACGGGCGAGCAGATCCCGTTCTCTCGGCTAGCAGCCATCAAGTTGGTCGAGGGGCCGTCCACGATCACACGCGAGTGGGGGCAGCGACGGATTACGATCACCTGCAACATTCGCGGCCGGGACATGGGCACGTTCGTCGCGGAGGCGCAACAGAAGGTATCTGAGAAAGTAACGCTGCCGAAGGGCCGCTACCGGCTCGAATGGGGCGGGCAGTTCGAGAACTACGAGCGCGCCCGGAACCGGCTACTGATCGTCGTGCCGGTCGCGGGGGTGCTCATCCTCGTGTTGCTTTTCTTCACCTACCACAACGTCGTGGACGCGCTCCGGGTGTTCACCGGGGTGCCGTTCGGGTTGGTCGGCGGCATCTTCGCGCTGTGGCTGCGCGACATGCCGCTGTCCATCTCGGCCATCATCGGGTTCATCGCGCTGTCCGGCGTGGCGGTGCTGGACGATATGATTCTGGTGAGCTACGTCCGGCAACTGCGGCGGAAGGGAGTACCCGTCGAGGAAGCACTGCGTGCATCGGCGCTGACCCGGTTGCGGCCGGTGCTGATGACGACGCTGGTCGCCGCGTTGGGGTTTGTCCCGATGGCTCTCTCAACGGGTCAGGGCGCGGAGGTGCAACGGCCGCTGGAGACGGTGGTGATCGGCGGCGTGATCGGCGCGATGGTCTTGTCGCTGCTGGTTCTTCGCGTGCTGTATCTGGTGTTCGACGCACTCGCGCGGTGGTTCGCGTGGGTGCTGGTTCGGGCGTTCGGGGTGAACGAGACCGCAGTGCGGAGCATCCTCGGCCTCGATGTCGATGATGGTGAGCCGGTTGGGGACGACGCGCGGAGTGGTTCCGCGAGGACCCCGGATCGGCCCCAAGTTCCTTAACGGAGAACGACGATGACGAAGTTACTGACCCGGGGCGGTCTGATGCTGAGCCTGTTCGCGGGGATGGTGCTATTCGCGGTTGGCTGCGGCAAGCCCCCCGCGCCGACCACGGAGAGCAAGGTGAAAGCGGACGTGAAAGACGATCACAGCGGGTGGTGGTGCAAGCCGCACGGCATCCCGGAGGAAGAGTGCAGCATGTGCGACGAGGAGTTCGCCAAGAAGTGCAAGGAGAAGAAGGACTGGTGCGAGAAGCACGACCGGGCCGACTCGCAGTGCTTCATCTGTCACCCGGAACACCAGGAGAAGTTCGCGGCGAAGTACCGCGCGAAGTACGGCACCGAGCCGCCGCCGATGAAGACCGAGAAGAAGTAAGCCCCGGAACGGGCCGCGTGGCGAATCTCGCGGCCCAACTGCGCACTTTGAAGTTGCGCGCAACAAATGCTCTCAAGGAGTTGTCTTTTGGTTTTAGCCCCTCCGGGGCTAAAACCAAAAGACAATTCTTCTTGGACAGGCAGCTAGCGCAACTTCCAAGACTGCGAATCAAGACCGCGCGGGCGCAGTGTCGATAACTGTGAGGGTTGTGCGGATCGTGCGCCCGGTGGCCTTCTGTGCGAGTTGCGATGTTCCGGTCGATCCTCACGCGACGGTCGGTCCTTCTCGTGACCCTCGCGGGCGGGTGCGCATCGCCCAACGGTGGGCCGTCGCTGCTGCCCGCCCTCACTCCAGCACCGTCGCCGTTCGTCGACGCGCGGCCCCCGATCCCGGTGCGCGCCCGACCCGACGGGCCGATCCAACGCGTCTCCTTCCAGACGCCGATCGCGCTCGCGGAACCCGGCCGCGCCGCGCCGGTTGGAGTGGACGACTTCGTGCGCCTGGCCGTCGAAGGCAACCCCCGGCTCATGCGGGCGAACCTCGCCATCGACGCGGCTCGCGGGCGGCACCTTCAGGCCGGGCTGTACCCGAACCCCGACGTGGCGGTGAACTGGGACGAGATCGGCGACCGCCAGGACTCGCGCGGCATCCTCACCGTCCCCCGCGTCACGCAGACCATTGTCACCGGGAAGAAACTCACCCTGGCGCAAGCGGTCGCGGCGCGTGAGGTCGATCAGGCGACACTCGAACTTCTCACCGAGCGGTTCGCGGTCGTTGCGTCAGTTCGCGCTGCGTTCGTCGAGGCGCTCGCACTTCAGCGCCGGGCCGAGATCCTCGCGGAACTCGTGAAACTCGCCGAGGACGCAGTCGCCAACGGCAAGAACTTGCTCGACGCGAAGCAACTGGCGCGGCTGGACTACATCCAGTTGGAGGTCGAGCGCGAGCGGTTCCGGGCCGAACTTCAGTCGGTGCGGAAGGAACTTCCCGGCGCATACCGGCGGCTCGCGGCTGTCGCGGGGAACCACGCGATCGTCCCCGCCGCGATCGTCGGCTCGTTCGACGAGCTACCGGACTACGACCCGGACACCGTCCGCGAAGCGGTACTGGCTTCCCACCCGCAGGTCCGCTCCGTGAAGGTCGCGGTCGAGCGTGCCCTAGCGGCGGTGCGCCGCGCCGAGGCGGAGCCGATCCCGAACGTGGCGGTATCGGCGGGGTTCGTGCGCCAGTTCGAGAACAAGTCCTACGACGCGGCCGTCGGCGTCAGCATGCCGGTACCGATGTGGAACCGCAACCAGGGCAACATTCGCGCGGCGCGGGCCGAACTGGGTATGGCGATTCAGGCGGTCGGCCAAACGGAGAACGAGTTAGCAGCGCGCATTGCGACCGCGTTCCAGACCTACGACTCCGCGCGTGAGCGGGCCGGGTTGTACCAGAAGGAACTCATCCCACGCGCGGAAGAAACCTACAAACTGTCGCTGGCCGCGTTCAAGGGCGGGCAGTTCGAGTATCTGAAAGTCATTCAGGCGCAGCGTGCGGTGGCCGAAGCGCGACTGGAGGCAAACCGTTCGCTCGGCGAGGCATGGCGAGCCGCCGCCGAACTGTCGGGGTTGCTCCTGGAGGAATGGTGGCCGGAGAGACCACCCGCGCCGTGACGCAGACGGCGTCGCGAGCCTCGCGATGCGTTCTGTCCGCGATAAGGGTTGCAAACGAACACACTGCGGCTAAAATCCTGAGAGTCGCAGTTTCACGTGCCCGTAGCTCAACTGGATAGAGTGTCGGCCTCCGAAGCCGAAGGTTACAGGTTCAACTCCTGTCGGGCATACTTCCTCACACATCTCCAATTCACCCCGTTTGCCTTCACACCCCTGCTACCGCGGGGGTTTTGCATTCACGTCATCCGCGACCGGGGAGGTCCGGTGGTCGGCGCGCTGGTAGCGGACCCGGTTCCTGGCCGGTTCCGAGTACAGGACCGCGACGGCGAACGTGGCTTCGGTTCAGACGCTTGCGGTACGAACGATCCGCGATTCGCACCGAGGTTACGCCTGAACTTGGGTTTTCGCCAACACATGTCGGGCGAACGAGAATTGTCGAATCGTTCGTTCAATTCTTCCAGGATGCTCCCACGATCGACCGATACTATCCGCAGAATTCTCGTATTCGGACAATGCGCAATCACCGGCCGTTGTATTCCGACTGCTTCACATTGGGCAACTTCGCGAGGAATGCCATGGATTGGCGAACCTTTCGTCTCAGGGCATTGATCGTCTGTCTTTTTCCGCTGGCGGCCTGGTGCTGGACGGCCCAACCCGCGGCACGGGCGCAAGACCCACCCGCGAGCGGGGTCCAGGAACCGCCCGTGCTGGCGGTACAGGGGAAGGATCAGCCTCCCGACAAGAAAGACCAGAAAGACAAGGAGCCTCCACCCAAACTCCCGATCGAGAAACTGCTGGATACACCCGTGGTCCCGAGCACGTCCGCATCGCCGCTGTCGCCGCAGCAAGTGGTCACCAGCGTGTCGCGCCAGGAAAGCACGGTGGCCCATTCACCGGCCGCTGTCTTCGTCATCACCCAGGAAATGATCCGCCGCTCGGGGGCGACTAGCCTTCCTCAATTGTTCCGCATGGTGCCGGGCATGGACGTGGCGCGCGTCGATTCGAGCCGGTGGGCGATCAGCGCGCGCGGCTTCAATTCCCGATTCTCGGACAAGTTGCTGGTTCAAATCGATGGCCGCGCGATCTATCAGCCGATCTTCTCCGGCGTCTTCTGGGAAGCGCAAGACCTCGTCCTGCAAGACATCGAGCGGATTGAAGTCATCCGCGGTCCCGGTGCAACCGTGTGGGGGCAAAACGCGGTCAATGGCGTGATCAACGTCATCACCAAACGGTCGCAGGACACGCTCGGCGGTCTGCTTACCGGCGGTGGGGGCACGCAGGCCCAGGCTACGGGCGCCTTCCGTTACGGCGACAAAATCGGCGAGGACCTTTATTATCGCGTGTGGGGCAAAGGGTTCCAGGGCGGCAC
>SXID01000119.1 GCA_005772955.1 Planctomycetia bacterium
CCGTGGTGGTCCCAGTTGCTCTCGAAGTGCGTGTACACGAACGGCACCCCGGCTTCGACCAGGCGCCGCGCCGCGAGCACCTTCTTGCCGTGCGAGTTCTTCCCGTACCGCTCCAGGGTCTTCGGGTTCTCCTTCTCCAGATCGAGCGCCTCGCGCAACTTGGGCGAGCGCAGCAGGTCGAACGCGGTCTGCTGGAACTTGTCCATCCCGCCGACGAGCGGATCGTCGATGCCGCGGAGTTGCGTGTCGAGCGACTGACGCAGCGTTTCGCGCCGGTCGAACGACGACAGGTCGAGTCCCGCGGGCGGGACCAGCATGCCCTTTACTTCACTCTTTGCGTCGTCCGGCTGGAACACGATCGGGTCGGCGGTCGGGCCGAGGTAGTTCTGCTTCAGCCCGTAAGCGTGGTTGTCGATGTCCCCGAACGCGACGAACGTCGGCACGTCCTTCGGCGCGGGGCGCAGTTTAGTGACGACGTTGCCGTACATCGGGAACGCGGGCGTGACGCCGGTCTTCCGCGGGTTACCGGTGAGCCAGTACTGCCCGCCCCCGTGCTCCCACTTCTCGCTCGCGATCCCGACCGAGCGCAGGATCGTGTACTTGTCCGCGTTCTTCGCGAGTCGCGGCAGCAGTTCACCGATCTGAATGCCGGGTACGTTCGTGGCGATCGGCTTGTACTCGCCGCGGATCTCGGCCGGGGCGTCCGGCTTCAGGTCGAACATGTCCTGGTGCGGCGGGCCGCCGCCGAGCCACACGACGATGACGTGATCCGCCTTCGCCTTTTTGGGTGTGGCCGCGCGGGCCTGGAGTAAGCCGGGCACGGTCAGCCCGAACAGCCCGGTGCCGCCGACGAAGAAGAAATCACGCCGTGTCGGGGAGAGAGACATAAAGTCCTCGTTCGTTGGATGGAGTGCGTGTGTTGGTGGGACTCGCTCAGTGGTTCAGGGAGAACTCGCGGGTGTTCATCAGGCTCCACATCAGGTCTTCGAGGCCGCGCTGCGCGGACGGGCTGGCCTTCACGTATTCGACCGACGCGGCGAGATCGTTCTTCGACGGCAGTCGGCCGACGGTCCAGAGGAACACCTCCTCCACGCGCTTCGCGTCGTCGGGGGAGTCCTTGACGATCTTCGCGACGCGGCCCGTCGGAGAAGCGATCTTCTCGCGCAGTTGCGGGTGGTTCGCGAGATAGAGCGCCTGCACGATGGTCGGGTTGGGGTCGCGCTCGCAGTCGCACTGCACCATGCCGTTGCGGGCCGGACGGCCGAAAATCTGGAACGCGTAGGCGAGCGACGCGCGCTGGTCCTCGGCCCCGGTCACGCCCGCCACTTCCATCGCCCGCGCGCCCGGCGGCAGGAACAGCCGCGGCGGGAACGATTCCGCGCCGCCGGTCGCCTGGTTCACCGCGTCGAGCAACACTTCGGCCGGGAGCCGGCGCAGCGGGAACGACGCGTAGTTCCGGCGGTCGCCCTTCGCGGTCTCGTGCGGACGCGCGCTCTGCTGGTAGGTTCGGCTGTTCAGGATGGTGGTGTGCAGCCACTTCAGGTCGTACTTGCTCTCGATGAAGCCCTTCGCGAGCGCGTCGAGCAACTCCGGGTGCGACGGCGGGTTCAGCGGCGACAGATGGTCGGCCGGGTCGATCAGCCCGCGGCCGAAGTAGTGCGCCCACGCGCGGTTCACCATCGCCCGCGCGAAGAACGGGTTGTCCGCACGCCGGAGCCACGCGACGACCGCGGCCCGCGGGTCTTCGTCCTTGCCGACCGTGACCGTGGTCTTGTCGCCGAGCAGCCGGAACTTCTCGGACTTCTGCGTCCCGAGCGGGCTGGACACCGACGCGAACGCGGCGCGCTCGCCGTTGTGCTGCACCTCGGTGCCGAACCGCTTCGGCCCCTCGGTGAGCATCCGGGCTTTCATCTCCAGTTCCTTTGCCTCCGCGATCATCTTCGCGGCGTCGTCGGGCTTCACCGACTTGTCTTTCGCCTTGTCGGTCAGCTTCTTGGCCTCGTCGCGGAGCTTCTTCGCGTCCTCTGGCCCCTTCTTCATCAGGTCCGCGATCTTCGGCGGGAGCGTCTTGTTGTCCGGGTAGGCCGCGCCCTTCACGCGCATGAAGAAGTTGGCGAAGCTCAACAAGTCGTCCTGCTGCCAGACGTCGTGCGGGTGCCGGTGGCACTGCGCGCATTCGAGCCGCAACCCGAGGAACGCGTGCGCGATCTGGAGCGTGCCCTTCACACCGGTCGAGTTTTCGCGCTGCCAGTACAGGTCGAGCGTCTTGCGCTTCGCGTAGACGGCCAGATTCGGTTCGAGCTTGGCGTTCTCTTCGGCCATCGCCATGACTTCGTCGAACCACTCCTCGCGGGTGCGCCCGTCGCGGCTGGTCGCGAGCAGGACGCGCTCCGCGAACTCGTCGTAGGGCGTGTTCTCCGCCATGCGGGTGCGGACCCACTCGTAGAACCGCCGGGCCTCGGCCGCTTCGACCAGTCCGTAGTTGCCGTTGAACGAGTTCGGTTTCAGCACGTCGCTGAACTTGGTCGCCCAGAGGGTCGCGTACCCCGGCTTGCCGAGTAGTTCGGTGATCTTCTTCGTCCGCTTGTCGGGCGACTTGTCCGCGAGGAACTGGCGCACTTCGTCCGGCGTGGGCAGCAACCCGGTCACGTCCAGCGCGGCACGCCGGAGGAACGTGGCGTCGTCGCACACGTCGGTCGGGTGGATGTTCAGCGTGCGGAGCTTCGCGAGGACGTGTTCGTCCGCGACGTTGTTCGGCTTCACCGCGGGAAACGGTTCGGTGCCCGCACGCGGGACGAGCGCCATCGCGACAACGGGGTCGTACCCGTAGCGGACCACGATCGCGGTGTCGCCGACGCCCTTCGCCTTCACTTCGCCGGTCGCGTCCACGTCGGCCACGTCGCGGTCCACCACCTCGAACGTGCAAAGGTCGGTCACGTCCTCCTTCGTGCCGTCGGCGAACGCGGCCTCGACCTTCACGCGATACGACTGACCCTTTTGAACGGTCTGTCGGACCGGGAACACGCTCAACGCGGTGACGCGCGAGTCTTCGACCTTGTCGATCGCCGCGCCGCGCACGAGCCACGTCTTGAGCAACTCGTAGTCGCGGCTGCCGACGGCCATTCGCGGCCCGCCCTGGTGCGACACCTGTCCCGTGGCTTTTTCGAGCAGCAGGCTCTTCTCGGGTTCGAGCGCGTTCAGGCGCCTGCCGGCGAACTCGCGCCGGAGAAGTGCGTGATCTTGTGTCGGATTCGCTCCGAACAGCGAGAGGCGGAACCCGTTCTGGCCGTTCACGGACCCGTGGCACGCGCCCGCGTTACACCCGAGACGACTGAACAGCGGGACGACGTGGCGACTGAACCGCGGATCGTCGGTCGGTTTGGGGTCGGCGGCGCGACCGAGGGTCGGGGTCGCGACCAGCAGAAGCACGGCGAAAAGGGCAGCCCGGATTGGCATCGGAGAGTACCTGTTGCGCGCGGGTGGGAGTGTTGCGCGGTCGGCGTGCGGTCGCCCGGTGTGATTTAAATGACTCTACCGCCGTCGAAGTAGACTCTCCAGAGAAAACTGGCCCGCGCGGCGGGAGAGGTGCCGCGCGGGCCGGGGCCGGTCGGGTGTCGTTACGCGAGCAACTCGGCCAGCGGGCCGGTCTGGTCGAGATCCTTGAGGTTCGGGTCGGACACGCCGAACGTATCCCGCGTCGCTCCGGCGAGGTGCAGGAGCGTGAGGTACATGTTCGCGATCGTGCGGTGCCCCTTGCGGCCGTAGCCGGGGAAATCGACGTACCGCCCGGTCTTCAGCTTCCCGCCCATGTCGCCGATCACCACCATCGGCCACTCCCAGCACCGCGAGTGGTGCCCTTCGGCACCGTCACTCAGGTACACGATGACGGTGTTGTCGAGCATCGTGCCGTTCCCCTCGGGCACCTTCTCGAGCTTCTTCATCAGGCCCGCGATCAGGTCGAAGTGGTACCGGCGGATGATGCCGTACAGGTCGGCCCAGGTCTTGCCGTCGAAGCCCTTGCCGTGGCCGATCGAGTGCTTGTCGATGTTCAGCCCCAGCCCCTTGAACGTGATGTCGAAGTCCTGGATCCCGGCCGCGGACGACAGGGTCAGGACATTCGTCAGCCCGCAGATCAGGGCCGCCGCACCGAGGTCGAACTGCGCGTCGAGCCGGTCGGTCTCCACCGCGGACTTGTACTTGTCGGAGACGACCGGCCCCTTCTCGCGGAGCGTGTGCTTGATCTCGTTCAACTTGCTCTGGCGGTCGCGGAGCGTCTCGAACGTCTCCAGGTACGCCTGGAACTGTTCCTTCTCGGCCCCGGCGACGTTTTTCTCGGCCTTCTTCACGTCGTCCTTGAGGAAGTCGAGGACGTTGTTCTTGGCGGCGAACTCCTGGCTGGCGGCCCCATCCGCCGCGCTGCCGAACAGGGCCGCGTACGCCTGATCCGGCTTGCACATCGTCGGCAGTCCCTTATTCGGGCCCCACGCTGAGATGTTGTAGATCACGTTGTTCTCGGGCCGCTTGGAGATGCCCAGCCCGATGTGCGGGAAGATCCCGGGGTTGGCCTTCGCGAGTGCCCCGTCGATTGTCTCGGCCGTGATGTTCTTCCCCTCGCGCGGGGTTGGGAAGCAGCCAAGCGCCCCGAAGTTGTTCGAGTGCCCGCCGCCGCACACGCGACCACTCAGTCCCTGAACGATCGTGACCTTGTCCTTCCAGACCTTCACCGGCTCCAGCGAGAACGGTAGTTCCTTGTCCTTGAGCGCGACATCGACGAACGCCTCCGGCCCGTTGAGCGCTTCCTGCTTCCGTGGGTCGCGCTTCATGCCCAGGAGGGCGAGTTGCTCGGGCCGGACGCCGTTGCTCTCGACCACGAACACGAACCGCTTCGCGGTGACCGGCTTCCCGGCGGCTTGCGCCTCGATGCGCGATAGCATCGGAACGAGGAACGTGGCCCCGGCGGACAGGCCGAGGGTCTTCAGTGCGTCGCGGCGGTCGAGGGACATGGCAACTCTCCGGCGGGTGGTTGTAGGGCAGGTATTGGTTACTTGTTCGGCTCGGGCGGGGGCGGCACGCGGTACAGGAACGACTCCGAACTCAGGAGCGAAACGACGATCGCCTTCATGCTGCCGGTGTTGTCGCGGTAGGCCTTGTGGGCCGCTTGCAGGGTCGCGGCGTCACCGGGACTCTCGTTGCGGCCCGTCCAGTAGCGGAACGCGTGCCGCACGAACACCTGCTCGACTCGCTCCGACCCAGCCAGTTTCTTCACGAAGTCGATCGGGTTCTTGACCGACCCCTCGAGTGACGGGTCGCCCACGAGTGCGATCACGCCCGTCGTGTCGAGTTCGGCCGGGCGCAGCACCGGCCCCATCGGCTTGCCCTTCTTGTCCACGTTCTTCGCGGTCGCGTCCTTGTCGAGGACCGGTTCGGTCGTGCGGAACCGGCCGAAGTGGTCGTACTGCTCGAACGGGACCCCCACGTCGTTCATGAGCCGGTGACACTTCCAGCAGTACTCCTGCTTCGTCACCCCGACCCGCTCGCGGAGCGTCTGGTGCGGGGCGTCCGGCAATTGCGCATCGACGGTGATCGGGATGTCCGGCACCACGTTCCCGAGCAACCGTTCGCGGACCCACTTGCCGCGGTGGATGACGTGGTTGTCGAAGCTGGTCGAGTTCGCGATCAGCCACGACGGCTGGGTGAGAATGCCGGCCCGCTGGCCGTCCGGGAAGGTGATCGGCTGGTTCGGCGGCCACTGCCAGTCGGCCGGGAGGCTGTAGTTCAGGTGCGTCTTGCGGTTGTTCTTCGAGTGGTACTCGACCACCTGGTCCGGCTTCTTCGGGTCGATCCGGGCGTTGACGAACCCCTTGTCCGTGGTCAGCAGTTCCTTGAGCACGTCTCGGTCCTGCCGCAGGATGTACAGCACCAGTGCGTCGGTGTCGGCGACGAGCACCGCGGCGTCGTAGCCGAACTCCTTGAGGTTGTCCTTGAACACCTCGCCGGCTTTGTCGTACCCGAAGTACTCACGGAAGAACCGGAGGACGCGCGGCTTCTCGACCTTCGGGTCGTCG
>SXID01000120.1 GCA_005772955.1 Planctomycetia bacterium
GAAGGCTCAACGCCAGGAGGGTTCCTTCGGAACAATGAAGCTCTCACCCATCGCCAAAAAGTTACAGAAACTCATCGACGGGGAAGACGCGAACTCGGCCGAACGCGGCTGAGTTACAAGTCCACAGCGCAAGCCCCTCGCCCGTCGTGGACGTACAACTTCAGAGGTTGCTCTCCTACGGGGGCGACGGCGGTAACCCGCTTTCCGGTGCCGCGGACGCGCTCAAAATGAGATTCGGGTTCTGATCACACTCCCGACATGAACGATTCTCCCGTTTACCGGATGGGTCGCCTTCATCCGACCCCCGTGGACTCATCTCCGCGGGGGTTTTTCTTTTTCTCGCTCCCAACTCGGCGTATCGTGAGTGCACCTTCAACACACGAGGTGCTCTCATGTCTTCCGACCGCCGCAACTTCCTTGCGTCTTCCGCGCTCGCGACAGCAGGCCTACTCGTCGAATCCTCTCGCGGGTTCGCCGCCAACGACACGCTCCAAATCGGCCTGATCGGTGTTGGCGGGCGCTGCAAGCACCTGCTGAAGTCGTTCCCGATGTTGCCGAACGTGAAGATCACGGCTGTGTGCGATGTGTTCGACGACAACCTCGAAGCCGCGAAGAAACTCGCTGACCCAAAAGCGTTTGCCACGAAGAAGCACGAAGAGTTGCTCGCACGCAAGGACGTGGACGCTGTCTTGATCGCGTCGCCGGACCACTGGCACGTACCACTCACGGTAGACGCGTGCAAGGCCGGCAAGGACGTGTACGTCGAGAAACCGCTCACGCACGACCTGGCTGAAGGCAAGGCAGTGATCTCCGCTCAGAACGACAACAAACGCGTGGTGCAAGTTGGCACACAACAGCGCAGCATGACGCACCTTCTCGAGGCGTACAAGTTGCTGAAGGCTGGCGTGATCGGGAAGGTTCACAAGGTTCACTGCACCTGGAACCGTAACGCGAACCGGTTCCAGAAAGGCAAGGATGCACTCGACCCAAGCAAGGTCGATTGGAAGCGCTTCTGCGGGAACGCGAAGGCGCAGGACTTCGACGCGTATCGGTTCCGTCAATGGCGGTGGTTCTGGGACTTCGGCGGCGGCATCTTTACCGACCTGATGGTTCACTGGATCGACGTGGTTCACTGGTTCCTCGACCTCGACCACCCGGCCAGCGCCGCAAGCGTGGGCGACTGGTTCGCGGCGAAGGATGTTTGGGAGACACCCGACACGGTGCAAACCCTGCTGCGCTACCCGGACAAGCAACTGCAGGTGTATTTCGAGGGGACTTTCAGCAACAACCGCAACGGCTCGATGTGCGAGTTCATGGGCACCGAGGGCACGCTGTACGTGGACCGCGGGCGTTACGAGATCATCCCGGACCGCGGCAAGAAGCAGCCGGAACCAAAGTCGCTGATTCTCGGCACCGATCAGCAAAAGGGGTTGGACTTCTACGACAAGCCCGACGGCGAACTGCTCCACCTCACGAACTGGATCGAGTGCATCAGAGACCGCACGAAGAAGGTGGCGTGCCCGGCGGAAGCCGGCGTCAGCGCCGCGAGCGCCGCGCACCTCGCAAACGCGGCAGTCCGCGGCGGCGGACATAAACTGTGGCCTGCATGACTTCCCGTTGAGGCCGGAACGATGCGGCGCGTCACTTTGGCGGCGGGTCTGGTGGCGCTACCCGGCTTCGCCGCGCCCACTCGCGGGAACGAGGCCGAAGGAAATGCGGTCGCGGCGATCGGCAAACTCGACGGGGTCGTGCACCGGGACGACTCCAAACCGGGCACGCGAGGAGCGTGAGCGACCGGAGACAACCCAACAGAGGAGCAAACGATGTCGCGTGTGACGACGGCGACGGGCCCGCACGTTAGTCCGCAGCTTCTTGGTTGTGTCGCGCTGCGCTGTCCGTACACTCGCGTTACACCCTCACCCATCCGGAGTGCCCACATGCTCTCGCGTACGTTCGCACTGCTCGCCATCTTGACGCTCGTTCCCGCTGTCCGCGCCGATGACGTTACAGACGCGGAGGCCAAATTGAAAGAATACCTGTTGGGAATCAAAGGCGCGGAGGCCGGACGCGTGAGTTCGCTGACTGCTGACGGGATGAAGGAGACGTTCCCCGATCACGTGCTGTTCGCGCACGTCATCCCGCAGTTCCCGCTCGCTCGCGAAGCACCGGCCCCGCTCAAGCACGCGAACGTGATCGCGATTCCCAAGAAGGACGGCAAGCCGGTCCTCATCACCGACGCGAAAGAGTTGGAGAAGTTCTTCAAGGAGAACGCGCGGGCGGTGAAGAAGGCGGAGGAAGTGGGCGCCGCGGCGAGTGCGTGGCTCCGCGCTGCGGCTGAACTGAGCCAGGACGGGTACTTCAAGTTCACTGTGAAGGTCGGCCCGGGGAAGACCGAAGGCAACACCTTCACCATGACCGGTGAAGCGCCGGTTGCGCCCAGCAACGGCGACAAGGGTGGGGTCAAGGCCACTCTCACGTTCAAGGACGGCAAACTCGCAACCGCAGAAACGAAAGTCGATCTGAAAGCCGGCATGCGCCCGCGGTGCCAGGCGACGAAACTCCTCGACCCGGACCCGATCGTCCGCCTGATGGCCGAGGATTCTCTTCGCGTCATGGGGTCGAGTGCGAACCACTACCTCGCCGAACAGTACGCGAAGGCATCGCCCGCTTTGCGCGAGGCCATCGAACGCATTCGCGCAAAGTCGGTCGCGGAAGGCCGCTGATCGAGTATCATCGGTGCTGAGCGGGGGACTCTCACCTGCTCACTCACGAGGGCATTCGATGTCGCTCCCGTTATCGCGCCGGCAGTACATCGGTCTGTCGGTCGCGGGCGCACTCGGCGCGGCTGGCTACGGTCTGACGTACGGTGTGCGGAAAGTGCGGGACGCCGCAAGCCACATGTCAGACGTCTGAAACCTCAAGCAACTGGGGTTGGCGGTCGCCACCTACGAACAAGCGAACTATCACTTCCCACCGGCCTACCAACTCGGCACGGACGGGCAGACGTGGCATAGCTGGCGCATCCTCATCCTGCCGTACATCGAGCAAGACAAACTCTTCAAAGCGTACCGCTTTGAAGAGCCGTGGAACGGGCCGAACAACACCCAGCTCGCGGACCAGATGCCGAAGACATTCGCGTTCAGCGGCGCACACCGCGCCGGGCTGACGACGACGAACTACCTCGCCGTGGTGGGCACCGAAACGATGTGGCCTGGCGCGAAGAGCCGCAAGAGAGAGGAAATCAAGGATGGGACGGACAAGACGATACTGATCGTCGAGAACAACGGCCTCGGCGTTCACTGGATGGAACCGCGCGACCTGAAGTTCGCCACGATGGACTTCGGCTTCGACAGCCCGAACGGTGTGAGCAGTTGGTATGTCAGTCCGTCGGTCGTCACCGCCGACGGCTCGGTACGCAGGCTGTCGCGGAAGATGACGCCCGAGTCGCTGCGAGCCGCGCTCACGGTCGCCGGAGGCGAGGAGATCGCTGACGGACCCGACGGCTGGACCGTCATTCCCGACGGACGCAAACGCGAACGCAAAGAACCGTGATCGGGATCGTGCTCCTCACGCCGAGAGTGAGGTTCGGGTGCCCGAGGCGTTTGACTCCTCACGTTGAGCGTGAGGACTACCCTAAACCCGCGCCCAGACCGACACCGTTCAGCAGCGATGTGTTCATGGTGCCGTCGGTGATCGTGAACACGCCGGGGAACTTCGCGTCCCACGGCGCGTTCGCGAGCGGGCAGTACTGGCGCCCGTTCGACTCGATCGCGGCCACGCCGGGGATGTGCGCCGCGACGCTCGCGGAATGGATCAGCGACGCGCCCACGCACGTCAGGTCTTGCACGCACCGAAATAGCCCATATTTCTGCGCCGCCGCCGCGAGCAAGAGTGTTTGCGTCTGCCCTTTGCACGCCTTGAACGCCACGCCGGTGTAGCCCATCTCCATCGACAGCTTCAGCGTTTCGAGGTCGAGTAGCGATTCGTCTATCACCACGGGCTTAAGCTTCGCGGCCTCGTGCATCTTGTTTTCGGGGTGCGCCTTGAGATCGCGTGCGGTCGGTTGCTCGACGTACTGCACACGGTCGTAGCCCGCCGGGGTGCGATGCTTCAGTAGGCGCAAGAACTCGATCAGGTACGCGACGTTCTGGCACCGTTCGTTGAAGTCGAGCGAGTACCACCACCTTGTGACACCGCGTTGTCGCTGCGCCTCCTCCGCGACCGCGTTCACACGCACGCAGCGTTCCACATCCCACGCGATGTCGTCACCGTTCAACTTGATCTTGAGGTGGGTGAGGCCATCGCGCGAGATCCACTGAGCGAGGTGTTCGGGCAAACCATCCCCGACGGGGTTTGTGAGGTCCGCAGGCGTGACGGGGTCGAGCGCGCCAACCAGGTGATACAGCGGCATCTTCGGCTTCGGGACTGTGGATACAAAGTCCTCAAGATGCAGCCCGTCAAACTCCGTGCCGAGGTAGTGGCCGAGGTCGTTCGGCAGGAACTCCGGGGTGTACGTGCGGAAGCAGTTCAGTCCATGGATCTTGCCGTAGGCATCGTGTAACGCGGCATCAAACGCGGATGCGACCACGAGCACCGCGAGCTTGGGCACTGGGTCAGCAAACTGGTGCAGCGCGGTGAAATCATCGCCTGCGAGCAACAACTCCGGCTCCAGCCGGTGCGTGATGTCGATGGGGTGGCCGCTCAAGCCACACCCACTGTAGTCCGCCGCAACGCGCGACGCGAGGTAGCGCATCGCGCCCAACGTCTGATCATACGTCAGCACGCGCGACGGGAACGCCCATACGTTCCCGAGCGGCATCGAGCCGGACCCGGTCGCGGACTTCCCTGCCCCGTTCTCGACGGTCATCCTCACGTTGAGAATCGTTACGCGATCGAGCGCAACCCCGCCAAACTTGATCGGCGTGCGGTAGCGGAAATCCTCGTACTCGAAATACACGTCGCGAACGCGAATGTCGATGCTTCGCACGTCATGGGTCCTTCGTCGTTGGTCATTCGTATCCCGGCAGGCGAAGGGCCGGTACATTGCACAGTATGCACATGGAATGACAAAGGACAAAGGACTAATGACCTATGACCATTCCCGACTGGCAACTCCCGCCCGGCGTCGATCGCGGTCTGTGGGATTACCTCCACGCATGCGATATGGTCGCCACCTACGACGAGCAAATGCGCGTGTCACCTCTCGCGCTCGCGGACGTGGGGTTCTGCGAGAAGAGTTTCCCCGTGCCGGGGCGATTGGTCGATCTGGGGTGTGGCACTGGGCGTCTTTGCCACTACTTCGCGGCAAAGGGCTACCAGTGCATCGGCGTCGATCTGTCGGAAGAGATGCTCGCGAAGGCGCGGGCCAATGCGAACGTCGAGTGGGTTCACGCGAACCTCCTCGATCTGTCCGGGCTGCCCGCTGAGTCGTTTGACTACGCGGCGTGCCTGTTCAGCACGCTCGGCATGGTACGCGGCGCGGAGAACCGCACGAAGGTGTTAGCCAATGCGTTCCGGTTACTCAAGCCCTGTGGCCGGTTCGTGCTGCACGTCCACAACCGCTTCTTCCGCGGACTCGGTTGGAAACGAGTCGCGGTTCAGCGACTGAAATCGTTGTTCACGCCAGCGCGCGCCGGCGACATCGCGATGTCACAAGCCTATGGCGGCGCGCCGCTGACGTTGCACCACTTCACACGTCGGATCGCGGAACGGCTGGTCGATTCGATGGGCTTCCGTGTCAAGGACGTGATCGCACTCGGAACCGACGGCCAGCCCGCACGCGGAGGGAACGTGTACGGGTGGCTGCTGCTCGCGGAGCGCCCGTGAATACCAACCAACAGCGCATACCTAGGGCCAAGTACCGAACAATTTACTCCGCGTCGAGGTTGGCGAGTACGTGCTCGACGTCCGCAAGGCCGTTTAGCGCTTCCTGATAATCTGGCGTGAGTTCGAGCGCCTTGCGGAAACTCTCAGCCGCTTCCCCGGACCTCTCCTGCGCGCGGAGCACCAGGCCGAGGTTCAGGTAGGCCTCGTCGATGCACCCCTCGCTGCACGCGGTGGCGGCCCGGTGCATCGCTTCGGCTTCGCGGAGACTGCCGAGTCGTGCGAGCGCCGCGCCGCGGAAGATGTACCCGGTAGCGTCGTCGGGCGTCGCGTCGATCATCTTCTGGTACCAGCGCGCCGCCAATTTGTACTTCCCCCACCGCTTGTACAGGTGACCGAACGCGGCCTCGACGTAGTGCCGGTGGTTCTTGGGGCAATACTTCCGCGCCTGCCGAAGTGCTTTCAGTGCTTCCGCGTAGTGTGCCATTGGCCAGAGCGCCGACCCCAGATCATGCCACGCGATCCAGCTCTGGGGCTTGAGCAGCAGGTACTCGCGGGAGAGGAGCGTGACTAGAGCGACGTGCCCGGCTTTGTCCGCTACGCGGATACGCTCGCGGAGATCGACGATATTCGTGTCCGCAGGGTCAGGCATGGAGTCCTCCGCATGAGTGACCCGACGAACGCCATTGCGGTTCGCGCCCTCACTCGCCCATCAACCGCCGCAGAACCTCGTCCGGGGCCGGTTCGTAGCTGTGTGGTTCCATGCCCATCGCGGCGCGGCCCTGACTCAAACTGCGCACCTCGTTCGCGTAGGTGAACAATTCCCGGAGCGGCACACGGGCGGTAAGTTCCGCCATGTCACCGTTCGGACTCATTTCCTGCGCGTCGATCTGCCCGCCGCGGCGCGTGAGATCACCAAGGATCGAACCGACGAACTGCTGCGGGGTCGTCACGGTTACCTTCATGATCGGTTCGAGCAACTGCACGTTGCCCTGCGTTCCCTCACGATACGCTCGGATCGCCGCCGCGACGAACACGTCTTCGGTGGACAGTTGCGGCTCGAATCGCGCTTCCAGAATGCGAGCCTGCGCATTCATCATCGGCATCCCGATTTCGCCCGTCTGTAGCGAGTCGTGCAGCGCCGCTTCAGCCGCCGCGAGGAACGCCACTGGAATCGGGTTCGCGTCCGTGTTCACGGCGTTGAACACCGCGACCGGCTTCTCGCTTTTGAAGTTGGTGAATGACACCTTCAAACTGGCATACGCGGACTTGTCACCGAGTTTGTCGAGCGTGACATCGACCGTGCGCGGCGTCTTCAGCATCTCACGATAGCTCACTCGCGGCGGGTAGGCCTTCACCTTCAGCCTGAAGTCGCGCTCGAGCCGGTGGCGCTTCACTTCGAGGTGAAGCGTACCCATCCCGCTCATCATGATTTGCCCTTCGTTCGGCTTCACCTTGAACGTCGGGTCTTCGAGTTGGAGTACTTCGAGCGCGAGGTTGAGTTTGTCCTTGTCCGCCCCGCTCTCGGGTTCGATCGACTGACTCACCACGGCCTCCGCGAACGTGATCGCTTCGAGTAGGATCGGGTGTGCCGTTTCGCAGAGTGTGTCGCCGGTGACCGTGTCCTTCAACCCCACGACACACACGATGTCACCAGCAGGACCGCTTTCCACTTCCTCCAACCCACGAGCAGGGTCCGCATGAACGTGGAACAATTTCGCGACGTTCTCCTTCACGTCCTTGCCCGGGTTATACGCCCGCATATTCGGCTTCATGTTACCGGAGTACACGCGAATGAAAAAACGGTTCCCGTTCGGGTGCCACGACGCTTTGAACACCAACCCGCAGAATGGCTCCTTCGGGTCCGGCCTCCGCCTCTGCTCCTTCTTCCCTTTAGGGTCGGTTCCTACCACCGCCGGCCGGTCAAGCGGACTCGGCAGGTACAGCGTCACTGCGTCGAGCAACGGCTGGATACCGATGTGTTCGCGCCCGCTTCCCGCAAGTACCGGGTAAATGATGCGAGCTAAACACTGTTCGCGCACGAGCTGCCGGACCTTCGCGGGGTCCGGGTCTTTGCCGTCGAGCACCGCGGACGTGATCAAGTCTTTCTCGTCGTGCGCGGTGAGCGCGTCGAAGAGCTTTTCGCGGTACTCCTGGGCTTCATCAAGGTTCTCGTCGGGGATGTCGGTCACACGAACCGTTTTCCCGAGGTCTCCTTGATCGAAGAACTTGGCCTTCATCTCGATGAGGTCGATCACGCCGCTGAACGGTGTGCGACTGTCCGCGGCGCCCCCGGAGCCGATGGGAATGATGATCGGCACCGGGCGCCCGTCCTCTGGAGTGCGCGTTAAGCGCGAGTTGATACTCGCGAGCGTGCGTGTGAAGTTCGCGCCGACGACGTCCATCTTGTTGACGAACACCATGCGCGGAACGCCGTAGCGGTTCGCCTGGCGCCACACTGTTTCCGACTGCGCCTCCACACCTTTCTGCCCGTCGAAGACCACCACCGCGCCGTCGAGGACTCGCAGCGAGCGTTCCACCTCCGCAGTGAAATCGACGTGCCCCGGTGTATCGATCAAGTTCATGGTGTGCCCGTTCCACTCGAACGGCACGCACGCGGAGTAAATCGTTATCCCGCGCGCCTGTTCCTCCGGGTCGTAGTCGGTGTCAGTCGTACCCTCATCGACGCCGCCGAGCTTGTGCTTGGCGGCGGAGTAGTACAGCAGATGCTCCGTGGTCGTGGTCTTGCCCGCGTCGATGTGCGCAATGACGCCGAGATTCCGCACGCGGGTCAAGTCCGTGCCCGTGTTCTTCGCCATGACACTGCTCCAACACAAACGAACCACAGAGGCACAGAGACACAGAGAAGAAAGACACAGAGAGAACAACTGAGTTCACTCTCTGTATCTGTCTTCTCTGTGTCTCTGTGCCTCTGTGGTTGATTCTACCGAATCCGGTTCACCACGCGAAGTGGCTGAACGCCTTGTTCGCTTCAGCCATCTTGATCGTCTGCTCGCGCTTGCTCATCGCTTCGCCCTGACGCTGGAAGGCGGCCATTAACTCTTCGGCGAGGCGCAGGTGAGTCGGGCGCCCGGCCTTGGCGCGAATGGCGGCGAGGATCCACCGGATCGCGAGGCTCTCGGCTCGCTTCGGCTTAACCTGCATCGGCACCTGATAGTTTGCACCACCGACTCGGCGCGAGCGAACTTCGAGCGATGGCTTAACGTTGTTCAGCGCCTCGGTGAACACGTTGATCGGGTCCGCGTCCGGCATGCGCTTCTTGATCTGATCGAGCGCATCGTAAACCACCCGCGTCGCGACGGACTTCTTGCCGTCGTGCATGAGGCAGTTGATGAACTTGCTCAACAGAAGCGAACCGTACCGAGTGTCCGGTGCGAGTTTGTCGTAACTGGCGGTGCGTGTTTTAGAACCCATTGTCGTTCAGTTCCAGAGTTCCAGAGTTCCAGATTCCGAGTCGAAAACCAGCGTCAAGTTCCCAACTTGGAACTTGGAACTGCGTTATTTGCCTTCCTTCTTCGTGCCATACTTCGAGCGGGCCTGTTTGCGATCCGACACACCCTGCGCGTCGAGCACACCACGTACAATGTGGTACCGCACGCCCGGCAAGTCACGGACGCGACCACCACGCACGAGCACGATCGAGTGCTCTTGCAGGTTGTGACCTTCGCCGGGGATGTACGCGGTCACTTCGATCCCGTTGGAGAGCCGAACGCGGGCCACTTTACGCAGCGCGGAGTTCGGCTTCTTTGGGGTCATCGTCTTGACGACGGTACATACGCCACGCCGCTGAGGACAACCCTGGATGGCGGGGTGCTTCGGCTTGGACCGCTGTGGCACTCGCGGGGACTTAATCAACTGATTAATCGTCGGCATTCGTCGTGTCCTGCTAATCCGTGCGGCGGGGGCCGAACGGGAATAAGTATGTTAGCGACTCGCGCAACAGAGAAAAGTCTTGCGCGCCGAATTTCCTGGATCACGTAGCCGCGACCCGTAGTTCGCGGAGTGGAGCGTGAGGCTTCGGCAACTCGCTCCCCTCCGCGAACTACGGGTCGCGGCTACGCGACAAACACTATCCCTTAAATCCTGTCGAGTCCGGGGTCGGGGGCGTACTGGTCTGCGGAAGCGCGGGGCTGGATTCCCCCAGCGCGTTGATCTTCACCTCGGATTCTTGGTGCGTCTTGAACCCAGTCCCGGCCGGGATCAGGTGCCCCAGGATCACGTTCTCTTTCAGACCCACGAGGTAGTCCACCTTGCTCGCGAGCGCGGCCTCGGTCAGCACCTTCGTCGTTTCCTGGAAGCTCGCAGCGCTGATGAAACTGTCCGACTGAACCGCGGCCTTCGTGATACCGAGCAACTGCACGTCGCATTCGGCCCCTTCGGGCACGGTGAACGTCGGCTTCTTCTTCTTCTTATCCTTCTCGATTGTCGCCCGCTCCTCATCGTACGCATCGCGGCTGTACACGCGACCGGGGATGAGCGATGTATCGCCCTCGTTGACCACCTTCACGCACTCCTCGACGAGCCGGCGATTCACTTCTGAGAACGCGAACTTGTCCATCACCGCGCCCGGCAACAGTCCGGTGTCACCGGGCTGCGTCACCTTCACCTTGCGGAGCATTTGCGCAACGATGATCTCGATGTGTTTGTCGTCGATGTCCACCCGCTGCGAGCGGTACACCGACTGCACCTCGCGAACCAGATACTCCTGAACCTCCTGCTCGCCGCGAATCTTCAGGATGTCGTGCGGCACAAGAGGCCCGTGAACGAGCGCGTCGCCTTCCTTCACGTACTCACCGGGGTGGACCCGGACGTGCGCGCTCGCGGGGACCAGGTGTTCGCGCGCCGAACCGAGCGACTTCCCGTCCTCGGTCTCCTGAATAACTTCGATGATGCGCTTGCCTCGCTTACGTGTCGGGTCGATCCGCACTCGGCCAGGAACTTCGGCCATCACCGCGGGGTTGCGCGGGCGGCGTGCCTCGAATAACTCCGTCACACGCGGTAGACCGCCCGTGATGTCCTGAGTCTGCGACACTTCACGCGGCGTCTTCGCGAGCATCGAACCGGCCGACACCCTCTGGCCGTTGACCACCTGAAGGTTCGCGCGCTCGTGGATGTAGTAGACGCGGTCTTCCTTGTTCTTCCCGGTCTCGACAACGATCTGCGGGTGCAGGTCGCCCTTGTGCTCCATAATGGTGAACCGCTCGACGCCCGTGGCGCGGTCGAGTTCTCTGCGGACGGTCAGACCTTCCTTGATGTCCTTGAACCGGACGATACCCGTGTCTTCCGCGATGAGCGGCACCGAATGCGGATCCCACTTCACCAGCGGCGTGCCGGCGGCGACTTCCTGGCCTTCGACAACGAGCAGTTCCGCCCCGTGGGGCACGCCGTACCGCTCGGCGATCAAGCGTTCCTTCCCGCGAAGGATGAGCACCTCACCGGTCCGTGGGGCCAGGGCGATGCTCTGCCCCGCGTCGTTGGTCACAACATTGACGCGCTCGAACTGGACGATGCCATCCTTCTTCGCTTTGTGCTCATTATCGCCAACGTTGCCACGCGACTGGGCCGCACCCCCAATGTGGAAGGTACGCATCGTGAGCTGAGTACCCGGTTCGCCAATTGATTGTGCGGCGATGATCCCGACCGCCATGCCATCTTCGACGATGGTCCCGGTCGCGAGGTCCATGCCGTAACACAGCCGGCACACGCCGAGAGGCGCCTGACAGGTCATCGGGCTGCGGACCGTGATCTTGTCGATCCCGATCTTCTCCAGTTCTTTCGCCTTCACCGGCGTTATCATCTCGTTCTCGGCGAGCAGTGCAACGCCGGTCGTCGGGTGGACAATCGTGTTGCGGCTCACGCGACCGCGAATCGCGTCGGACAGCGACCGGTCGATTTCGTCGCCCTTGTACATCACGCCCTTGCTGATGCCCTGCGTGGTGCTGCAGTCGTGCATCGTGATGACGACGTTCTGCGCCACGTCCGCGAGCTTACGTGTGAGGTAACCCGAGTCGGCGGTCTTCAGAGCGGTGTCGGCCAGGCCCTTACGGGCACCGTGCGTGCTGGAGAAGTATTCAAGCACCGTCAGGCCTTCGCGGAAGTTCGACTTGATCGGCGTCTCGATGATCGCGCCGCTGGGCTTCGCCAGCAGGCCACGCATACCAGCCAACTGGCGGATCTGCTCGATGCCGCCGCGGGCACCAGAGTGAGCCATCAGGTAAATCGGATTCAGATACGGCACCACCTTGCCGGACACCTGATCGACACGCCGGTCGTCGCGCAGGTCCGTCATCATGCGCTTGGTGATGAGGTCGCGTGCCTCCATCCACAAGTCGATGACTTTGTTGTAGCGCTCCGTCTCGGTGATGATCCCGCGCTCGAAGTTCTTGCGGACCTTCTCGACTTCCTTGTCCTTCTCTTTGAGCACACCTTCCTTGTTCTCGGGCGTGCGCAGGTCGCTTGCGGCGAAGCTGAGGCCCGAACGCGTGGACTCGCGGAAGCCGGTCTCCTTCATGCGGTCGAGCAGCGCGATCGTCTCGCGGCGGCCCAGAATCTGGTAGCAGTCCGCGATGATACGGCTGAGATACTTGCTCCCCAGCGGCAGATCGTAAAATGCCATCTTGTGGTGAAGGATGTCGTTGAAGATGACGCGACCGACCGTGGTACGCACGAGGCCGTTAGGCTTGCGCGGCAACTCTTCCGCACGCGGGTTGCCCTTTTCGTCCTTCACCTCCGAAATCACCTTGCGCTCGATCGGCAACCGGACGCGGACCTTCGCGTGCATCCCGAGTTTGTGCTCGGCGTGCGCGCGGAACAGTTCCGCCGGACTGTGGAACACCATGCCGTCGCCTGCCTCGACCGCCTCGTCTTCGGCACCGCGGCTCGCAGTCAGATAGTAGCACCCCATCACGATGTCCTGCGACGGGGTGATGATGGGGTTGCCATTCGCGGGGCTGAAGATGTTGTTCGTGGACATCATCAACACAATGGCTTCGACCTGCGCCTCGATAGATAGTGGCAGGTGAACGGCCATTTGGTCGCCGTCAAAGTCGGCGTTGAA
>SXID01000121.1 GCA_005772955.1 Planctomycetia bacterium
GGCAGCCATCAGAGCGTCGTCGGTGATTTGGACGCGGTGATGATCCTCGTACTTCTCGCGAAGTCCCTTGAGAATTTGCACCGTCTCGTCCTTGCTGGTCGGTTCGACAATGATCTCCTGGAAGCGGCGGGCGAGAGCCGAGTCCTTCTCAATGTATTTTCGATATTCGTCGAGCGTAGTGGCCCCGATGCACTGGATTTCACCACGTGCGAGTGCCGGCTTCAGCACGTTGCTGGCGTCGATTGCGCCTTCAGCACCGCCGGCACCGACGAGTGTGTGCAACTCGTCGATGAACAGCATGGTGTTCTTCGCGCGGCGCACCTCGTTCATGACCGCCTTGATGCGCTCTTCAAACTGGCCGCGGTACTTTGTCCCCGCGACCATCATCGCGAGGTCGAGCACGACGATGCGCTTGTCGCGAAGGAGTTCCGGCACGTTTTGGTCGATGACCAGTTGCGCCAGACCTTCGACGATGGCAGTCTTGCCGACACCGGCTTCGCCGAGGAGAACCGGGTTGTTCTTCTGGCGTCGCGACAGAATTTGGATGACCCGCTCGATCTCGGCCTGTCGGCCGATGACCGGGTCGAGTTTGCCCTGGCGGGCCATCTCGGTCAGGTCGCGGCCGAAACTGTCGAGTGCTGGGGTCTTGGATTTGCTGCGACCGGTGCGCTCGGACGAGCCGCCCTCGCGGCCCTCGCGTCCGCCGCCCCCACCGCCGCCTTCGGATTCGTTCGGCATGTTGTGGCCCAACAGGTTCAGGACTTCTTCGCGTACGTCTTCGAGTTTCAGCCCAAGGTTCATCAGCACCTGCGCCGCGACACCCTCTTGTTCCCTCAAGAGGCCGAGCAGCAGGTGTTCGGTTCCCACATAGTTGTGATTGAGGTTCCGAGCCTCCTCGATGGAGTACTCGATCACTTTCTTGGCCCGGGGCGTGTGCGGGAGTCGGCCCATGACGACTTGCTCGCCGCCCGGCCCGTGCTGCACGATCTTTTCGACTTCCAGCCTGATTTTGCGCAGGTCGATGTCGAGGTTCTTGAGCACGTTGGCCGCGACGCCAGAGCCTTCTTTGACGAGACCAAGCAGGACGTGCTCGGTCCCGATGTACTCGTGGTTGAAGCGCTGCGCCTCCTGGTTGGCGAGCTGCATCACCTTGCGTGCGCGATCCGTGAATCGTTCATACATCGACGCCGTCTCCCGCGGCTGGGGATGAATCTGCAAAGCGCCGAAACGCGGCAGACCGTGTTCGGCTCCTGCTCATCCTATTCCTTTTGAGACAGGAACCGGCAAAAGGTTGCAAGGAAAGGCCGAGGCCGTTCGGTGTTGACCCGTTGCGTTCGACCGTCTTGGCGGGAAGGGAGCGTGAAGCCTGCGGAATTCTAGACATGCGTGCGCAGCGAATCAAGGCAAACAGGCAGCCGGAGAGAGGAGAGGTGTAACGAGCCGACAGCACCGCGAAATCTCAGCCGGTTCTTCGGGCGTCGCGGAATCGAGATGCCGCGGCCAGCCTCCGCCGCCCGACGATAAAGGTGATGAGTTTAAGAAGTTCGGGGGCTACTTCCGGCGATTCCGTGTGGAGGATCGTGTCGACGCAGGTGCCCGCGAGTGGATTGACAACTTTTCGTTCCCTGCGCCTCGGCTTGGCGATCCGCCGGCAACCCTCCCGCAAGGGGAGAAGGCAACAATTCACCCCGCTTCGCTTGTCGGTAGCCCCGTTACTTCCTTCAGCGCCTCAAGCATCACCTCGTTCGCGCCGAGCGTGGCCCACTGTTCCACGTGGTCGAGCATCAGCGCGAATCGATACTCCTCACCAACCGCAGTCAGGAACGCGTTCACCTTCGCGCCTTCCAGTACGCGGAGTTGCTGATTGCCGATCGCCTGCCGGATGCGGTTGACGACGAACCACATCGCCGTTCCGGATTTCGGCAGTAACGTCGGGTCGTCGATGTAGTCCGCGGCGGGACGGAGGTCGCCCAGACCGTCGTCGCAGAGTGCGCAGAACAACGCGGCGTCGTGTGGGGTGAGGCGCCCGAACGCGAACGCGCGGCGTTCCTCCAGCGTGAGTCGTCCGGCGGCTTCCGCGAGGGACATGTCGCGTGACAGCATCGCCCACGCACGCGGCGTGGAAAAGGGGACCGGTTCCGCGGGCACCGGACGCTGTAGTGCGAGCGGGACGTGACGCACGAATGATAGCACTTCGGGGCGCACGCCATGCGTTTCCGCCCACACCAGCCACTCAGCCACATCGACGCGCACCGGTAGCACGAACAGGCGGTTCACCAGTGCGCTCGAAAGCGTTCGCACCAGCGACTTGTCCTCAGTGCGATTCCCGGCCGCGATCACCCACGTGCCGCGCGGCAAGTGATACTCACCGAGCCGGCGTTCAAGGAGGAGTGAATAGAACGCTTTCTGCACTTCGGGCGGCGACGCGGGCAACTCATCGAGAAAGAGACAGAACGGTTTGTTGTCGTCCGGGAGCAACAGTCGGGGCGGACAGAACACGGCGCGGTTGCTGACGATCTTCGGCACGCCGGACACGTCTTCGGGCGCGATCTGCGTTCCGAGCAGCGACCGCAGTTCGAGTCCGGATTCTATCGCGGCTTGACGCACCACGTCCGACTTGCCCACGCCCGGTGGCGAGAGCAGCAACACGCTCTCCGTGTCCGCGAGGCACCGGATCAACTCCTTTGCCTGTGACAGCGTGACAGCGTGTTGGGTTTCAGTACGCATCAGAAACACAGCCCAGTTGGCGTAGCCGTGACGCGCAGCGGAGCGCCCGTGAGAGAGTTCACAACTTCATCCCCAAACTCAGTCCGTGAAGCGCGAGCTTCGCCTTCACTTCGAGGAGCGTTGTCTGGCCGAAGTTGCGCACCTCCAACAACAACTCGTCGTCGGTGCGGATCACCAGTTGGCGTACGACGTCAATGCCTTCGGTTTCCAGACATTTGGTCGCGCGCACCGAAAGTTCGAGCATCGCGAGCGGCCAGTTCAGTTTCTCTTCAAGTGACGTCGATTCGGCCGGGTTGCCGAGCCACGCGGCCGCGAACCGGCGGGCGTCGAACTCGCTCACGCGCCCGACCGCGAGCGCGCGAACCAGCGCCCCCGTAAGTTGTCCCCGAGCGCCGACGAGGTCGATCGCGCGACCCAGCGATGCCCACGCGCGCGGCGTCGAGAACGGTGCCGCTTTATCTGGAACCGGACGCAGCAGCGCCTCCGGGTTCTGCTCGATGAACTTCACCACGTCCTCGCGAACCTTGTTCGCCTGCGCCCACGCGAGCCACTCTGGGACGTCGATGCGGACATTCAGAATGAGTACGCGGTTCACCAGCGCGCTGGAGATGGTGCGCACGAGCGCCTTGTCTTCGGCGCGGTTGCCGGCTGCGACGACCCACGTTCCTTCGGGCAGCAAGTATTCCCCGATGCGGCGTTCGAGGAGCAGTGAATAGAACGCTTTCTGCACGTCTGGGGCACACGCCGGGAGTTCGTCGAGGAACAGGCAGAACTTGGTTGCGTTTTCGGGAAGCAACACGCGCGGCGGGCAGAACACGGAGCGTTCTCCGACGATTCGCGGCACACCGGACACGTCTTCGGGCGCGATCTGTGTTCCCAAGAGTGACTTGCACTCCAGACCC
>SXID01000017.1 GCA_005772955.1 Planctomycetia bacterium
GACTGGGGTAAAAATCACGAAATGTCATCGACCAGACAAGATAAACCGCTTGAACACCAATGAGGACTGGGGTAACGCGATTTGACCACCGCCACCGACGCCTGAAAATCCTGGCGCACGCCGAACGCGCAAGAACCTCGTGATGGCGAGCACCCACTGGCGTCGCCCGGCTCGACCGGGGACAATGCGTCGATCCAACCGGTTCCCCCAGCAAGCAAGACACACAACAGACGGAGCCACTCCATGCGACCCACACGATTCCTCGCGGCACTTGCCCTTACCGCCCTTGCGGCAACATTCGTCGGCACTCCGAGCCGGGCCGCGCCAGCCGACGAATCTACACCGATTCGCGCACTGCTGGTCATCGGCGGTTGCTGCCACGACTACAAGAAGCAACAGGAACTGCTGACAAAAGGCATTTCCGGGCGCGCGAACGTGCAGTGGGCCATCGCTTACGACCCGGACACCACCACCAAGCACCTCAACCCCGTGTACGAGAAGGAAGACTGGGCCAAGGGGTTCGACGTGGTCGTTCACGACGAATGTTCATCCGACGTGAAAGACCTGAAGATCGTCGAGCGCATCCTGAAACCGCACAAGGCCGGGTTGCCAGCCGTGATACTGCACTGCGGGATGCACAGTTACCGGACCGAAGGGTACCCGAAGGCGACACCGTGGTTCGAGTTCACCGGTCTGGCAAGCACCGGGCACGGCCCACAAGCCCCCATCGAGGTCCGTTACACCGACAAAGAGAGCCTGATTACCAAGGGACTGGACGGATGGAAAACCATCAACGAGGAGCTGTACAACAACTCGGCTGGGAAGCTTCTGGACACGGCGCAGCCGCTCGCCAAGGGGAAGCAGACCTACACGCCCAAGGGTGGAACGGAGCGGACGGACGAGGCCGTGGTCGTGTGGACGAACACCTACAACGGCAAGACCAAGGTGTTTGCCACGACGTTGGGCCACAACAACGACACCGTCGCGGACGCTCGGTACCTCGACCTGGTCGCCCGCGGCCTGCTCTGGTCGGTCGGGAAACTGGACGCTGCTCACCTGAAGCCAGCCGCCAAGGTGATGCTCGACTCGAACAAGTAACCCATGGCAGTCGATTCGAGTGTGTCGTATCACTCCCGGCTCGCGCCAAGTGGGTGTAGAATCCTGCGTTCAGTCCGAACCCGCGGAGGAGGTATCGTGGACGCACAAGCACGATCCGTGATCGCCATCAACGCGGAGGCTCTGCCCTGGGAGGAACGGTTCAACGAGAAGTTGGGCCGCGCGCTCTACCGGAAGAACCTCATCACCGACCCGGACACCGGCATGGAGGTCCGGGTCGTCCGGTATCCGGCCGGGGTCATCAACGTGCGGCACACGCACCCGTGCGCGCACGGCATGTACGTGCTGTCCGGGACGCTGGTCACGCACGCGGGCAAATACGGCCCCGGTTGCTTCGTCTGGTTCCCCGAAGGCACAGTAATGGAACACGGTGCATCCCCTGAGGGCGACGTGACCGTGCTGTTCATCACGAACAAGCCGTTCGAGATTCACTACGTCTGATGGTCGGTTGCCCAGTCGAAACGCTTGTGTTCGAACCGCGTCGGCCCGTCATTCACCGGTCGCGGTGCCCGGTGAGTGTGCTTTCCACACCAACATGAGTGCGGAGCGGCCACTACTTCGTCTCGATCGTCTGCTTGGCGACTTGCTCGGCAAGCGCCTTCAGGTCAAGTTGTTGCCCCTTCTTGGGGAACGGGTGCGACAGCAGCCACCAGTCTTCTGTAAATGACGCCGACTCGCCTGGCTTCAGTCGCTCGCGTGGGCCAATCGGTTCCAGTTCAATGCGCGCACCGGTCGGATACCACACCGAGAGCGTGAGGCCCGCCGCTTCGTTGTACACGCGATCCGGGAACGCCGGGAACCGCTTCACGAACAGCGTATCGTTGGGCAGCACGTATCCGAGCCACCCGGCGTAGGTGTCGAAACCGAGCTTCGGCTTTCGCGGCGGGGCCAGGATTTCAAGGAACCCGTCGCGCTCGCGGATGTTCTCGTCCTTCGCCTTAACGTTGATGATCGCGCCGTCTTCGTACATCGCGTACTTCGAGGGGAAGCGGCTGGGGCGGTCGCCGAGAGGAACCACGCAGATGCCGCCACCGGGCGAGAACGACCGGCCCCAGTGGCACACCTCACGCGCCTCCTTGCTCACGTTCGTCATCGTTTGCTTGCAGGAAAGGCCCACGCTCTTGTCGTGCGCGACGAGCCGGAACTCCCGCACCAGTTGAATCCCGCCGTCCTCTTTCGGGCTGGTCAGTTTCACGGAGTTGGTCTTCGTGATCTCGGCGGTCCATTCACCGGACCACGCTTTCGGGTGCGGAATCACGGTGAGTTCCGGTCCGTAGTCGAACCGCCCCGCAGTGATTGGTCCCGGCTTGCCCGGTTGCCACTTCTTTTCAGCGTCATCGAAGTACATCGCGTCGGTGCCGTTCACGGAGAACTCAAGCACGCGCCCGCCGGCTTGCGGGCAGAGGATCGCGCGCGTCTTACCGAGTTTGAGTTCGACGGCCTCCGAATAGCCGTGCGACTTGACGATGCGTGCCGCCGGTTCGTCGGCACGCGCGACGCCAACCGTGGCGAAGAGGACGACGAGTAGCAGCCTCGCGAACATGGCCATGCTCCAAAAACCAAGGGGAGAGTATTTGTGATCCGGCTTCGGGCCGGACCGCTCGCGTCACTTCACGGTCTTGCACTTCGGCAACAGATTCTGGAGGACCTCAACCCCCGCGTCCGTCACCTTCGTGTTGGTAAGGTTCACCGTAACAACCGGTTTACCGGGAGCCTTCTCGTCGCGGGTGACCTTCGCGCCCACCTTCTCCACGAACGCGACGGCCTTGTCTTCCGCGTCGTCGGCTCGAACCCGGGCGGACAACCACAGGATCACTCCCGACGTGAGAGCGCACAGCATCAACCGCGACAGAGTTCCCCCTCGCACCGCGTGGACGACCGTCCGATACTGCACGATGCTACCACGCTTCGGGACGACTCAAGTGCGTGAATTAGGGAAACGTGTTCCTGTTGCGCCGGCCGCGACACACGGATCGTGCTGAAGGGTAACCATGCTGGATTTTGGCCCTCTCCCCTTGCGTGAGAGGGCAATACCTGGTCAATCTTCAACGCGCTTTGGTATCACTCCTTCGCGGCGGTGAACTTCTGGATGCGCTTGTTGGTCACTTCGGCGACATACACATCTCCGCGCGAATCGACGCACAGCATGTGCGGCATCTGGAACTGCCCCGCCGCGGTCCCCTTCCCGCCCCACCGACCGAGCGGCTTTCCGTCCGGGCCAAGTACGCGAACGACGCCCGAGCGCCCGTCGGCCACGAACAGCTTCTCGCCCGCGAGGAACAGCCCGTAAGGCGCGCCGCTCTCCTTCCACTGTTCGAGGAATCTCCCCTCAGCATCGAACACCTGCACGCGATTGTTCTCGCGGTCCCCGACGTACATTCGTCCCTTCGCGTCGAGGCAGATCGCGTGCGGGAGGTTGAACTCGCCATCGCCTTTGCCCTTCGTACCGAACTGCTTGAGCAACTTCCCGGTGCGGTCGAACTTCATCACGCGGGCGTTACCGTAGCCGTCGGTGATGTAGAACGCGCCGGTCGGCGTGATCGCGACATCCGTGGGCCGGTCGAACTGGTCGTCCTTGTCCCCGGCCGTTCCCTTCTGGCCGAGCGAGAGGAGTAACTTGCCTTCGGGGTCGAACTTCATCACGAGATGATTCCCGACGTCGGTGAGCCACACGTTGCCTTCGGGATCGATGCGCAACCCGTGCGCGGTCTTGATGTGGTCGTCGCCCCACGAGCGCAGGAACTTGCCGGTGCGGTCGAAGACGAGAACCGGTTTCGGGCCGCGGTGTACGACGTACACTTGATCCTTCGCGTCGGTCGCCACGGCCGACACCGGGCCGAGTTCGACCTTCGGCGGCAGTTGCGGCCAGCCCGCGACCGGCTGGTAGTCGGGGAACTTCTCCGCGCGGCATTCGTCGGACTGCCCGAGCGCGGCAAATACCAACAACGAGAGCGCAAGAAACATCGATGTGCGGAACACGGTTCACTTTCGGGGTTGGTGGGTGACCGGACCATTCTCCACCGCCACCGACTTGACGGCGTAGGAGCCGAAGACTGTCGTAAACGCGACCGGTTTCAGAAGCGTCTTCATCACCGCGACCTCACAGGAGTTCGGTGCTCGGCTTCCCATCGCACAACTGGTGTGCCCGGCCCTCGGCGTCGTGGAGCGTGACGCCCGGGTCGATGCCGAGCGCCCGGTATACGGTGGCTGTCAGGTCGGCAGGCGTGAGCGGCCGGTCGGCGGGGTACGCACCCTTCGCGTCGGACGAACCGTATGCACGACCGCCGGGCATCCCGCCACCGGCCAGCACAACGCTGAAGCAATTCGACCAGTGGTCGCGGCCGCCCGGCCCGCCGGAGTTCTGGAACGTGCGACCAATCTGCGGTGCGCGGCCGAACTCGGTCAGTATCAAGACGAGCGTCTCCTTGAGCAAGCCGCGGTCGTCGAGGTCGTCGAGCAGCGCGGCGATGGCCCGGTCCGCGAGCGGCAACAGGTTGTTCTTCAGCCGGTTGAAGCCGTTGCTGTGCGTGTCCCAGTTGGACCCACCGCCGACGTTGGGCCAGTGGACGTTGACGAACCGCACTCCCGCTTCTACCATCCGCCGGGCCAGGAGTACACTCTGCCCGAACTTGTCGCGACCGTAGCGGTCGCGCGCACGTGGCGGTTCGGTGGCGATGTCGAACGCGGCCTGCGTGCGCGGGCTGCTCAGCAGATCGAACGCACGCTCGTGGTATACGTCCAGTTCCCGAGACATGCGCCCGGAACCGAGGCGGCCCAGTAACTCGCGCCGGGCGGCCATCCGTTCGTCCGACACGTCCGCGGGCCGCACCAGCGACGACACCGAGAAGTCGGGCAGACTGGGATCACCTTGAAGGCGGAACGCTTCGTGGCGACCGCCAAGCCAGCCGGCGAACTGCCCCGGCGTCAGGTGTGCGTTCTCGATGAGTGCGTCGGGCACCATCACGAAGGACGGCACACTTCCGGGAGCCGGTCGCAGGCGCGACACGGCCGACCCCATTGACGGGTGATCGGTCGGTCGCGGTGGGGCGAGCACCGCGTCCTCGCCCTGTGGTTCCCGGCCCGTCAACACGTGGTAGCACGCGGGGCTGTGGTTCCCGAGACGCCCGTCGAAGCCCACGCTTCGCACAACGGTGAGGTGATGAGCCAGGCGCCCCAATTTGGGGAGGTGTTCGGTCATCACGAGGCCGGGCGTGCTGGTGCGAACGGTGGCGAACTCGCCGCGAATCTCCAGCGGTTGGCCCGGCTTGGGGTCGAAGGTGTCGAGGTGGCTCATCCCGCCGTTGAGGAAGATGAGGACGCAAGACTCGGCTCGTGCGGCGCGCTGTGGGGCCGCGCGAAGGCGCAACAGGTCGGCCAACGTCAGCCCGCCGAGGCCAAACGCGCCGACGCGAAGGAACTCGCGCCGGGATGTGCCGTCGCACCACCCCGGGCCACTTCTCGCGATCATCCTGCGGGACTCGCTCATCAAGTCGCCCCCTGGAACCGCCTCCAGCATGACCGATCCGCAGCCGGGTGCAAGCCCGCACTTACAACCGGGCCGCGCGATCCACCAAACGAAAACCGCCCGCACGCTTTCGCGTACGGGCGGTGCGAGTCGACTTCGAGGATCGTTACACGACTTCCTTGGTGAATGGCTTCGGCTTCTCCACGATCTGGATCGGCCGACCGGTCGGGGTCTCGTTCTTTTTCGTGTGGTCGATGCCCATCAGTTCGCACACGGTCGCGAGAAAGTCCTGCACAGCGACCGGCTTCTCGGCGGGACTGGCGCCTTCCTTGTCGGTCTTGCCGAACACCTGGCCGCCCTTCAAGCCGCCACCGAACATGGCGATGCTCCAGGCGCGTGGGTAGTGATCGCGACCGGGATTCGCACCGCGGTTGTTGATGTTCGGCGTGCGCCCGAACTCACCCATCCACACGATCAGCGTGCTGTCGAGCAACCCCTTGTCCTTAAGGTCGTTGACCAGCGCGGAAACCGCCGAGTCCACCTGACCAGACAGGTTCTTGACGCGGGTGAAGTTGTCCTGGTGCGTGTCCCAACCGCCCAGCGTGACTTCGACGAACGGCACGCCCACCTCGACCAGCCGGCGGGCCATGCACACGCCTTCCGCGAACCGGCCGCTGCCGTACTTCGACTTGGTCTCGTCGCCCGCGATGTCAAACGCCTTCGCTTCCTTCGATTGCATCAGTTTGACGGCGCGCTCGTAGGTCGTCTTGTGGTCGGTGATGGAGTCGGCGCCGTACTCGCGGTGGAACGCCTTGTCCATTTGCTCGAGCAAACCAACCCGGTTGCCGAGTTGCGCGGCGGTGACTGACGACTTCAGGTCTTCGACGCCGCGGTTCGGATCAGTGATGAGCAACGGCTGGTGCTTCGGCCCGAGGAACCCGGAGCCGTAACTGCGGCCGCCGACGGCGACGAAATTCGGCATAGGGCTATCGGACTTGCCCGCTTCCTGCGACACGATGGCGCCGAGCGACGGGTAAACAACCCCACCCTGCCCTTCACGGAACCCGGTGTGCCCGTAGTATTTCGCGCGAGCGTGGGCGCCTTCGGGCGACGACACGCCGCGGATCACGAGCCCGTGGTTCATGACCTGTGCGATCTTCGGCAGGTGCTCGCTGATCTCGACACCGGCAGAGACGGTCTTGGCCGGCTTGAATTCACCGGCGCCCTTGCTCTCGGGCTTCAAGTCCCAGGTGTCCTTGTGGCTCGGGCCGCCGTCCATCCACAGCAGGATGCACGACTTGGCCTTGCCCTTGCCCCCGGTGGGCGCGGCCTTCGCTAGCGCCGGCAGCCACCCCGACAGCGCCGGGGCGAACACGCCCGCCGCAGTCAGTTTCAGCATGTCCCGCCGGGTCTTCTCTTGCAACTTCATCGAGAACATTGGAGGCTCCAGGGTAAGTGTTTTGGTGTTCGGACTTCTCTTCACCCCGGAGGGGTGGGACATCATAGCCCAGGGCACCGCCCTGGGTTACGGTCGTGATTGTCTGGCACCCTGAAGGGGTGCGACAGGGGGAAATGTCGCAGGCTTTCAGCCTGCAAATCAATCCCTTGTCAACCCAGGGCGTTGCCCTGGGCTAGGCTGTCGCGCCGCTTCAGGGCAAAGTCAGGAGGCCAAGAAACAGGCTCACTTGACCAGCGTGAACTCACTGCTGTTCAGCACGGCCCAGAGGATGTCGCCATAAGCGGTCTGGGCGCCGACGCGAGTCACGTAATCGGTCAGGCTCTTCGTCTCGTCAGCGGTCGGACGCCGGGACAGGGCCGCGAGGTAGATGCGTTCGATCGCCTCTTCGGGTTTGCTCGTGGTCCCCGCGACAGCACGAACCGCGGCCGGGTTATTCGCGATCGGGGAGTTCATCAACCGCAGCGCCTGCGGGATACCGGCCTCGTAGTCGAGAGCGCTGGTCGAGTCCGCGCCCGCAAGGAAGAAGTTCACGAACTGGTCGCGGGCACCAAGGCGCACACCCTTCGGATTGGCGGCACCCTTGACACGCGCGTCGGATGCGCGGTTGCCGGTCACCTGTGCAAGCGAGTCGAACAGTTGCTCGGGCGAAAGTACCTTCACGGCCACGTGGCTGTAAAGAGCCTTGTCGTTCTTGTTGTCCGCAGTGGGCTTGCTGGTGCGTTGGTAGGCGTCGCTCAGGCAGATCGCTTTGATGAGGTACTTCAGGTCGAACTCGCCGGTCGTCGAAACGTGGTGCGCGAGAGCGGCCATCAGGTCGGGGTGGGTCGGGTCGTTCTCCGGCAGCATGTCGTCCACCGGGTTCACGAACCCGCGACCGAACAGGTGCGCCCAGGTGCGGTTGACCATCGACTTCGCGAAGAACGCGTTGCTGGGGCTGGTCATCCACTTCGCGAGCGCCGGGCGGTACGGTTCGGCGGCGCCCAGGCTCGGTTCCGGGCCGCCGAGGAACTTGGCTGGCACAGTCTTCGCGGACTCCGGGAAGAAGTCCTTCTGCTTGGTCTGACGCGGCCCTTCGGTCACGCCGATGGTGGTGTTATCACCGCCCTTGTTCGCATTCTTTGGGTTGTCGGCCTTCACCTTGCCGTAGAACGCGGCCATGCCCCAGTATTCCGTCTGCTTCCAGGTCGTGAACGGGTGGTTGTGGCACTGCGCACACTGAAGTTGGATGCCGAGGAAGTGCTGCGCGGTGGTGTCGGTGAGCTTGTCGACCGAGCGATTGGCGAGGAAGTAGGTGACAGCGCCATTCTCCGCGACGGTGCCGGTCGCACTCACGAGACGCGTCGTGAACGTGTCCCAGCCGGGGTTCTTGTTGAACTCCTCTTCGAGCCACTTGTAGAGCGGGTCTTTCAGCACGAAGCGGTTACCGCTGTCCTTCGGGAACAACTTTGCGGTCCAGATGTCCGCCATGCGGCGACCGAATCGCGGGTCGGCGAGCAACTCGTCGATGAGCTTCGTCCGCTTGTCGGGGCTTTTGTCATCGATGAAGGCTTTCGCCCGTTCCGCTGACGGGATGACACCGGTGATGTCGAGCGACACGCGGCGGAGGAACTCTTCGTCCGAGGACTGAGCGGAGGCGGTGAGTTTGGCAGTCGCGATCTTTCGGGTAATCTCCGCGTCGATGACCTTCGCGAGTGCCGCAGGGTCTTTCGTCTTGGGTGTCGCGACGTGGATCACTGGCGGCGCGACCGGTTTCACTTCCGGTTTGGTGGCCGGGTCGGCCGGTGTAGTCGTCGCGGGCGGATCGACCTTCTTCTTGCCCTTCTTGATCGCCTTCTCCTGGGCGTCGAGGGAGGGGAAGTCCCCGGCCAGCACGGCAAGACCGGCTGTCAGGGCGAACAAGGCCAGGGAACGGAAACGCATCTGAAAACCCTCGACCGGGTGCGAACGCACGATACCGTATCAAACCCCTGCCCCACGGCAGAAGTTCCGCTCGATATCAGAGATTAGAATACCGGAAATCGGAGAGCGAGACATGATGATGGGTGTGATTTCTTGCCAGAGCACGGGCTTCCGGCCCGCTGAGGTTCGCTCGGCGACCCGATACGACACCGGCCACAGCGCTAAACCTCAATAGTTAACGCGGGCCAGTGGCCCAGTTCTGGCGAGTAATCACAGTCCGAACAGGGTCCGGGCGTTCCGCGTGGTGTGTTCTTCGATCTCCGCGACGCTTACGCCTTTAACCTGAGCGAGCAGCACCGCGGTGTGTGCGACGTAGGCTGGTTCGTTGCGCTTGCCGCGAACCGGTTGCGGTGCCAGGTACGGGCAGTCGGTTTCCACGAGCAAACGGTCGAGCGGCACTTCCTTCGCCACATCCCGCAGATTTTGCGCAGTCGGATAAGTCACCATCCCCGCGAACGACATGTGCAGTCCCATCTCGAGGCACTCGCGTGCGGTTCCGATGTCGCCGCTGAAGGAGTGCATCACGGCTCGCAAGCCCGTCGCTGACGCTCCCGGTTCGTTAGAGGGCATCGCCGCGCGAAGCGTCTTGACAACGTCCGCTTCGGCGTCGCGGCAGTGGATGACGAACGGCTTGCGCAGACTCCGCGCGAGCTGAATGTGCCTCTGGAAGTAATCCTCTTGCACCGGGAACGGCGAGCGATCCCAGTACCGATCCAACCCCGTCTCGCCGATTGCGACGACCCGCTGTTCACTTTCGGCGAGTTTCACGACTGCGTCCCAGTCACCTGCTTGAGCCTCGGCCGCGTGGTTCGGCTGAATGCCAACGGCCGCGACCACAAGCGGGTACGCGTTCGCGATAGCGACCGCCGCGCGCGACGACTCCAGATCGATGCCCAAGCAGATCACGCGCTCGACACCGGCCGCGACGGCGCGTTCGAGCACCGCGGGCAAGTCCTTGCGGAACCGCTCGTCGAACAGGTGCGTGTGAGTGTCGATCAGCATTGCGAAAAGCGCGCGTGTGAGTGTGAGAAACGAGCAAGCGTGAAGAGCAGACCTCATGTCCACGCGGTTTAGCGTTGAACCCGAAGGGATCACCTGAGTGAGAACGCGATCGCGGCCTTCGCGGTCTCGCTCATCAGCGGATCCCACACAACACCCGTAGCGAACAAGAACGCACACAGTGCCACCAGGAACAGCCCTGCGTTCGCGCTCGCCTGCGGCTCGCGGCAAACTGGTTCTTCAGCGTCGTCGAGTAGCATCGCGCGGGCGATCTTCAGGTAGTAGTACGCGCTCACCGCGGTGTTCACGGCACCAACCGCGAGCAATACGTAGAACACCGCGCCCAGCCCCGGCGGACCGGACGCGGTCGCGGTCTTCGCGGCTTCGTACACCGCCGAGAACACCTGGAACTTCCCCGCGAACCCGGCCAGCGGCGGCAGACCTAACAGGCTCGCCAGGAATACCGTGAACGTGATCGCGAGCAGCGGGTTCCGGCGCACCAGGCCGCGCACCGCGCTAATGTCCTCGCTGCCGGTCGCGTTGCGGATCAGAGCGACAACACCGAACGCGCCAAGGTTCATCGCGACATAGGCACACAGGTAGTACAGCACCGACGACGCGCCAGCCTCCGTCAGCACCGCGAGCGCCATCAGCATGTAGCCAGCGTGCGCGATGGTTGAGTACGCAAGCAGCCGCTTCAAGTTGGTTTGTGCGAACGCCGCGAGGTTCCCAAAGGTCACCGTGATCATCGCGACCACGGCGACGCCCACACCGAGGCTCGCGGGGATTCCCCACCCGCCTTGCTGCGATGCGTTCAACGTGAGCAAGATCCGGCCCGTTAGCCCGATAGCCGCAGCCTTCGACGCCACCGACAGGAACCCCGCGACTTCGGCCGCAGCGCCTTCAAACACATCAGGGCACCAGAACTGAAACGGCACCGCCGCGAGTTTGAATCCCAACCCCACGAACGTCAGCGCCAGCCCCGCGAGTACGGGCAAGTCGAGACCGCGTGCCGCGATGCCAGCGGACACGTCGCGGAGTGTGCCGGTGCCGAACGTGCCGGCCAGCAGAGTCATCCCGTAGAGCATCACACCGCTCGCGGCGGCCCCGTACACAACGTACTTCAGCGACGCTTCACTCCCGCTCTTCTTGCCCTTCAGAAACCCGGCCAGTGCGTACCCGGGCAGACTCGCCATCTCCACCGCGATGAAGATCATCAGGAGGTGCGAAGCGGAAGTCATGAGGGTCATGCCGAGCGTGCCGCCGAGCAGCAGCACGTAGAAGTCCGCTGAATCATCCTTGTCCGGAATGCCGGTGAGGAGCGTGAGTATCACCGTGACGAGCGCCGACGCGAGCACGATCATCCGCACGAACCCGCCCCACGCGTCGGCCGTCAGCATCCCCGCGAAATACAGTCCGCTCCACACGCCGTCGCAGACTTGATAACCACCCGTGAACAGCGCTACAACGAGCGCGACGAGCGCCACCCCGCCGAGGTGAACGCGATCGAGTGGAGGCACGAGCCGCGCGAGCAACAGTGCGAGGATCCCGGCGCAGAGCACAAGTTCCGGCATGAACACGAGCAGATCGTTCTGCAGCGCGACCTGGAGTTTCTGGATGTTGTCGGATGTGGGGAACATACCGCGGGCTTCCGGTGAATGAGAGAAGCGATAGAGTAGCCGCCCGACGGGGCAATGGGAAGAGTGTGGGTCTCACGCGTTCGGACCGCGTCATCACGCTCCTCGTTATCACGGCATTTGAAACGACGACCGCGTTCCGCGCTGTGGAGCGGACAACATGCGGAGCGTGATGACTACGATGAAGACATCAAGGCACTGCGAACGTCACGCTCGTCCAGAAGCTCTCCCACTCCGCCGCCGGGGTCGGGTTCTTCTCGGCCACGCGGCGCATGTGAACCGCTCGCACCACCCAAGCGCCGCTTTTCGGCAACTTGAAGACCGCTTTGCCGTCCTTGTTAGTGGTTGCGGTCACCGTCGTGAGCAAATCGCCGTCGCGGTGCCACGCGGTCAGTTTCAACCCCACGAGTGTCTTCTCCTCGAACATCACTTTCATCGGGAACTCCTCGCCCGCTTTCATCGCGTATGGATTCTTCGAGGGGACGATCTCCAACACTTGACCGACCGGCTTCGTTGGTGTGTCGTCCGCAGCGCCGCCAGCGTGAACGATGGTCTTCAGGCATCGCCGGTAGCGTTCCTTCCCGTCAGCGTCGGTTTCGCCCGCTGCGGCACGCGCCTTGATGACCTCGTCCAACCCCTCCTCCTTCAGGTACGCGGTGAACTTGTCGGCCTTCAGCGTGATGCTCGACCAGTCGCGATCAACGCGTAGAACGGCGGTGTTCGCACCCTCCATCTTGAACGCGAACGCAGGCTTCACACCGTCCTTCAGGCTCGCGAAATCGGTGAACGACTTCTTCGCAGTGACAAGTTGAATCGCGGCTGTCTTCTTCGCTGAGTATGGAATCTCCTGTTCGGATTTGAACGCCTCACCGACGTGCATTCGCACCGGCACAGTCGCGCCCTCCTTCGGCACGAACGTCTCCGGCACCAGCCAGTAGTCGTGTCCGTAGACAGGGGAAGCGAGGAACAGGATCAGGAGGCAAGTGGCGCGTTTCACGGCTGGCGTTCTCCGCGTAGATGTCGTGGCAGGGGGAGTGGTCCCGCGTTATGCTATTCAACACGACCCGCACCGCCTGCACGGACACCACACATGCGCCGCCCTCTGTTGGCCACTGCCCTCGCGCTCGCTGTTCTTGCCCTTCCCGCGATCGCACACGACACCTGGGTTCAGACGAACACGCACATCGTCCGTACGGGCGATGCGGTTCACATCGACCTGCTCCTGGGCAACCACGGGAACGATCACCGCGACTTCAAGATCGCGGGTAAGCTCTCGTCCGAGTCTGTCGGGTCGTTCTTCGTCGTGGCCCCAGACGGCAAGAGCTACGACCTGAAACCCGACCTGACAGACGTGGGATACGCACCGAAGGAAGGCTGGCACACTGCGAAATTCGCGACTGCGAAGGCCGGGTTGTACGTCGCGTCACAAAGTTCCGACGGCATCGTGAACCACGGCAAACCCGTGCGTGCCATCCGCAGCGCGAAAGTGTTCTTCCTCGCTTCGAATTCGCTCGACAAGGTGCCGAGCAACACGGCCGGGTTCGACAAGCCACTCGGCCACAAGTTCGAGTTAGTGCCCGTAGCAAACCCGGTCGCCCCGCTGGGGCCGGGAACCGCGATCAAGGTCAAACTGCTGTTGAATGGCAAGCCGCTGGCCGGTGAGCGGGTAAGCTTCGTGCCGCGCGGGGTCACGCTCAAGGAAGGTATGGACGACACCTACGAGCGCATCACGGACAAGGACGGGCGCGCCAGTTTCACGCCGCGGACCGGCAATTACTACCTCGTCGTGGCGCACCACGTGACGGATGAGAAGGGCGAGAAGTACGAAGCGACCAAGTACGCCGCCACGATGACCGTGTTTGTGCCGGATAAGTGCCCCTGCTGCGACGAGTAGCCGCGTTACTCGCGAGGCCGCAAGCGGCGAAACCCTTTTTGAGACCCACTCATGCACGCCCGCGCACGACTCATCGCTTTCATTGGCTTCGCGCTGCTCATCACGAGCGCGACCGTTCGCGGGCAACAGCCCAAAGTCGATCCCCGGTTCGATCGAACCGAGTCGATGGTCACGATGCGAGACGGCAAGAAGCTGTACACCACGGTTCACGCGCCGAAGAACGCGAAAGGACCGATACCGATCATCCTGCTCCGCACACCGTACGGCATCGACAACCGCGCGGAGAAACTATTCCAGAACTACTTCAAAGAGATGATCGACGACGGTTACGCGTTCGCGTTGCAGGACATCCGCGGCCGGTTCAAGTCGGAAGGCACGTTCGTGATGACGCGCCCGGCACGCGACCCCAAGAACCTGATAGCGGTCGATGAGGCATCCGACACGTCCGACACCATCGACTGGCTCTTGAAGGAGGTGAAGGGCAACAACGGTCGTGTAGGCATGCTCGGCGTCAGTTATCCGGGCTGGCTCGCGGCGGTCGCGATGCTCGACCCGCACCCGGCACTGAAGGCGGTGTCACCACAGGCATCGCCAGTCGATATGTACCTCGGCGATGACTTCCATCACAACGGCGCGTTCCGCCTCAGCTACGGTTTCGAATATGTCGCGATGATGGAGACCGACAAGTCGAACTTCAGCTTCAAGTTCGACCGTCACGACACTTATGAATGGTACTTGAAACTCGGCGCGCTCTCGAACGTGAACCGACTGCACTTCAAGAACAAGCTGCCGACCTGGAACGACTTCGTCGCACACCCGAACTACGATGCGTTCTGGAAGACGCAATCGCTGGAACCTCGACTCACGAAGGTGAGCGTACCGACACTCAACGTCGCCGGGTGGTACGACCAGGAAGACTTTCGCGGTCCGCTGCGCATCTACGAGTTGTTGGAGAAGCACGACGCGAAGAACCAGAATTTCCTCGTGGTCGGCCCGTGGAACCACGGCGGCTGGTCCGGCGGCAAGGCCGACAAACTCGGCCGGATCCCGTTCGACTCCGCGACCGGTGAGCACTTCCGGAAAGAGATCCAGGCGCCGTTCTTCGCGCACTACCTGAAGGACGCGGGCAAGGAACGGCCGCCGGAAGCACGCATGTTCCAGACCGGGGCGAACAAATGGGAGACTTACGACACGTGGCCGCCGAAGGGCGTTGCGTCGCGCAAGGTGTACTTCAATCCCAAAGGAAAGTTGAGTTTCGACGTGCCGAAGGACGGTGGCACCGAGTTCGACGAGTACGTCTCCGACCCCGCGAACCCGGTGCCGTACAGGCCGCGTCCGGTGCGCCCGACGTACCCCGGCCCAGAGTGGCCCGAGTGGATGGTGCAGGATCAACGGTTCACGCACGGCCGCCCCGACGTGCTCACGTACGAGACGGAGCCGCTCAGCGAAGACGTGATCGTCGCGGGTTCGATGAAGGTGAAACTATTCGGATCGACATCCGGCACGGACTGCGACTGGATCGTCAGACTGATCGACGTGTACCCCGACGACTACAAGAAGAACCCAGAGTTGGCCGGTTCGCAACTCCTGATCGCGGGAGAACCGGTTCGCGCGCGGTTCCGCAAGAGTTTAGAGAAGCCGGAAGCGGTCAAGCCCGGCGCGGTGGAAGAGTACACGATCGATCTGAACTGGGGCCACCACCGGTTTCGCAAGGGTCACAAGATGATGGTGCAGGTGAGCAGCACATGGTTCCCGGTGATCGACCGGAACCCGCAGAAGTTCGTGCCGAACATCTTCGAGGCCGAGGACAGCGACTTCCAGAAGGCGACGCAGAAGGTGTACCACACGCCGAAGTTCGCGTCGCATGTGGTGCTAGACGTATTGAAGGCGAAGTAAAGAGCGAGCCGCTTGCATCTGCGCACGTGCGCTCACGAAGCCACAATCGCCCCAACTCGTTACAGCAATTCCGTGATCGGCTCGGGGTCGTCGAGGACGTTCACCGGTCGCCCGCTCGGGTCGAGCAGTTGTAGCTTCGGGTCGATCCCGAGGACGTGGTACATCGTGGCGTGAATATTCGACGGTGTGACCGCTCGCGTGTGCGGTCGCTGACCGAGCCGGTCCGTCGACCCGACGATCTGACCACCCTTCACGCCGCCACCACCCATGAGGCAGAACATCGAGTTGCCCCAGTGGTCGCGGCCTGGCGTGCCCTTGCTCATCGGGGCGCCGCCGTTGCCGCCGTCGTTCATCCTCGGCGTCCGGCTGAACTCGCCACACAACACCACCAGCGTCGTATCCAGCAACCCGCGATCATCAAGATCGGTAAAAAGCGCGGACACCGCGCGGTCCACCTTCGGCAGGTAGTTCTCATACCCGGCCTTCAAATCCCAGTGGTGGTCCCAGCCACCGAAGTGGACCGTGACGAACGTCGAACCGGCTTCGACCAGTCGGCGTGCGAGCAGCGTGGATTGCCCCCAACTGTTCCGTCCATAGCGGTCGCGGAGGCGTGTGCTCTCCTTACTGATGGAGAACGCTTCACGCGCGGTCGGCCCGGTGACGAACTCAAACGCCTCACGACCGAACCGGTCCATCGCCTGCGCGGTCGGGTGCGCGTCCAGATGCGATTTCTTCGAGTCGAAGTGCGTCAGTAGCGAGCGGCGGTCTTCCATCTTCTCAAGAGTCAGCCCGGTCGCGAGGTTCAGGTTCCGCACCTGGAAGTTTGCGGCGCTCGGATCACCTGTCACGAACGGATCGTGCTGCGCGCCGATCATGTGCCCGCCGAAATAACCCGGTGCAATGCCGATACTCGCCGCGTGCGGACTCGCGGTGTAACCCGGCATGCCCTGCACACGCGACCCGATTTCGCGGTTCACGATCGCCCCGATGCCGGGGAAACGCTGCGCGGTGTTCGCGCCCGCGACGCCCATGTCTTTCGTGGTCAGCATCCGGTGACCGCCAGCGAAGTGGTCGCCGGTATCGTGGTGCAGCGAGCGCACCATCGAGAACTTATCGGTTACCTGAGCCTGGAGTGGGTACAGTTCCGTCACGTCGAATCCTGGCACCTTCGAACGGATGGGCTTCCAGATGCCCCGGTACTCGACCGGTGCGTCCGGCTTCATGTCATACATGTCCATGTGCCCCGGCCCGCCGTCGAGCCAGATGAGAATCACGGACGTGTTCTTACTGCTCGTCGGCGACTGTGACGCTGCCTTCGCGCGGAGTACTTCCGGCATTCCCAGACTCGCCATCCCGGCGACGCCCAACTGAAGGAAGTTGCGGCGCGAAACGCCATCGCAGTAGCGACCGGATGATCCGAGATCGAGGCGGAACATGCAGAACTCCGTGCGGAGCGGAAGGCGGGAGATTCGGCGGGTGTTATGAATGTCGCATACCGACGTGTCGCGGTCAAGAAGCCATCTCGGAACACCCGGAGCTGCTCCTTGACACGCTGCGCGGTTTCGTCAGGCTAATAGCATGTGCTTGCTTGCGTAAAGCGAGGGCGAACATCGTGGCCGATATCGCGTCATTGTACCCACCCGCACCGGACGCGGTGCCCGCGGACCTCACGGCGCCCTCGCGTGTCTACCGCGCTCGCGTCGTCATCGTGCTGTTGTGTCTCATCGTGTTCGTCGGTACTTACCTCGGCCTCACGGTCGGCTCCGTGGTAACCTGCTACTACTGCTTCTCGGAACTTGCAGCCGACGAACCGCCGACACCGTACACACCACCGGCATCATCGACGAAAAGCGGACAGTACCCGCGAACTTCCACGCCACTGACAGCCTCGCCGCGACCGCCACGCGAAACGAAGCCGGTGTTCGGGTTGATCGTCGGCGGCGTCATTTCGGCCCTGTTGTGTCTCTTCCTTGTGAAGGGGTTGTTCAAGCGGTCGCGCGCCGGTGGCGGCGTGCGCGTCGAAGTCACCGAGAAGGAACAGCCGGCGCTGTTCGCGTTCATCCGCAAGCTGTGCACGGAGGTCGGCGCACCGTTCCCGCACAAGGTCTTCGTGGTGCCAGAGGTAAACGCAGCCGTGTCGTTCGACGATTCATTCCTCAACCTCGTCTTCCCATCGCGCAAGAATCTCCTCATCGGACTGGCCCTCGTAAACCGCCTGAACCTGAGTGAGTTCAAAGCGGTACTCGCGCACGAGTTCGGCCACTTTTCGCAGAACAGCATGAAGCTCGGCAGTTACGTGTACACCGCGAACCGCGTCGTCGCGGAAGTCGTGTACGGGCGCGATCAGGTGGACGATCTACTCGACACGCTCCGCCGCACGGACATCCGCATTGCGATCTTCGCCTGGACGTTCACCGGCATTCTGTGGGTCATGCGCAAGGCGCTCGAACTGCTCTACCGCGGCATCAACTTCGCGCACGTCGCGCTGTCGCGCCAGATGGAATACAACGCGGACCTCGTCGCGGTCCGCGCCGCCGGGAGCGACGCACTCACGTTCGCGCTCGCCCGGCTCGACTTCGCGGGCGATGCGTTTGGCCAAACGTGGACCGACCTGACCGCCGCAGCGGACCACGGGCGATTCACACGCGACATCTACTACCACCACACGAAAGCAGCTGAGTACCTGCGTGCCCGGCGTAACGACCCAACGTTGGGCGGAGTGCCGGCGCTGCCCGAAGACCCGAACGAAACCGTGCAGGTGTTCAAGCCGGAAGACCTGAGCGTGCCCGCGATGTGGGCCACGCACCCGGCGAACCACGACCGCGAGTCGAACATCAAGGTGCGCTACGTCAGAAGCCCGGTGGACGAGCGCTCGCCGTGGCTGCTGTTCGACGACGTCGGCACGGTGCGCGAAGCAGTCACACGCGCCGTGTACCTGTTGGCCCGCAAGACGTGCCCGAAGGAACTCGAAGACCCGGAAGCGATTCAGGCGTTCATCGACGCCGAACACGCCGAGATAACGTACAGCCTTCGGTATCACGGGCTGTACGACAACCGGTACATCAAGCCGGGCGACCTCGCGGAACTGACCGTTCGCGCCGCGCGCGAAGAATTCGACGACCTGGACAAACTCGCGGCCGCGCATAACGCACTCTACGGCCCCGATCTGAAGGACCGGACCGACGGGCAGAAGGCGCGTAACGAGGAATCTGGAAAACTGAACCGGCTCAGGGAGGGTGCGGCGGCGCTGACGGGCACCGACTTCGAGCACCGCGGCCGTCGTTACAGGCGCACCGATGTCGAGCGTCTCCTCAAAGAAGTGGACGCGGAGACCGACCGCTACTTCGAGTCGGTCCACTCGCTCGACCGCAATGCGTTCCGCGTTCACTACGCCATGGCGGTTCAACTCGGAGAGACGGACGCGGCGGAACTGGAACGATGGTATCGATTCCAACTCGGGGTGCAGGAACTCCATTCCACGCTCGTTGGGTGGGCCGGGTTCGTCCAGAGCACGATGGCCGGGATGGCCGGAAAACGACAGGTGCCAGAGCAGGACTTCCAGAACGCGCTCGCCGTTCTCCGCCAGGCACACGAGACGCTGCGACTCCAGTTGCGTGGAGCCAACGAACTCTTGCTGCCGCCGCTCACGAACATGACAGCAGGCGAACCGCTTGGCCCGTTTCTGCTGACCGACCCCCTCCTGGACTACTTGCCAACCTATACGAACTCGCTCGACGGCGCGTGGGTTCAGCAACTTCTTAATCAGACGGGCGAAGTGATCGACAAGGCAGCTCGCGTGCTTTTCAAGAGCCTCGGTGGATTGCTTGCACTGCAAGAACAGCTCGCGGAGCGTTGGACCGCAGCGCGAACTCCGGTCGTTACCGCAGAAACGAATCCAGTTCCGAATACCGTCGAATAGAGTGGTGCGGTGGCCGGTTCTGTTGTGCTTGAAGTTGTGCGGAATATTCCGATTTGACTGGAGCGGTTTCCTGTCGCACGTTGAATGTATCACCTGGTTCGCCTCCCGCATGAGAGTTGTTCCTCAATGGACCACTGATCCCCAGGAGAATCACCGTGAGGCATGATTCCACCACTCGCACCTCGTTCTCCACGTACCTCAGTGAGATCGACCACACGCCCCTGCTTTCGGCCGCGGAGGAGCGCGAACTCGGCACCCGCGTGCTGACCGGTGACGCCGAGGCACGTGACCGCATGGTGCGCGCCAACCTGCGACTCGTGGTCAACATTGCTCGCGGATACAGCGGTAAGGGACTCGCCCTCGATGACTTGGTGTCCGAAGGGAACATGGGCCTGCTGCGTGCGGTCGAGGGGTTCGAGCCGTCCATGAACACGCGGTTCAGCACGTACGCGAGTTACTGGATCAAGCAGAGCATCAAGCGCGCGATCGTCAACACCGCAAAGACGATCCGCATCCCCGCGTACATGACGGAACTGCTCACCAAGTGGCGTCGGGCGACCAACCAGTTGAGCGACGATCTGGGACGGCCGCCGACGCATGACGAGATCGCCAAGTTCCTGGGGCTGTCGAAGAAGAAACTCGCGATCATCAAGAAAGCGATCCGCGTCGCGAATGCGGGCGCGCAATCGGACCAGACCGACTCCGGTTGGGGCATCGAAGAGATGCTGATGGACGACCGGACTGACACTCCCGAATCCGAGTTGGGGAAGTCCGACGACCTGAAGCAAGTGCTTCAATTGCTAGACAAGATGGACCCGCGCGAGGCAACCGTGCTGCGGCTTCGCTTTGGCCTAAATGACGAGGAGCCGAAGACGCTGAAAGAGATCGGCGAGCAACTCGGTTTGACCCGCGAGCGAGTCCGCCAGATCGAGAACGAAGCACTGGAGAAGTTGGGCGAGGGGATGAGCGCCAAATACGAAGGATGAGGGCAACGGCAGCGTCTTGGAATTAGCCCCAGAAGGGCTGCGGATGGTAGCCAGGTGTGAATCGCAGTTTTGCGAGCGCTACCCTTGCGCTGCGCCCGTAAGTCAATTGAAGTCCCTCCGGGGATATTCCCAATACACGACCTCGGGCCTACGGGTTGGGAGAACAACCACCCGTCGCAAGCATCTCCTGCACGGCGACGGCGAGTATCACCTGCCCCTACGCCTGCGGTAACACCTCGACCGTGGCGGCGCTTAGTGCCGTTTCGCCACTCCCATGTGGGAAATCCGCGATCGGTGGATGCAGCGCCGTGCGGCAGGTACACGTTACTTCGCGTACCCGATGCAGTACAGTTTCTCCTCGCGACGGCCCTGCTCCTTCACTGCGGCACGCATGAAGATACTCCCACCGCACACGGCAGGGGTCGCGTACACCTCGTCGCCGAGCCGGTTCTCCGCTACGATCTCGAACTCCTTCGGTGTGGCCTTGAACACGAACGTGCGACCTGCCTCGTTCGTCGCGAGGATGTGGTCGCCCACTAATACCGGCGACGCGCTGAACGTGCCCGCGAGCCGGCCTTTCCACACCTCCGCGCCGGTGTCAGATTTCCAGCACACTGCGTTTCCTTCGTCCATCACAGCGTAGAGGTGGCCTTCGCGAACCAGCATCGACGGCACGTACACCCGCGACTTGTTCTCCCAGGCCAGTCCAGAACCGTCGGCCTTGAACGCGCCGACGTGGTTCTTAGGGTAGCCGCCGCTGACGAACACGTGCTTGCCATCAGTCACGGTCGAAGTCACGCACTCGGTCGTCGAACCCTTGACTTCCCAGTTCTCCTTCCCGGTCAGTGGGTCGAGGCTCGTCACGAGGTCGCAGCCGGTGACGATCAGTTGTTCCTTGTTGCCCACCTTCACGATGATGGGCGAGGCGTAGTTCGGCGCCTTGGGTCGTTTCCGGCTCCACACGACCTTGCCGCTCTCGCGATCGAGGCCCGCGAGCAACCCAGTGTCCTCGCCCTTGTTGTCAGCCGTTACGAGTACCAGCGGCCCGATGATGGCCGGCGACGAGCCAAAGCCCTGGTGCAGCACGTAGTCCGTCACCTTTGTCTGCCACACCTTCTTGCCGTTCAGGTCAAGCGCGGTCGTGTGAACTGCGCCGCCATTGAGAAAGTTGATGTACACCTGCTCGCCGTCGCACGCGGGGCTGGATGAGGCGTGCGAAGCCTTCCCGTTCCCGCCTTTCGCGAAGTTCCCTTTGTGAACCTCTGTCTGCCACAACAACTTTCCTGTCTTGCGAGAGAAGCACAGGAGCAACTGCGTTTCGGCGTCCTGATCCGCCGTTGCGAGGAACACGCGGTCCCCCACCACGCTCGGCGACCCGTGCCCGCGACCGGGGATTGTTGATTCCCACAGGACGTTCTTGTCCTTTGACCACTCCTGCGGCACCTTCTGGTCCGGTGCGGCGACCCCGTCGCGGGTGGGACCGCGCCACCACGGCCAGTCCGCGGGGCCAACCGCTATCTTTTTCGGCTCAGCACCAGGTAGTTGGGACGCGATTGCGGTGACGGGAATGGTCGCGAGGAACGTGCGGCGGTTCATGAGGCGGGTTCCGCAGGGGGAGGGTGTGATTGTGATACGGGCGCGAGTCCTGGAACGCAAGAACGAGCGCCTTTGGTTTGCTCGCCATTCTGTTGTGTCAACAGCGGCAAAACTGTGTTGGTTCAGCGTGAAATGGAGTTGGCATGGGGCGCGGGTTTGTAAATCACGCGATCATTGTTGGATACTGTACGCGGCCAGGAATCAGTCGCTGTCGAACCTCGGGAACTTCAGCGTCATGAGTGGGGCGAGAGCCTCACTGTGGTCCGTTGGGATGCGATTGAGGCATTTGTCGATGGCGACCCGGAAGGTCGCGAAGTCGGGATACTGCCGACCCCGCAGGGCTTTCTTTTTGGTGAACCTCCACAACCGCTCGATCACGTTGAGGTTCGGCGACTACGACGGCAGAAACACTAACGCGATTCCCTATCGGTTTCCCTCAGCCTCCACCGCGCCACACCGCTGATACCGCGCGTTACCCTGAATCTAAATTCTGGAGTCCCGTCGCGTCAGTCAGGCACACGAAAATCACAGAGATTTGTAGAGTATCCCACGCTCACGGCACCTTTACAAGTTTCGTTTCCAAAACGGTCTATTGCGGGGTATTGGCGTAGCTATGGCGTATATCGGCGTAGTCTTGAGCGATTGTTATTCGCGAGCAAAACACACCAACTGCGCGACCGCGGCTACCCAGGCGTTGCCCGAGCGTTCTGAGCGAAACCTGCGTGATAATATTCGACTGGGGGCACACGGTCCACGGGGACGGGGGGCCGACAAACGGAACCCCTACCCGGTTGTGGTCGGTTACTTCGACTTGCCGGGCGCCGGGAACGGGTACACCTTCAGCACCTCGTCGCCGAAGTGGTTGATGACCTTCACCGCGATCTTGCCCGACTTCGGCAGGTCGAACGGCTGGCTCGTCGCGCTGTACAGTTTCGACCACTCAGCCTCATCGATCTCCGCGCGGAGAGCTTTCTTCAGCTTCTCGTAGGGGCCTTCTTTCGTGTCCTTGCCCCCGTACAGGAAGTACGCGTGCCGGACGAAGAAACTCTGGTCGTCGTAGTCGGTGTCGATGAACCAACACGCGATGTCGTCCGTGTCGCCGGTCCGCACCGCGCCCGTGCTGGGGTCGAATACGTCCACGCCACGGATCGTCACCACCACCTGCCCGTTCTTTACGACTAGCTCCAGGTCGGGTTCGCCGAACACGGTGAACAGGTTGCGCGCCGGTCTTCTTCAGCGGTTCGTCGCCCATCGCGAGGTCCGGGTTCATGCGCACCGGCAGCACGTTCAGATTGCCGTGTTTGAGATCCTTCGTGAGTTCCGCGGTCTGCTCGTGAACGCTCGCCTCGAACGCGAACGCGCACACGAGCAACAACTCACACTTGCACCCCTTGATGGCTTCGAGCGCGGCCCGCTTGATGTCGGCGTCGCCGAGCGTGCCGAACTCCGGGCCGACGCACACGCGGACGGCCTTGCCGGTGGTCGTCTCGCCTTCGGCCTGGACGTACTCGCCGGGGAACGGATCGAGCCGGGCGAAGGTGATGCGCTGGCTCTTGTCGGTCCCCTTCACCCCGGCCTTGCGGAGGTTGTCGAGGATCATGGAGAGGAAGCTCGTAGGTCGGGTCGAGTCTTCGAGGCCCGACGTCTTCTCTGATACCCCACCGTCGGGCCTC
>SXID01000122.1 GCA_005772955.1 Planctomycetia bacterium
CCCATGGCTCTTCCCAATGGTGCGAGCGTCGGCCGGCCGCACGTCGGCAAGTCGTCGCTGTTCAATTGGCTCGCCGGGCGACGGATCAGCATCGTTGACCCCACTGCGGGCGTCACACGCGACCGCGTGTCAACCGTCGTCGAGTACGGCGGACGCTCGTGGGAAATCATGGACACCGGCGGCATCGGCATCGTCGATGTCGATGACCTCAGCGCCGACGTGGACCGGCAGATTCAGCTCGCGCTCGAATCCGCGGCGCTCGTCGTGTTCATGGTGGACGTGCGCGACGGGATCACGCCACTGGACGAGGATGTCACGATCCGGCTGCGAAAGATCAACAAGCCCGTGGTGTTAGTCGCGAACAAGGCTGACACCGAAAAGCTTGGGCAACAGGCCGGCGAGTTCAACAAACTCGGTTACGGCGAACCTCTATGCGTAAGTGCCGACCAGAAGCTCGGCAAGGACGAACTGTTCGACGCGATCCTCGCGAAACTGCCCGAAGATACAGGGGAGACCGCACCGGGCGAAGCGGCACTGATGATCGCCACAGTGGGCCGGCGCAACGCCGGGAAGAGTACGTTCATCAACAGCTTGGCCGGGGCCGAGCGCGTCATTGTGTCCGAGGTTCCAGGAACCACGCGAGATAGCGTGGACGTGCGCATCGAGCGCGACGGCAAGTCATTCATCGCCATCGATACCGCCGGCGTGCGCAAGACCGCGAAGATGGGCACGAACATCGAGTTCTACAGTACTCACCGCGCACAGAGATCTATTCGTCGTGCCGATGTCGTGCTGCACTTCTTCGACGCGCGGCACCGCATCAGTCGCGTGGACAAGCAACTCGCGGAGTACATCGTTGAAGAGAACAAGCCCGCGATCTTCGTCGTCAACAAGTGGGACTTGGTAAAGGAAGACATGACCACGGACAAGATGGGCGAATATGTGCGGGCGATGTTCCCGATGCTCGACCACGTACCGATCGCATTCATCACCGCGAAGAACGGGAAGAACGTACTCCGCTTACTCCAACTCGCGGTGCAACTACACAAGCAGTCCGCGACGCGCGTGGGTACCGGCGACCTGAACCGCGTGATTCGCGCCGCGGTCGAGGCAAGCCACCCGGCGATGTCCGGCAGCAAGACCCCGAAGATCTTCTACGCAACGCAGATCGGCGTCCACCCGCCGACCATCGTGCTGTTCACCAACGGCCCGGAGTTGTTCGACCAGACCTACATCCGCTATCTGACGAAGGTGCTACGCGACACGTTCCCGTTCCCGGAAGTGGCGATCAAGGTGGTTCTGCGTGCGAAGGGCGAAGGCACGCGCCGCGGGTACGAGGGGGAAGTGGTCGAGGACATCCCCGACACGGACGAGGAAGTGCCGATCGTCCGCGCACCGAAACGCGCGGCGCCGCCGCAACCAGAGGTGATCGAGGAGAGCGAACGCGACCAGCGCCCGCGCAAGAAGCCTCGCGGCTCCGAAACGTGGGATTTCTAATCGTAGTCATCACGCTCCGCGTGATGTCGGCTGCCCAGCGCAGACACGCTGTTCGTGAACGCAACGCGCATTGCCTCGCGACATCACACGGAGCGTGATGACTACGATCACTTCTTCTCTTCGAGCTTCCGAATCTCAATCGCGCGGAACGCGACTGGGTCGTTGTGCCCCGCGAAGCCAAAGTGACCGCTCGTGCGGTCCTTGCCGGGGTGCGGGGTCTTGTCCTTGAACTCCGTCACCTTGCTCAAATCCGCGTCGAGGATGCGCGTGCCGTTCAACTCTACTTGGAGCGTTGAGCCTTTCGCGGTCACTTCCATGAAGTTCCACTCACCGACCGGTCGCAGGTAGCCGCGTTGAGCCGGCACCATGCCGTAGGCGGAACCGTTGAACTGCCTGGGGTCGAGCTTCGCATATTTGGGGTCGGTGTCGTCGAGGATCTGCAGTTCGCACATGGCCTGCGTCGCAACGTGGACGTTACCGCCTGGGTAACGGAGTGCCAACCCATTATTTCCGCCGGCCGGGAGCTTGTACTCCAATCGCACCGTGAAGTCGGCGTGCTCCGGTTTCGCGTAGATGTTCCCGCCCTTCCCCTTCTTGCACACGATCGCGTTATCAACGACCTCGTAGTTCTCCACGGCCCCGGCCCAGCCGTCGAAGTCCTTGCCGTTGAAGACACTCTCGAAACCCTTCGCGTTAGCCTTGCGGAGAATCTCGTTCGCCTCGGTCGCGGGGATCTCGCGAACGAACACGTTCCGCCAGCGGATCTCGCCGCCATGCGTCTGAAGGAGAATCTTCCCCACCTTCGCGAGCGGCGACTTGCGATCCCAGTAGTTCTCCATGCGGGCGTGATCGACCACGAGTTTCCCGTTCAGGTACACCGTGGTGCGCTCGCCGACCTGAACGATGCGGAACGTGTTCCACTCGCCGAACGGCTTGTCCGCGAGCACGAGCGGGTCGCGGCCGTTTGCGCCGGGCGTGTTGTTGAACAGCCCGCCGGAGCCGAGGTGCGGCTTCCGGGTTGCGTTCTTCGGATCGAACACCTGGTTCCAGTCCCAGATTTGTACCTGCGGCGTGTTGCGCAGATAGATGCCGCTATCGGCCTTCGCGACGGTCTTGTATTCGAGCAGCAACTCGATGTCGCCATAGGCCTTGTCGGTGGCCAGGTATGCGCCAGCACCGTCGTTGACCAGTTCCCCCTTCTCGACGCTCCAGTGCTTCTTCGCGTCGGTCGCCCACTCTTCGAGCTTCTTCGCCTTGTCATCCGGCGTGAGTTTGGCGAAGTCGATCGGTCCCGCGCCCTTCGCGTGGATGGCCCACCCGTGCCAGCCAGCGAGGTCTTTGCCGTTAAAGAGCGGCGTGAACCCCTTCGGCGGCTCGGCCGCAAGAAGGGGAATCGCACAGAAGAGGAGAACGCAGGAGAGGAAATAGCGCATTGAGAACTCGCCCGATTGGGAGAATGTGAAAGAGGTTTAGCGTCGGCCCCGGCGGGGCCACGCCTTCTAATTTGAAACGCGCGGCCCC
>SXID01000123.1 GCA_005772955.1 Planctomycetia bacterium
ACCCCCCACAATCGTGGCCGCACCCGTCGACTCGCGCCGGGCCGGCTTCACACCTGCGGAGTTTCTCCCATGCGGAAGATGTTGTTGGCCCTCGTCGCGCTGTTCGCGATGGCCGGGCTGGTGGTCGCCGTCGAAGTGACGGTCGTCAAGTTCGACAAGGACAAGAAGGAAGTCACCGTCAAGGAAGGCGACGCCGAGAAGACCTACAAGGTCTCCGACAAGGCCAAGTTCACCACGACCGACGGCAAGGGCGAAAACGCGAAGGAAGCCAAGTACGAAGACTTCGAGAAGCGCGTCAGCGGCAAAAAGGGCGGCGCGAAGCTCGACATCAAGACCGACAAAGACACCTTGACCGAAGCGACCTGGAAGACGAAGGGCAAGTAGTCCTCCCGCGCGAAGCGCAACACGAAGCCCGGCCATTTGGCCGGGCTTCGTGCGTTTCGTGACCCCACGTTGCCCCGCTGGGGCAACCGCTAAACAGCGTTCTTGGCTGCTGGTCAGGTCTGATTTTCGTTCTATGCTGGGGCATGACTTCACGCAACCTGCTCTCAATCGCGGTTCTGGCGGTGGTCGGGGTACTGCTCGCGGGGCAGGTACGCCAACTGCTCGCCGACCCAACGGTGTGGCCGCCAGACGACTTCGTCGAGTACTGGGCCGCCGCGAAACTCACGCTCAACGGCCAGAACCCGTTCGACGAGGCGCTGCTGCTGCCGCTCCAACAACACGCCGGGCGCGACACGTCCGAAGCGATCATGATGTGGAACCCGCCGTGGGCACTGCCCGCGGTGCTGCCGCTTGGCCTGCTCCCCGCGCGCGAGGCCCAATTACTCTGGCTGCTCATCCACCTCGTCGTGACTGGCTTCTGCGCGGACCGGTTATGGCTTCTGCTGGGCGGCACGCGCGAGCGCCGGTGGGTCGGTTGGGCGGTCGCGTTCGCGTTCATGCCGACCGTGTTCGCGCTCTCCAGTGGTCAGATCAGCATGTTCCTGCTGCTCGGCGTGGTGCTGTTCCTCGAATGCGAGCGGCGCGGGTGGCAGTACCTCGCCGGTGCCGCAACTGTCCTCGTGGCGATCAAACCACACCTCGCGTACCTGCTCTGGGCTGGGATCGCGGTGGACGCGCTCGCACGCGGACGCTGGCGAGTGATCGTAGGCGGCGCCGCTACCGGCCTCGCGTGTGCGCTGCTACCGCTGCTCTATAATCCGCACGTTTGGCAACAGTACGCGGACGCGCTGGGCAACCGACCGCCGGCGCAGTGGCTCTCGCCAACGCTCGGCACCATCTTGCGCATGGCGTTCGGTGCGGAGTTCTTTCGGTTGCAGTTCGCTTCCGTCGCGCTCGGGCTGGTGTGGTTCGCGTGGTACCGGTGGCACAAGCGCCACGACTGGAACTGGATGGAACAACTCCCGCTGTTGCTGCTCGTGTCGTTCGTGACTGCGCCGTATGGTGCGTGGCCGTTCGACATGGTACTGTTGCTACCGGCGGTGTTCGTACTGGTGCTGAAGAGACCTACCTCCCCAACTTCCCTCCTTGAGGGGAGGAGGGAGTCTAAAGCCCCCTTCCCTTCAAGGAGGGGAGTTGGGGAGGTAGGTCCTTTGATTGCAATCAACCTCGGCTGTCTCGTAATGAATCTGTTCCAGGTCGGTTCGTTCTGGTTCCTGTGGGTGTCGCCCGCAGTACTCCTGGTGTACATCGCACACGTGTTCCGCGCGAGCGCGGCGAGCGCACCGCAAGCCGTCGCGGTGCCCGCATGAGGTTCCCGCGCTGGCTCGGCCCCGGTGCGGTCGCGTTCCTCCTGATCTGGCTGATCCTGCTCGGCGCTGGGCGTTCCGCGTTCTTCCGCGACCCCGGCACGTTCTGGCACACCACCACCGGCGAACTCATCCTGAAGGACGGCTTCGTCCGCGCTGATCCGTACACGTTCACGTTCGCGGGTAGTTGGTGGGTGCCTTATCAGTGGCTCGGCGAAGTCGCGATGGCGATCGCGCACCGCGCCGGCGGCTTCGATACGCAACTTCTCGTCGCCGTCACGCTGATCGCAAGTGTGTTCGCGTGGCTCGCGGTGCGCTTGATGCGGACCGGTCTCCACCCGATCTTCGTGTGCGGTGTCATCGCGTTGTCACTGGCCGCGGCCGGCTCGCACTTCCACGTCCGGCCACACCTGTGCACGCTCGCGGCGATGGCGGCCGTCGCGGTCGCGGTCGCGGAAACCGACGTGGCACGCCCGCGCCTGAAGAGGCTGTTCTGGCTGATCCCGATGTGCGCGCTCTGGACGAACATCCACGGCGGCGTGCTAGGCGGCATCGGCACGCTCTGCATCGCGTTCGTTGGGTGGGTGATCGTGTGGAAGCTCGGCCGCCCTTCTCCGCTGAAGACGTGGCGCGACGTGCGACTGCTTGCGATCGTCGCGGGCGGCTGCGCGCTGAGTACGCTCGTCGGCCCATACGGCGCAGACATGGTGAAGACCTGGCGCGTCATCATGGATGCGCCCGAGCTGCGCGAGATCATCGCGGAGCACCGGCCGCTCGACATGACCGCGCCGTACGCGTGGCCAGTGCTTGCACTCGCCGTGCTGTACCTATTCGTGCTGTATGGCGTGAAGCGCAGCGCGGTGCGAGTCTCGTGGCTGCTGCCACTTGTGTGGCTACTTCTCGCGTTCAGCCGGTGCCGTCACGTGTCGCTGTTCGCGGTTGTCACGCTCGTCACGATCACCGCGATGTGGAAGCACACTCGCTGGGCGCTGTGGCTCGCGGCGTACCGGCCCGACATGTACCAGCCGGGCAGCGCGGAATCGCGCCCGTGGTGGGCACACGTGTGGCTGCCCGCGCTCGCGGTTCTGCTCTCGCTCACACTCCAGGTGGCGCGAGTTCCGGTTCCGCTGATCGGCTCCGGGTGGGCCACGCATGACCCTGAGCAGTGGCCAGTTGACGTACTCGACGTGCTGAAGGAACACGAGCCGAAGCCGGGCGAACCGAACCATCTGTTCAACGGCGGGTACATTGACGGCGGGTTCGTGATCTATCACGCGCCGGGTTACGAGGTGTTCGTGGACGACCGCTGCGAAGTGTTCGGCGGGCCGTGGCTCGTGGACTTCGTTCACAAGTCCATCGAACCCGGAAACGCAATCGACGAATGGCAGACGAAGTACGGACGCTTCGACTTCGCCCTGACGCGTACAGGCACGCCATTTGATGCGGTGTTCGCCGCCTCTTCCAAGGAGTGGCAGTCTGTGAAGGTCACGCCTACTGCCACCTTCTACAAGCGCCGCACCTGAGTGAGGACAAGCAGCGCAAGCAAAGGGTTATTATCTGCCCTTGCTTGCACTGAGGGCTTGTATTCAAATCATCTCCATGAACCACCTGCGCCAGCGATTTGGCACATCGCAACTGCGTGCATCCACGCAGCGTCTCGGCAATGCGGCGTTGCCACTCGCGCTGCGGTCGCGTGCGGAGCAGACCGAACCAGCGGCACGCGACCCCCACGCACGCGACGGCAAACTCGCTCGCCTCGAAGCGGCGCTAATAATCTCAGACGAACCGCTCGCCGCGCGGAAACTCGCGGAGGTCGCCGGACTCGCGGACGCGACCGCGGCCCGCGCGCTCATCGAACGCTTGCAGAACCTCTACGACGCCGATGGCTCCGCGTTCCAGGTCGAGGAGATCGCGGGCGGATATCAACTACTCACGCGCACGCACTATCACACGTGGCTTGCACGATTGAAGCGCACCGGCCACGAACTACGGCTCACGCCCACCGCGATCGAGACGCTCGCGGTGATCGCCTACAAACAACCCATCATGCGCGCGGAAGTGGAAAAGGTGCGCGGCGTCGCGTGCGGCGACATCGTCCGGCAACTAATGGAGAAGGGACTCGTTCGGGTCGCTGGACGGCACGATTCGTTGGGCCGCCCGCAGGTATACGGCACCACCAAGAAGTTCCTGCAATTGTTCGGTCTCAACACACTCAAGGACCTGCCCGAAGTGGAATCGCTGCGTCCGCCACAATCGTAATCAAGGGGGCTTCCGCTCCCCGCTCGCCCATACAATTCCACAATGAACCGTCGCCAGTTCCTCACCGCGTCGTCGCTAGCCGGACTGACAACACTCGGCGGTTGCTCCGGGACACACTACGACGCCGAACTCCTCAACGTCTCTTACGACCCAACGCGCGAACTCTACCGCAACCTGAACCGACTGTTCACGGATCACTTCTTCGCGCTCAGCGGAAAGCGGGTCCGCGTGCGGCAGTCACACGGCGGGTCCGGCAGCCAGGCACGGTCCGTAATCGACGGCATCCCGGCCGACGTGGTCACGCTCGCGATGTGGACCGATGTGGACAACATCCGCTCACGCAGCCTGATCGCAAGTGATTGGGAGAAAGGACCGGGGGGACGCGGTTCGCTGCCGTATCACTCCACGATCGTGTTCGTAGTGCGCCAGGGCAACCCGTTCGGTATCCAGGACTGGGAAGATTTGCTGAAACCGGGCGTGAAAATCATCACTGCGAACCCCAAGACCGGCGGCGGCGCGAAGCTAAACATGCTCGGAGCGTGGGGCGCGGTACGCATGGCTGGTGGCACAGCGAACGACGCTCGCGAGTTCATCACGGAGATGTACCGACGCGTACCGGTGCTCGACACCGGTGCCCGCGGCGCGACGGTAACGTTCGCGCGCAAGAACATCGGCGACGTTCACCTCACCTGGGAAAATGAGGCGTGGCTAGAGAAGCGTGAACTGAAAGACGCGGTGGAGATCGTTTATCCGAAGAGGTGGAGCATCCGAGCTGAACCGCACGTCGCGCTGGTGGAAGCGAACGTGGACAAGAAAGGCACTCGCGCCGCGGCCGAGGCGTACCTGAAGTTCCTTTACACGGAGACGGCTCAGGAGGTGATCGCCGAGACATACTTCCGCCCCAGTCACGAGAAAGTCGCGAAGGACAATGAGAAGCGGTTCCGGCTTCTTGAACTGTTCCGCGCCACCGACCCAAAGTTGGAACTGGGCGACGACTGGAACGAGATCCAAAACCGATTCTTCTCCGAAGGCGGGATCTTCGATGAGATCTACCAATCCAGCCGTTGAGAGCCGCTTGGATGGTTGCGCGCGTCCTGATTTGGTGAAATATTACATGTCCGTCTTCACGTCGCAAATACTTACGACTATATCATTGGCGTCGAGATGTACGCATCACTCAATATCAACACATCACAACCGGGAGTATCAGCCGTGGCAACAGGCAAGCAAGAGGGGAAAGTAACGCAAAAGTCGATGGTACACGCCGCACTTTCCGAGAAGGGTTGGAAGGTTCGCGCGGTGGAACTGCAGACATTCATCAAGGAAAAATACAACGTCGAACTCGCGATCAACATCATCTCGAACTACAAGTCGGTCATCAAGAAGGAGGGAGGCAAGGGTGCCAAACGCGGCCCGAAGACCAAGCACCAGGGCGGCGTCCAGTTCAAGGATCTCGAAGCCGTTCAGGGGATGGTGAGCCGCCTCGGGGCGGATCAGGTCAAGAAACTGGTCGAGATGGCCGAGATGTTCTCGTGACCCTCGACTATGCTCTGTTGAAACCACGGACTGTACTTACGCCCTTAGCCCCTAAGGCGCGTTGGATAATAGCCCACGCGACAGCCCCGGGAACACGCACCCGGCAGCACGCGATGAGTACCCAGATCTTTCGCACCGGGCTAATATTCAACGCACCTTCCTGGCGAAGAGTCAACGATCTCAACAGAGCATCTCGCCTTGTCAGCGGAGCCACCAAATGACATGATTCATCAATTCGGGTGAGTGGTGGAATGGCAGACACAGCGGACTTAAAATCCGCCGCCACCGCAAGGGGCTTGCGGGTTCGAGTCCCGCCTCACCCATTAAACATTTAGGCCCAGAAACTTGCGTTCCTGGGCCTAAATACGTGCACGATTCTCGTTCTCACTTCTTGAACATCGCACCGGTGCGGTCCCCTCGCGACAGGATGTACGCCATCAGGTCCAACACCTCGTCTTCCTTGAATGTATCCATCAACCCAGCGGGCATCAGCGACACCTTCGACGGCTTGATACTCTCGATCAACTTGCGGTCTACAGTGGTATTCGCGCCGGGTTCGAGCATGTTGGTGTTCACCATCACGTTGTCCGCGCTCAGATTCACGATGCGCCCCGTGATGACTCGCTCGTCCGTGGTGCGGATTTCCACCGCGGCGTACTGATCGCTCACTTCCTTGCTCGGGTCGAGGATCGACTCCAACAGGTCGCGCGGGCTAAACCGCCCCGCGACGCCAGTCAGGTCCGGCGCGTTGCTCCCGCCCTCGCTGTCGAACCGGTGACACGCGAAGCACTTCCCGGTTGCGAACAACTTCCGCCCGCGGTCGTAGTCGCGCCCGGACTTCAAACCCTTGTCGAGCGCGTCGGCCAGGTCCGCGATCCTGTACGCCTTCACGAACGGTCGCGCCGGTTCCGGCGGCAACTTCACCGTCGCCGGTTCCGCGGTGAGCAGCGCGCCAAGCGTCATCTTCTCGGCCGGCGTCAGAGTCAGGATTGAGTCGTCGCGGATCAGCTTCAAAAACTTGCTAAAGCTGCTCCCACCCTTGTAGTTCGCGGCCTTCACAAACCACGTGAAGTATTCCTTGCGCAGTTCCGGGGTCCAGCCGGTGTTGAGCATCCGCAGCGCGCGGGCGTATTCGATTTGCTCTTCCTGGGTCGGCGATTCGCGGAGCAACGTCATGATCGTCTTCGCCGCGATCGGGCTTTGTAGGTAAACGAGTACCTGCCCCAATTCCGCGTTCACGAACCGATTCTTGTCCGGGAAACCGGCTTCCAAATGAAGCATCACTTGCGTGCGTTCCTGACCAGTTGGCGGTCCGAACCGGTTGAACACGATGTGATACACGCGAACGATGTCGAGCTTCTGCTGGTCGGTCAAGTCGGAGTGCCGAACACGGCCGAGCGCCGCGATGAGCTTCTTCCGCAGTTCGGCGTCGCCCTTCACCTTCTTATCGAGCGTGTGTTCCGGGCACGGTGCGCTCATACGCGCCAGAGCAAGGAGTGCGTGAATCGCCTTCCCGGCATCCTTCTCGGTGAGCGCCTTCTCGGACCACAGCTTCACGTCCTGGTGTTCAAGCGCGACGCGCGCCGCGAACTGCACGAACCGGTCGGCGCTGCCGAGTTCCTTCCACGCCGCATCGACTGCTTCCTGACCCACCGACTTGTGGGACTTCTCGAGCACCAGCCGAGTATCGCGCTCGGCACTCTTCGGGTTGGTGTCAGCGACCAGGGTAAGCAAATCACCGGTGTACGTTACGCGGTACAGCCCGCTCTTGGTTTTCCGCCCGCCGATGGTGAAATACATCGCGCCGTCAACCGGGTTGATGACCACGTCAGTAAGCGGGAGCGGCGTGCCGGTGACGAACTCTTCGAGTTCGGCCTTGTACCCGCTGCCGCTTGGAGTGAGGTGCGTCGCGTAAAGTTTTCCGTAGCTCCAATCGCAGATGAAAAACGCATCTCGATACTTTTTGGGGAACTTCGCGCCGTAACCGAAGGTCACGCCGGTCGGCGAACCGGGGCCGACGTTCACCACCGCCGGCAGACTGTCCGCGTAGTACGCCGGGTATTTGCCCGCGCCGTTGCGCCAACCGAACTCGCTACCGCTCGTTACGAGACACACGCGCGTCGGCCGGTACCACGGCGTGTTGAAGTCCCATTCCATATCGGCGTCATAGGTGAATAGATCACCGGCTGTGTTGTACGCCGCGTCGTACTGGTTGCGGAACCCGACACTGAACAGTTCCCACGTCTTGCCGTCGGGGGTCACGTTGTACATCGCACCGCCCGGCCCCATCACGCCCTTCATGAAGCCGTTGCCGTCCGGTAGGCGCGGCAGCAGGTGGTCTTCGCCCCAAACCGGCGGAACCTTCGTGGTGTCGTACTTGGTGAGTTTGGTCTGGTTCCCGCAGACGACAGTGAGACGCTTGCCGTCGGGCGTCAGCATCACCGCGTGCGGACCGTGTTCGCCGCCACCGCCCTCAAACGCGCGGAGCAACTCCACCGTGTCGAGCGTGTCGTTCTTCTTGGAAGAGGTCACGCGATACAAGCCGGAAATGTCGATCTGCGCTTTGGGGTTCTTCGGGTCGGGTGCCTTCGCGTTCACCACGACGTAAAGCGAGTCGAACGCCCACAACAAGCCTTGCGCGCTGCCGATCTGCGCGGGGATCTTCTCGATCTTCACCTCGCCCTTCGCGCCGATGGCAGGCGGCGTGACGCGGTAGAGCGCCCCGTACTGATCCGACACGATGAGCCGGCCCTTCGGATCGATGCACAGATTCACCCACGAACCCATCTCATCTTTAGGAACGCTGTAAAGCAGTTCGACCTTGAACCCCTTCGCGACCTTCATGTTGGCGGGGTCGGTCGCGGGTGGATCGATGAGTTTCTTGGGCTGTTGCGCGGTCGTCTCGAACGGACTAAGCGTGAACAGCGCAACCGACAGCGAGAGACCGATCAAGGTGTGACGCAGGCGCAGCATGAGAGGACGTCTCCAGCAGGAGGGGAATGTGGAGAAGAGTATATGGTGTTTTTGTTGGCGAGCGGGGGCGTCGGCCCCCCCCTGATAGATCCGACTGGGTGAATAGTTGGCGAAACCATCGGGGGGCTTTCGCCCCCGCTCGCCTCAAGTTGTCACAGCCCGGCGCCAAACTCGTCGTCGTCGCTGACCGGCGGAATTGGCTTCGGCGTGGACTTCGGGGTCGGCTTCGGTTCCGGCTTGCGGGCAGGCTTCGCGGGCGGGGTTTCCTTCGCCACGACCGGCTTCGCAACAACAGGCTTCGCCACGACCGGCTTCGCAACAACAGGCTTCGCAGGCGCCGGCTCTTTGGCCTTCACAGCGGGCTTCGCGACCGGCTCCTTCGCCACAACTGGTTTCACAGCGGCAGGCTTCGCAGCGGGTCGGGTCGCGGGCTTCGCGGGCGCCGCCGGCTTCGGTTCCACCTTCTTCGGCGCGTAGCTCGGAATCTCGTCGAGCGGTTCGTCGTCGAGCGCGTCGAAGTCGTCCACGAGTTCGCGACCCAGCGGCCGGTCGTCGGTCGTCTCCTCGCGGTTCTCGCGCGCGGCAGGTGGTCTCGGAGGCGCCAGCGGCTTCAACGGCACTACCGGTCTGACCGGGGCAGGTCGGACTGGGACCGACGCGGGTGGCACAATTCGCTTCTCGACGACCGGAACCGGCTTCGGCTGCTCCACAACCTTCCGCGGTTCGAGCGCGTTGCGCGGAGGAGGCTCAATCACCTTGCGAGGCTCGAGCGCGTTGCGCGGAGGCAGTTCGATCGCCTTGCGAGGTTCGCCGCCGTTGCGGGGCGCGGGCTGAAGCTGAATCACGCGAGTGGCTGGCGGCGCGATCACAGATGACTTCAGTTCCAGTCCGAACCGCGTCACCACGTACATGCCGCTGGTGCGGTGCTTGTCCAGTTCCAGCAGTCCCTCACGCTGCGCGTCTTCGAGCAACTCGCTGAACGTGCGGTAGCCGTAATAGTCTTCGTTGAACGACGGCTTCTTCCGCTTGATCGTGTCCTTGAGCATCGACGAGTAGATGACTTCCTTGTTCTCGCGCCGCAATGCGAGAAGCGAATCGAGAACCAGCGCGAATACTTTGCGCTTCTTCTCGGGGATCTGCTCGTTCATCGCGGTCGGGATGATCGGTGCGCGGTCGAGGTCCTCGTAGTAGATGAACTCGTCGCAGTTGTCGCGCAGCAGGTCGGATGTCGCGTCGGACAGGCCGAGGCCAATGACGTGCTTCCCGAGTTCCTTGAGCTTGGAGACGAGCGGCGAAAAGTCGCTGTCGCCGGACACAATCACGAAGGTATCAATGTGGTCCTTCGAGTACGCGAGGTCGATCGCGTCCACAACGAGCCGGATGTCGGCGGAGTTCTTGCCGGTCATCCCGCGTCGCGGGATCTCGATCAACTCGATGGCGGATTCGTGCAGAGCGCCGGTGTACATCCCGAACCGGCTCCAGTCCGCGTACGCCTTTTTGCAGACGATCTTGCCCTTCTCGACGAGCCGTTCGAGTACCTTCGCGATCTCGAACCGGTCGCGACGGTTGTTGAATCCCAGGCCCATGTTCTCGAAGTCGATGAACACGGCCAGCGACCGTTCGCCGTCGCCTGCGCGGTGTGATTTCATCCCTGTTCGCTCTGGGGGCGTTTCGCGTCGGCCCCCGCGGGGCCGCGCATTGTTGGGAAGGCGGGGAGTTGCGGCCCCGCTGGGGCCGACGCTAAACCTCCCTTTGAATGAGCCTATTGTGCGAAACACAATCAACTGAGGGAAGGCCAGACTGCGATCGCACATCTACAACGTATCCAACCATACCGATTCTTCCTACAAGGTGCGACGTGTCTAAGAACTATTTCTGCATGGCAGGCAAGGTGGCGGTGGTGACTGGCGGCGGCCAAGGCATCGGCGAAGCGATCTGCAAGCGACTCGCCGGGGCGGGCGCGAAGGTCGGCGTGTTCGACATGAACGCGGAAAGTGCCACGCGTGTCGCGAAGGAGATCGACGGTGTCGCGCTCGTTGGCGACCTGACGAAAGAAGCAGACCTTGCCCGTGTGTTCGGCGAAATCGTGTCGAAGGCCGGACCGGTGGACGTACTCGTGAACAACGCTGGCGTCGCCTCTCGCAAAGGGCGCGATGTGCCCATCTGGGAAAGCGTTCGCGAAGACTGGGAGTTCGTCCTCGGAATAAACGTGACCGGTCTCGTACTGTGCTGCAAGGCGGTGTTGCCTGGCATGATCGAGCGGAAATACGGGCACATCGTGAACATCGCTAGCATCGCGGGGAAAGAGGGCAACCCAAAGATGGGCCCGTACTCCGCGAGCAAAGCGGCCGTCATCGCTCTCACGAAGTCGCTCTCGAAGGAACTTGTAGGCAAGGGCGACATCTGCGTGAACAGCGTGGCCCCGGCCGTAATCCAGACACCGATTCTGGACCAACTCGACCAGGCGACGATCAACATGATGCTGTCGAAGATCCCGCTGGGCCGCACCGGGAAGCCAGACGAGGTCGCGGCTCTGGTTCACTTCCTGAGCAGCGCGGATTGCAGCTTCACTACGGGGTTCTGTTTCGACATCAGTGGTGGGCGGGCGACGTACTGAGGTACAAGCCGTTTGCGGCTTAGCGAGTCTGCGAAGCGCCGCCACACGAAGCCGCAAGCGGCGTTCCCTCGTGGGGTGGGTTTCTTCGCTCGCCTCGAATAGACTTTCGACGGCGGCCAGGTGGCGTGCTTCCTCTCACTTCAGGTGACGTGACGTGCCCGAACTGTGGTCCGAGTTCCTGCCGCACCCGTGGAACCTCATCGCCAGCGGCGCGCTCGCTGCGGGGTTAATATTCGGGTTCATCGGATTGAGCGCGTTCTTCGGCATCTGGGCCGAGCGCAAGGTGTCCGCGCGGATGCAGGACCGACTCGGTCCCACGCGCGTCGGGCCGTTCGGGTTGCTCCAGTCGCTCGCCGACGGCGTGAAGCTCATCGCGAAGGAAGACGTCGCGCCTGCGGGGTCGGATAAACTCCTGTTCCGCGTCGCGCCATACCTGGCGTTCTGCGCCGCGTTCTGTGGGTTCCTCGCGCTGCCGTTCGGGGCGAATCTTGTCGCGCAGGACTTGAGCGTCGGCGTGTTCTTCGTGCTTGCGGTGCTGTCGAGCGAAGTGTTTGGCATCGTGCTTGCCGGTTATGCGTCCGCGAGCAAGTGGGCGTTGTTCGGCGGCGTGCGCGAAGCGGCGCAGGTGGTGAGCTACGAGGTGCCCCGCGCGATGTGCGTGGTCGTGCCGGTGTGCGTTGCCGGCACGCTGAACCTCAACGTCGTGGGCGCGCAACAGGTCGGGCCATTCTGGAACTGGAACCTGTTCCACGACCCATTCACGTTCGTCGCGTTCTTCATCTTCTTCATCACAGCGGTCGCGAGTTGCAAGCGTGCCCCGTTTGACCTTGCGGAAGCCGAGAGCGAACTGGTCGCGGGGTTCCACACGGAGTACAGCGGCATCCGCTGGTCGTACTTCTTCCTCGCGGAGTACGGCAGCATGTTCGCTGTCAGCGGGTTGGCCGCGCTGCTGTTCCTCGGCGGCTGGCACACGGGGCTCTTGCCGTTCGAGCCCACGCAAAAGTTCGGTTTCTGGTGGGGCAACTTGCTGAACCTGACCGTGTTCGTCGGCAAGTGCTGGGTGCTGGTACTGGTAATGATCTGGATTCGATGGAGCTTCCCGCGACTCCGCATCGATCAGGTGATGACGACGTGCCTCAAGTACTTCCTGCCGATTAGTTGCGTGTTGCTGGTAGGTGTGTGCCTGTGGCAACTGTTGGTACCGGCGTCGCTCGCGCGAGCGATGAAGTACACGCTCGCGATCTCGTGCGTGAGCATCATCATCGGCGTGATCGGGACGCTATTCCGCTCGGCGGGCACCGCGAGCGTGCCGTCGGGCGAACTCCCCGGCGCGTGGGGTGGCCAGCCTTCGACTCTCCCCAACAGGAAATAGTTGGCGCGATGAGCAACAACGTTTAGCGTTGGCCCCGAAGGGGCCACGCACGCACGCCAACAAACGTGGCCCCTCCGGGGCCAACGCTAAACGAGCTTACCTCGGCGCGAACCTTCAACTGAGGAACACTGATGTCTCGAATGCTGGTTGGTTCAGCCTTCGTCCTTGCGATTCTCGTGTGTGACCGCGCCACACTCGCACAGGATAAAGACAAGGACAAGGTTTCCGCGGCCGAAGCGAAGGCCGGGGCGGAACTCGCGAAGGTGGCGCGAGTGACCGTGGACGAGAAGCACCCGGACAAGCCGGTTGTGATGGCATCGTTCTACGCACGCCAAATTGACGAGAAGACCGCCACGCTGTTCAACGCCATGCCGCACCTGAAGAACGTCGGCGGCTACGATGTCACCTTTGCGCCGGGCGTGCTGAAGCTGTTGAAGACTCACCCCGGACTCGACACGATCCACTTTCAGGGACGCGCCGACCTCACCGCAATGAAGGACCTCGCCGACGGCCCGCCAATCAAGACGCTGGTTCTTGGCGACGGTGCGTTCACCACGGAACACTTCGAAGGTGTCGCGAAGGCCGCGTCGCTCCGCGCGGTACACGTGTTGCTCTTCCGAGTGAAGCCGGACGTGCTGCGCCCGCTTCACAAACTCAAGAACCTCGACTCGCTTCACGTCACGGGTTGGGAGCCGTTCACAGCCGACGACCTGACTGGCTTCACCTCGCTATCGCACCTGACCTGCGCCGCGCCCCACAAGTCGGAAGCGTTCTTCGACGCGCTCGCGAAGATGAAGAACCTGCGGACCCTGACGCTTCAAGTTGCCGTCCCCGAAGGGCAGACGGAACCGCCGAAGACGCCGCCGGCTGGACTGGCAAAGGTCGCGGCACTGACCGACCTCACGGGCTTGACCATCGACGGGCCGGTGGGAGAAGCGAACCTCGCGGCGCTTGCCCCTCTCAAAACCCTCACTTCACTCCGGCTCGTCACCACCGACCTCACCGCAACCGGCGTGAAGGGGATACAGGCGTTCCCGAAGTTGTCCGCGATCACGCTTGAAGGGCCACCGATGCCGGAGGCGGCAGTTGTGGAACTAGGCAAGTTGAAAGGACTGAAGTCGCTGCGCATCCACGTTGGCCCGCTGACCGACGCGGGCGTCGCGGCAATTGCGAATCTCACCGATCTCGAAGAACTCGCTCTGTACCGCTTCGACAAGGGCGCGAACGCGGTGGTGCCGCACATCCTCAAGTTAACCAAACTACGCTCGCTCGACCTGACCTTCAGTGACCTGAACGACACGAGCCTCAAGCAATTCGCCGCACTCAAGGAATTGACCGAACTCAAGGTGGCCTTCGCTAAAACCACGCCGGAAGCACAGGAGTCGCTCAAGAAGGTGTTGCCGAAACTGACAATCATCCTGAGCGGAACGACACGCCCGTTCCCCTAGCACCGACCGACGCAACGCGTGCGGCGTGCTCCTCGAGGTCGGCTCACCGCAGACAATGCCGTACTTCGAGGTAAAGCAACCGACCAGTTACGTTCCGCGGGATTATTCTTGCGGGAGGACAAGCGGCCGCTTATCCCTATGCTTTTCCCAACCGGACCGGGAACCTCTCCGAACCTCCGATGTCGCTACCCGTTATTCTGTTCGTTCTGGTCGCCACCGCAACCTGCGTTTCCGCAGTCGGCGTGGTCGCGTCGCGCAACGTGGTGCGGATGGCCGTCTGGCTCCTCTTCACGCTCATCGGCGTCGCGCTCATCTACTTCCTGTTAGGCGCCGAGTTCGCGGGTGCCGCGCAGCTCATCGTGTACGTCGGCGGCACGCTCGTGTTGGTCGTGTTCGGTGTGATGCTCACCGCCCAAGGCCCGCTCCGTGAACTCCGCACCAAGCGCGTCGAACTGATCGTTGGCGGCGTACTCGGCGCAGCGCTATTCGTGCTGCTCGCGGTGGTGTCGCTGGAACTCGGTTCGCCGCAGTCGGACAACGCCGCGTTACCAGGCACGGGGCCGCTTGGGATGAGCTTCCTGGGCGTCACCGAGACGAGTCCGAAGGGGCGTGTCAGCGGCGTGCCGACCGGAACGCCACCGCCGCGAACCCCTGTCGCATACCTCTTGCCATTCGAGATCGTCTCGGTTCACCTGCTGGTGGTGCTTGTGGGCGCCGCATACCTCGCTCGTGCGAAACGAAAGCGAGTGAAGCCATGAACGAGGTCGGTCTCACGCCGTTCCTGTTGCTCAGCGCATTCCTGTTCGCGTGTGGCGCGGTATGCGTCGCGTCGAAGCGGAACGCGATCGGCATCCTGATGGGCGTCGAACTGATCCTCAACGCGGCCAACGTGAACCTGGTCGCGTTCGCGCGGTTTAACACGACGTTCCGGCTCGAAGGGCAAGTGTTCGCGCTGATGGTGGTCGTACTCGCCGCAGCAGAAGCAGCGGTCGCGCTGGCCATCTTCCTGAACTTTTACAACAACCACGCCACCGTGGACGTGGACGAAGCGAAGAACCTACGGGGGTAGTTGCGAGTTGCGAGTTGCGAGCTGCGAGTTGATCCCTAGCCACTCTTGGGATCAACTCGACACTCGCAACTCGCCGCCCGCAACTCAGGCGAGATGTTCGACTGGTTCCAGGCCGTTCCCGGTCGACTGCACGTCGTCGGCGCGCTACTGCCGCTCGCGGCGTTCGCGTTGCTGCTCGCCGCGGGCGGCGTGCGCTCGCTGTGCCGGCCGTTCCGTGAACAAGGTGGGTTCGCGAGCAAGCTTTACTGGGCGCTCGGCGGCGACATCCCACTGAAGACCGGCGCGTACCTCGCGACCGCGTTCATGGCCGGGTCCGCACTGTTGGGCGTCATCGGACTCACCAACTTCCTCGCCGACCCTTCGACAGGCGAACAGCGGGCCGCGCGATGGGGTGAGCGCGTCGATTGGGTGCGACTGGGGCCGCTCGAGTCTGCTTCGCCACCCGTGTGGCAGAAGCAACACGCCGGCGACCGGTTCGCGCCTGCACCGAAGCCGGCGCTCGCACTGGAACTCGGCTACAAGATCGACCACCTCACTGCCGTCGTCTTCGCGATGGTCACGGTCATCGGCACGCTGATCTTCGTCTTCTCGCTCGGCTACATGAAGGACGAGACGCAGAAGACTGTTGAAGACCACGCGGGCCACGAGCCGCTTGCGTCGTCGCATGACGCGCACGCGGGGCATGCGACGCCGCAGGCGGCTCATTCGCTCCACCGCCGCGGGCGATTCGGCCGGTTCTTCCTGTATCTGTCGCTGTTCTGCTTCTCGATGCTGAACCTGGTGATCGCAGACAACCTGTTTCAGGTGTTCGTGAGTTGGGAACTCGTCGGCGTGTGTTCGTTCTTCCTCATCGGCTTCTACTACGAACGCCCGAGCGCGAGCCGCGCCGCGAACAAAGCGTTTATCGTGAATCGTGTTGGCGACGCGGGATTCCTCGTTGGAATGCTGATTGCGTGGACGTACCTCGGCACGCTGAACTTCGAAGAGATGACCCACCGCGTGCGGTCACCGGAGCGCGACAGCCACACTTCGCTGCGCAACGCGAACCAATTCGTGCGCGTGAACCCGTCGAGCGAACCGAACCGCTACGGCGTGCCGCAGTACGAATTGCCGAAGCAGGGCGAAGGCTCGCACCTCGCACTGTTCCCGATCGTGAAGCCGGGGCACTTCGACGGCATTCAAGCCGGCGGGCACAAAGACGGGAAAGTCTCCGTGCCCGTGGTCGCGACGTACACCAGCTACGGCACGATTCCGTACTGGTTGTTCGTGGTGATGGGCATCGGCATCTTCTTCGGCTGCATGGGCAAGAGCGCGCAGGTGCCGCTCCAAACGTGGCTCCCCGACGCGATGGAAGGACCGACGCCAGTCAGCGCGCTCATCCACGCCGCCACGATGGTCGCGGCCGGCGTGTACCTCGTCGGCCGCTGTTTCCCGCTGTTCGCGCCCGAAGTGCTGCTCACCATCGCTTACATTGGCGCAATCACGCTATTCATCAGCGCGACGATTGCACTCGTGCAAACCGACATCAAACGGGTACTGGCGTACTCGACGTGCAGCCAACTCGGGTTCATGATGCTCGCGCTCGGCATCGGCGGGTGGGTCGCGGGCCTGCTACACCTCATCACGCACGCGTTCTTCAAGGCGCTGCTGTTCCTGTGTTCCGGTAGCGTGATTCACGGGTGCCACCACGAACAAGACCTCCGCAAAATGGGCGGCTTGAAAGCGAAGATGTCAATCACCGCGTTCACGATGCTGGTGGGCGTGCTGGCGATCTCCGGCGCGCCGCTGCTGAGCGGTTGGTACAGCAAGGACATGATTCTCTCGTCGGCGCTCGGCTACGTGAGCGTTCATCCCGAACACGTGCTTCTCTTCGCGCTTCCGGTCGTAACCGCGGGCATGACGGCGTACTACATGTTCCGGCTCTGGTTCCTCGCATTCACGGGCACGCCGCGCGACCAGCACATCCACGACCACGCACACGAATCTCCTCGCGTGATGACCACGCCGCTGATCGTCCTCGCGATGTTCAGCATCGGGATCGCGTGGGGCTGGCCGGTGTGGGAAGCGGAAGCAAGTACACTCGGTCACGTGCTGCACAGCGCCGAACCAATCAGCGTGAAGACCGACTTCGCGACGGAGCAGAAAGCGGAACACCACGTTCACCTGTACGCGGGTGCGATCGCACTGGGCATGGCCGCGATGGGCGCGTACCTCGCGTTCAGCGTCTTCTACCAGAAGACGCCATCGCGCGACTCCCTCCACGCGACCGGGCCAGGCTGGTACCGGTTCTTGCTCGGCAAATGGTACTTCGACGAAGCCTACGACGCGGCCATCGTTAAACCGACGCTCAACCTCGCGCACGCGGCGGCAGCGGCCGACAAGCGCCCACCGGAACCGGAGTCGCGGCGATTCGACTGGTTCACGCTCGACGGGATCTTGAACGCGATCGGGCAGTCCGCCGGCGCGCTGGGTTTGGTGTTCCGAGCCGCGCAAACCGGGCTGATCCGGTCTTACGTCCTCGCGCTGGCCTTGACTGCTGCGCTGTTGTTAGGGATGCTCGCGGTTCTGGCGAAGTGACATCAGAGTTTCACCGCGGAGACCTCAGAGAAAGACCAGAGAGCCGAATCAAAGAACTCTGCTTCTTCTTCCTCTGCGGCCTCCGATGTGAAACGGCCTTTCTCCTCCTTGAAGGCTAGGAATGCCCGAGTCGGACCTCACCTGGCTGTCGATCCTCGTGTTCCTGCCAGCGGTATGCGCGGCAGGGCTACTTGCGTTCCCGTCGAAGTGGACCGAAGTGATGCGGTGGTGGGCCACCTTCGGCGCCGCCGGCACGCTCTCCGTCGCGCTGTGCGTCGTCGTCGGGTACTACAACCTGCTCGACCAAGGCACCGACGCGAACGGGATGCCCAGGCACTCCGTTCACACACGCCTCGACAACCGCGCGGACAAGGCCGCGAGCGACGCGGCACAACCCATCCCAAAGGAACTCAAACCGAACGACTGGGTCGCGCGCCGGACGTGGATCTCGCTCTTCAACATTCAGTTCGCGCTCGGCGTTGACGGCATCAGCCTACCGCTCGTGGTGCTGACCGCGCTCGTCACGCTACTCTCGATCGTCGCGAGTTGGAAGATAACCGAGTCCGTGCGCGGCTATCTCGCGCTCCTGCTCCTGCTCGAAACGGGCGTTATCGGCGCGTTCCTCGCGCTCGACTTCTTCCTCTTCTACGTCTCCTACGAATTGATGCTGCTCCCGATGTACGTCCTCATCGGGCTGTGGGGCGGGGGCAACCGCAAGTACGCAGCGCTGAAGTTCGTCGTCTATACGCTCCTCGGCGGGGTGTGTCTCCTTGTCGCGATGATCGCGCTGTATTCCGTGAACGCGCGTGACTTCGTGGATCAAGGCGTCGTGACACAAAAGACCGAAGAACTCGCCCGGCGCGAGAAAATCCTGCCCGAAGCGGCGCGTGAACGTGTCGAGGTCCACACTTTCGACTTCGTCACGTTAGCGAAGGTCGGGCGCGCAGCGTCACTCGTCCTGAGCGGTCAAGAGGATCGGCTCGCGGTGAAAACTGCCGTGGTCGAGAAGCCGAGCAAAGGCGACGACGCAACAAAGGTGAAGCTGTTCGCGCCGGGCGTGGACCGCGACGCAGCGCTCGCACGCCTGAAGGCACAGCCGGTGTGTACGAAGCAGTTCCAGTATTGCGTGTTCGTGTTGTTGTTCCTCGGGTTCGCGGTGAAGGTGCCGATCGTGCCGCTGCACTCCTGGCTGCCCGATGCACACGTCGAAGCGCCCACACCCGTGAGCATGATCCTGGCCGGTGTGCTGCTGAAGCTCGGCGGCTACGGTTTGATTCGCGTCGCGTTCCCGGTGTGCCCGTGGGCAGCGTCCGAACTCGCCTGGTGGGTCGGCCTCATCGGCGTCATCGGCATCGTGTACGGCGCGATCGTCGCGATGGGACAAACCGACTTCAAGAAGCTGCTTGCTTACTCAAGCGTTAGTCACATGGGGTTCGTGGTGTTGGGCCTCGCGAGTTGGGGCAGCGCCGCGAACTCGCAATACTGGCAGTGGGGCGTGAACGGCGCGATCTTCCAGATGGTGGCGCACGGCATTACCGCGTCGGCGCTCTTCTTCATCGTGGGCGTGGTGTACGACCGTGCCCACCACCGCGACCTGAACCGCTTCGGCGGTCTAAAGGAACCGATGCCGCTGTATGCGGGCCTCAGCGCGATCCTCTTCTTCGCTTCGATGGGACTACCGGGCTTGTGCGGGTTCGTGGGCGAGTTCTGCGTGTTCATCGCCGCTTGGAACTTCTCGCCTGCGCTCGCGGTCCCTGCCGTGGCGAGTGTGATCCTCACCGCCGCGTACCTCCTGTGGACATGGCAGCGTGTCTACCTCGGCACCAACGCCGCGACGAAGGACTTCCCTGAACTATCGCCGCGCGAGGCGGTGTGTCTGTTGCCATTCGCGCTGCTGGCAATCGCGCTGGGTGTGCTGCCCGGTGTGCTGCTCTTCAACTGGATGGACCCCAGTGTGGCGGGGTGGATCGAAAACATGGCGCCGCTGAAGCCGTAAGTTTTCGCCGCTTGCGGCGTAGCGAGCGTATTCGCTACGCCGCAAGCGGCGAAATCCAAATACCACTTCGTTGCATCTCCTTCCCCCTTCCATTACAACCTGTTTTGTGATCAAGGGGCGCGGTTAGCTCGGTGCTTCGCACCAGGACGATGTTGCGTCGTCCGAGTACGTGGCTTGTCATGCGTCGCGGGGAAGGCTGTTCCAGCACCGCTTTCGCTCGAATTCGATCGCGCAAACCGGTGGTCTGGAACAACCCCGTTAATCGTGGTTCCACCGGTTCGCGCGATCGAATTCGAGCGGCGGTGCCGTGAGCCTTCCGCGCATCAGGTCAGGTAGTAGACGCGGCCCTCGATCGCACGCGGCCCGCCGGCTCTCTCCGGCGGGCCGCTTCTCTAATCTCCTCTACCGGAGTCACACAATGCACAGCCGCCGTCAGATCCTCAAGGGCGCGGTAGCCGCGTCCGCACTCGCGGGAACGAACATGACCCACGCTGAAGAGCCGAAGGCCAAACTCAAGGGCAACGTGAAGCAGTCGGTCGCGTTCTGGTGTTTCAACGCACGCGGCGAGAAGTGGACCGTCGAAAAGACGTGTACGGTCGCGAAAGACCTTCAGTGCAAGTCGGTGGAACTGATCGCGCCGGAACACTGGACCACGCTCAAGAAGCACGAACTCGTGTGCGCGATCGCGTCTAACGGGATGCCCGGTGCGCCGTTCATGCGCGGGTTCAATAACGCGAAGTTCCACGACGAAGTGATTGAGCGCACCAACAAGACCATCGACCAGTGCGCCGACGCGAAGTACCCGAACGTAATCGCGTTCGTGGGCTACAAGTGGACAAACCCGGACGACCCGAAGTCCGCGGTGATCTCGACTGACGACGCCTTCAAGAACTGCGTGGAGGGCTTGAAGAAACTCGCGACCTACGCTGAAAAGAAAGCTGTCACGGTGTGCCTCGAACATCTCAACACCCGCGACGACAGCGACCCGATGAAGGGTCACCCCGGTTACCAGGGCGACGACCTCGACTTCGTCGTGAGCGTCCTCAAGAAGGTCGGCAGCCCACGCGTGAAACTCCTCTTCGACATCTACCACGTTCAGGTGATGCACGGCGACCTGATGCGGCGCATCGACCAGACGAAGGACTTGATCGGGCACATTCACACCGCGGGCGCGCCGGGCCGCGGCGAACTCGACGACAAGCAAGAGGTGAACTACCCCGCGGTGATCAAGAAGCTGGTGGATGTGGGTTACACCGGCTACGTCGGTCAGGAGTTCATCCCGACACGCGAGCCACTCGCGGGATTGAAGCAAGCCGTGGCCGCCTGCGACGTGTGAGTCGAATTCCTTGCGAGCGTCGAGGCGACAGCCCGCCGACGCGATTCAACCGGCGGGCTGACACCGCGCCGCTCGCAACCTTACAATCCCAAGTGAGAATAATTCCACCCCCAGGCGTCGGTGTGTTCAGCTCCCGGAGTGCGCCGGCGTGAACTATCTTTGCGGCTTCCTGATCGTGGTCGTGCTGGTCACGGTCGTCGGCCACCTCCTGTGGCTAGCCGTGGCCGCCATCGTCCGCGCGATCTCCGGCGCCGCGAGCGAACCGAAAGACGATCGGCCGCGCCGGCCCTTCCGCTACTGCCCCGCATGCGGTTCGGATACCGAAGAGCGCGACCGCAACTGCATCCGCTGCGACCTCGAACTCGACAGCCGAATTGCATACCAACTGCATCGCATCCGCATCGCCGAGCGCGAAGTGGGCGCGCTCATCGACCGCGCGCAGCTCGATCCCGAAGCCGCCGCTGTGGTGCTGAATCAGCTCGAAAACCGCGCGCGAAGCCTGCAAGGCCTGCCGGCGAAGTCGAAGCAATCGGCACGCCCGCGCGCGAAGCCCATCGCGGAGACAGCCCCCGGGCAACCTGTCGCGCCCGCCAATGCGGTCGCACTCGTTCCCCCGCCAGAAGTCGAAGCCGCTCCGCCCGCGACTGAACCCGCCGCTCCGCTCCCGATTCCCGAATCAACACCTGAGGTTTCCGAACCACTTCCGCCAGTGATCACCGCAGTAGAAGCGAGTGAACCCGCGTCGTTAACACCGGAACCGCCAGACGAACCACCCGCGCCGAAGCCGCGGCGCGGCGGGTTCCTCGAAGAACACAACATCCTGTGGGGCGAACTCGTCGGCGGGTTGCTCATCGTAGGGTGTTCCATCGCGCTCGTCGTCACGCTCAGGCAGACGCTCGAGGACATTCCGTACTTCCGGTTCCTTCTCTCGGCCGCGGTGACAATCGGTCTGTTCGGTGCGGGCCAGTACACGCTGCACCGGTGGAAGCTGTCCGGCACGAGCCGCGGGATGCTCGTCATCTCGATGTTGCTGACGCCGATCACGCTACTCCTTCTCGCCGCTCCGTTCACCAAAGGAACCGATGGTCTTCCCGATGTCGCGGTGAAGGTCGCGGCGTTAGCCGCGTTCGTGGGAGTGGTGCGCACCGGTGGGCGCGACTTGATCGGCACCGAGCACTTGCCCGGCCCGGTGGACCGGCGATGGCTGCTCGCGCTCGCGGTCGTGGGCGCGGCCGGAACGCAACTCCTCCCAACAAACCTCGCGCTGGCGTGGCTCCCACTTGCGTGCTTCGCCGTCGCGTGCGGCGCAACGCTCGGCGGACTGTCGTGGTACTCCGCGGCCCGAAGAGATGTACCCGTCACCGACAAGAGCGGGACCGCGCTGCTGATGTTCGTGGGCGTGGCTGCGTTCGCGCTCGTCGCGGCGTGGAGTCTGTACGTCGTCCGCGAAGCAGAGCAGATGGCCGCGCGGCTTCACGCGCTCGCGGTTCCGTTGGCCCTCGCGAGTGTGCCGGTCGTGGAAGCGGGCGTACTGGTGCTGCGCCGCGTTGCGTCAGCCGGACGGAGGACGGTGGGGACCGCCGTCGCGCTGACCGGGTTCGTGACCATGACGACCGGCCTCATGCTCGCGTGGCCCGATCCGCTTGCGCTCCTCCTGGTCTCCGCGGCAACGGGTCTGTACCTCACGCGAGTTGCATTCCGCGAGAAACTGCCGTGGGTACATGTCGGCGCGATCTCACTCCTTGGGTTCGCTGCGGTCCTCACATTCCACGGCATCACGGGGAACTGGTCCACGCCGACCGCGTTAAACGAGAAGCTCGGTTCCGTCGAGAGCGGCGCGGTACTCGTGGGCTTCGCGCTGGTTCTCGCGTCGCTCGCTGAACTGCTCGCGCGAGGCAGATCGCGCCAGACCGCGAGTTACGCGATCGGTGCGCTGTGCGTCGGCCTGCTCGGGTTGCTCCTCGTGAGTTGGAACGGCACCGACCACCCCGCACACGCGGCCTTCGCGCACGCGGCCGGCGCTCTCGGGTTGCTCGCAAGCAACTACAGATGGAAGCGCCGCGCCCTCGCACACGGCGGGTTGTGGCTGATACTTGTGGGAACGCTGTGGGCGCTCTGGTGGCAGGCGCCACACCAGCCGGCGATGTGGGGATTCGTCGTCGCGGTGGAAGCGTTCGTCTTCACGGCTGGCGCGGTCGCACTGCGTGGCTCGCACGGAGGCGCAACCGCCCTGCTCCGCCGCGCCGGGCGCGACGTGTCCTTCGCCGCGTGTGCCGTGGCGCTCTTCATCGCCACGACGTCGCTCACGCTTGAAAGCGCATGGCACACCGGCACGCTGTTCACGCTGGCGCTCACGGCCGTCGCTCTGGCGCGGCTCACCGGCACCTTCGTCTTCACATGGGTCGGCTCGGTTGCGGCGCTGCTCGGCGCGCTCCACCTCGGCGTGTTCACCTGGAACGTGCAGCCGGAAACGCTCGCGATCGAAATCGCGATCCTCACACACGCAACGCTCGCCGCGTTCTGTGCGGTCCTCTGCCGACGGCAGGCGCGCGTCTTCGGCGATCCGTTGCGCTGGGTCGCGCGGCTGTCGTCGGCACTCGCGATGCCGCTACTGTTCTTCCCCGCGTTCGGGTTCGCGTACGCGACATCCGGTCTCGCGGTCTGGCTCGGCGTGTTGTGGCTCGCGTTCGTACTGCTATGGCGTGAACGCGGCGCGTTCAGCGCGTTTCAGGCCGCGATCACGCTCGGCGCGCTGCTGGTCGCGTTCGGCTGGATCGAAGAACAGGACTGGTGGCGAACCACCTCGCTTACTCACCGCGACCCGCGCGCAATGCACGCGTTCGGACTCGCGATCGGCGTGCTTGCGATTGCGTGGGCGATCGCGCGCCACGCACTGCAAGCCAACAGTCGCCTACGCGAACTGTGGTGTGACAATCCGTTGTCACTCGACCGGTTCACACTCGGCACAGCCGTGATTGGCTTCTTCGTGCTCGGCGCGGTCGCGGTGCTACCGGGGGTGGGCGCCGAACTCACGCCGTTCGGCGCAGTGCGATTCGTTATCGCGCCTCCGGAGCTGGCACACGCCTTCGATGCGATCGCGTGGGTGCTGTTGGCGGTGCTGGCCGTCGCGGTGTTGCTCTCATGGCGGCTATCGAAGATAGAACACGACACCGATGTTCACGCGATCGCACTTGTGCCCCTCGCGCTGGCCGCGCCTCTGGTGTGGGCCGGGACGCACGCGGCCGATATCGCAGTTGCGTCCGCGTTGCGGTGGAGTCTGGCGCTCGCGTTCGTCGCGGGTGCCGCGCTGGTCGCGATTCGTGTTCCGCTGCGGCGTGGCGCGGAAGCAATCGGCTTCGCCGCGCGGCCGTCGCCATGGCTCAGGCCGTGGTTACTCGCGCTGTTCACCGTCGCCGCGGGCGTGGTGGTCGTGCTCTCCACGATCGTCGCGGAGATCGGACTAAGCCGGTTGAAACCGGGCGGCCCGCTCGAAGCGTCGCCATTCGCGCAGATGGGCGCGATGCTCTCGAACCTCGTTCCGCTCGCGCTGGTCGTGTTCGGACTCGCCACCTGTGCGGGGCGCGAGCGATCTTCGGGGTACGCGCTGTCCGGCGGTCTGGTGTTCGTCGCCACCCTGACCGCGGGTTACGCGCTGTCGGTCGTCACGGCCGGGAAGCCGCTCGACGGCACCGAACAAACGCGATTGCTTCTCGTCCTCGCGGGCAGCGCTGCGGTGTGGGCGCTCCTCTGGCTGCTGTCCGAGTGGCGTGTGCCTGGCGGCGTTCCGCTCATGCTGCAAGTGCTGATCGGCTTCGGCGCTCTCTCGCTCGTGTGCTTCGTGCCGACGATGCGACTCCTCGGAAATCCGGGCGCACCACTTCCAGCGTCGGTTGGCCCGCTTGGTTCGTTCGGCTGGTCTGCCCTCGTTCTGGTCGCGGGCGCGGGGTTCTGGCACACGCGGCGCGCACAGCCGGAAGCCGGGTCGCTCGTGTTCGCGTTCGCGGGTCTGATCGCAGGCGTGCTGGTCGCGGCCGGCGTGAGCAGTTGGGACGAACCGGACCGGTGGCTCTCGTTCCATGCGCTGGCGCTCACGTGGCTCGCGGTCGGCGGTGGCTTCTGCACAACGCTCTCCCGCGTCCGGCTCAGCGGTTGGTGGCTCACGTGCTTCGCCTCGCTGCTCGTGGTCTGCGCGCTGCGCGCCGGCTGGTTCGACCCGTGGAAACCGTGGCTCCCGGCCGGGTTGTCGCTCGCTGCGGCGCTGTTCTTCGGCGCGCTCGCGCTGCGAACGCGCGGGGTCGTCTTCGCAGGAGTGTCAGGGTTGGCGGTGAACCTCGCGGGGATCTTCGTGTGGATCGCGTGGGGATCGGACACGCTCGCCGGGTTCTTCCTCGCGAACGCAGCCGGTGTCGCCGTCGCGTCAATCTGCTGGACGCTGGTTCGCATCCGGCAGCGTGCGAGCGCGGAAGGAAGCGCGTGGCTGGAACCGCTCGATGGCGTCATCATCCCGGCATTCGCGCTGCTGCTACTCGGCCTCGGCCCCACGTTCGCAGCAACTCCAACAGACCCGTACCTCGCGTGGGGCGCGCTGGTTGCCGTCGCGCTCGCGTGTGCGGTCGGGTTGTGGGACCGCGTTGCGATGTTCGCGCGGCCGGGGCTGTTCACCGTCGGCGCGCTCGCGGCTCTGCTCATCGTCGCCGAAGCCGACACGCGACCAATCTGGGACGTACCCGCGACCGCGCTCGCGCTGGCTGCGTACGCGCTGGGCGTGGCGTGCATCGCTCTGGCGCTTTCGCGGCGCACGAAGCCGCTCCTGGGAATGCACGGTCGCGGCGACTCCTGGCCGTGGCTCCTCGGCGCGCTGCCGCTGCTCGCGGTGTTCGGGAGCGTTCTCGGGCTGCGCATCGGGTTGATCTGGCCCGGACTCCTGGATCGGCTCGCGAACCCGTCCAGCGTCGCGGTCCTCGCGATCTCGTTCGCCGTGCTGGCTCGCGTCTACTCAGATACGGTTCGCGAATCGCTTCAAACACTGAGCGCTGCGCTCGGCGTGGGCGCACTTGCGGCGCTCGCGTGGGCGATCCCGGAGCCGCAGGACCGGTACGTGTGGCTGCACCGCAACGGCTGGCTGTTCGTTGCGCTCGCGTTCGCGGCGGTGGCGGGAAGCGAAGTTGCGGCGCGTCTCGGGGAAAGCTGGCGCCGCGCATTGCGGAACGTCGCGGGCTGTAGCGCGGTTCTGGCGCTCGCGGTCTTGTGTCTCAACCTGCTCCAGCAGGTGCCGGTGTACGATCCGATCAAGCGCATCACGCCGCTGGCGCGCGAAGCCTCGCTCGCGATGCTCGCCGGAATCGCTGGGCTGTTCGTCCTCGCTTTGAGGTTCGCGCTGAAGCCCGAACGTGACCCGCTCGCACTGCGGCTGTCGCTTCGCACCGCGTACGTATACCTCGCCGAAGTGCTAATCGTGGTGTTCTTCGTGCAGATCCGGTTCAATGTGCCGGAACTGTTCATCGGGCAGCTCGCGAAGGTCTGGACGTTCGCGGTGATGGCGCTCGCGTACGTCGGCATCGGTCTCGCGGAACTGTTCGAGCGAAAGAAGATCGACGTATTCGCGGGTCCGTTGCGCCGCACCGGCGTGCTACTGCCGCTGATCCCGCTACTCGCATTCTGGGCGAAGCCGCCGGGGTTCGTGAACGAGTTCGCAGAGAGCGCCGCACCCGGTCTCGTGCCGCTCCTCGGCTACCTGAAGAACCTGCCGCAGCACTTCGATATGTACGCGTGGCTGTGGTTCCTCGCGGGCGGCGTGTACGGGTTGCTCGCGCTGTCGCGGAAGTCATTCGGCTGGGCGCTGCTCGCGGCGCTCTCAACGAACGCGGCGATGTGGGCGCTACTCGCGCACAACGGGGTGCCGTTCTTCGTTCACCCGCAGGCGTGGGTCATTCCGCTCGCGCTCATCGTGCTGGTGTCCGAACACATCAACCGGCGCCGGCTGTCGGCGGAGGTGTCGAACGGGATGCGCTACGGGGGCGTCGCGATGATCTACGTCGCGTCATCGGCGGACATGTTCATCGCGGGCGTGGGCAACTCGATGTGGTTGCCGGTGCTGCTCGCGGTGTTCTGCGTGCTGGGCGTACTGACCGG